>JAMDDH010000030.1 GCA_023488885.1 Thermoplasmatota archaeon | reverse complement strand
TAGGGACCAGACACCTTTGTTACCATTCCTCTCTGTTTGATTTGTTCACTGTTTACGGCATCTCCAACGGTATTTATTGGGGCAGCAGGTATGCCTGCCTCATGAAGCTTGTCAAAAAGTTGTGCGACAGTCATTGTGCTGAATGTTCTGTTAAGATCTGGAACAAGCTGGTCCCTGTTCCTAACCCTCAGCACATTACTGGAAAAAAGAGGATTAGTCATAAGATCTTCCCTGCCTATGCACTTACAAAACTCCCCCCATAGTTTTTCAGTTCCAACCGCTATTGCCATATATCCATCTGATGCTTCGAATACCTGATATGGCGAAATACTGGAGTGGGCTGATCCAAGCTTTTTGGGATTGGTTCCGGTTGCAAAGTAGCTGAAAGCTTGATGGGTCAGTATCATGAAGTTTCCGTCGAGCATCGACATGTCGATATACTGCCCTTCATGGCTCTCCTTTCTCTCGTAGAGAGCGGATATTATCGCTATGTCCGCGAACATTCCTGAGGTTATGTCAGCAATAGGAACACCGAATTTCATTGGCGGCCTGCCTTCCTCCCCGTTTATGCTCATAAGCCCGCTGCTCGCAAGAACTGTAAGGTCGTATCCCGGCCAGTTTTTTTGTGGACCGGTCTGGCCATACCCCGAGAGACTGCAATATATTATTCCGGGATTCATTTCCTTCACTGTTCCAAAATCGAATCCGAGTTTTTCCATGGTTCCCGGCCTGAAGTTTTCTATAAGAACGTCTGCAGTTTTCACCAGTCTTTCGAAAACTTCCTTTCCCTGATCGCTTTTCAGGTCCAGTGCAATACTCCTCTTATTTCTGTTTGCGCTCAGGAAATATGCGGACATTCCGTTTATATACGGAGGAGCCCAGGATCTTGTCTGATCTCCGGATGGGGGTTCAACCTTTATTATTTCGGCGCCCAGGTCCCCCAGAAGCATTGACGCCATTGGGCCTGCCATTGCCTGCGTAAGATCGATGACCCTTATTCCTTGCAGTGGAGAGTGAACTGTCATGTTAAACAGTTAAAAATGAGGATGGTTAATTATTTTGTTTATTTATAGTTATAAAAATTATTCTGAGGTGGGAGCCAGATCCACCGACCTGTCAAGTTCCTTGTTCCTGTCTTCATGGACAAACTGCAGAACTATTATTCCTATCACGAAAGCTATTGATGCAAATGCAAGGGCGTAACCGAGATTGTTCAGAACAGCTGCAAGATACGCGATAAGGAACACGAGACCCGCACCCACATATCTGGCCACTGTCGTAATTATGCCGAATCCACCGGCTCTTGCCTCCGTAGGATATATTTCCGGGACCCAGAGGGAGAACACGGAGAAATCAGCACCCCCAATACCAAGCAGTGCGAGCAATGGCAGGAAGAGGCTGAGGTTGTTCGTGCTGTAAATGAAACCGTAGTCAATTACAAGCCCGAGAATCATGAATATCATGAAAAAGGTCAAAGTGGCTTTCCTGCCTATTGACCGGACCATGTAAGGCATCAGTATACAGAACACGAGAGTGGTGAAGGAAATTATGGTACCGCCAAGAACAACGTTCCATGGGAATGCGAGTCCACCCTTGAAGTTATGTGACATGTTTATTATTGCAGTAGGTGCAAAAAGCGTTCCCCCGTAAAGTCCTGTGACCACCGGTATCATTACCAGGACCAAGATTATTGTAGTTCTTCTGTACTGTTTCGAAAAGATGGTCTTCAGTGAAAGCATCATATTCATTTTATCAGGATGCTTGTCTTTCTTCATCTTCCACACTTCCGGTTCCTTGGTCTTTATCCTTATGTAACCAAGCAGAGCAGCAGGAATAATACCTATCATGAAAATAACCCTGAAATTGGTGAAAAGGAGCAGGATCGGTGTGGTAACCGCGGCAACGATGAAGCCAAGATACCAACCGCTATGAAATCTCCCGGCCATGATCTGTCTCTTTCCTTCAGGAAAAGTTTCCGATACGCTGGTTCCACCAAGAAACCATTCGCCCCCAAGGCCGAGACCTGCTATGAAACGGGCTATGGCGAATTCAACCAGATTAAATGATAATCCGGAAAAGAATGTTCCGATTGCGTAAAGCAGAATCGAGAGACCCAGCATGTTCATTCTCCCGATCTTGTCTGCAAGAGGCCCGAATATGAAAGAGGTCCCCCATCCAGTCAGGAATATGGCAAAAAACATCAATCCGAAGTGGGAAATATTTGTTATCCCGGATATCCCCAGCGCCGTAAGAGCTCCCACAAGAACGAATGCATATATTGTTGTATCATAACCGTCCAGGAGCCAGCCAAAATAGCTTGCCCAGAAAATATGCGAAGATGCTTTTCCATTATCTCCTGCACTGACATTATCAGTCATGGTTGACTTCATTCCCGTAACTGTATTTATTTGTTTTGTTGTAAAAATTTCGAATGAAGTCTAGCCCATTATCCGATTCATCATTCACGTTTTGGCAATGGAAAAATGCGGGTAAAAGAACTTAGGCCATTATTTCAGGAATTTCTTTATTCTCTCCCGAACTTCAGGACGATCCGCAAGCATGGAGAAAACCAGCGCTTCGATTTCCATTGAATAGTCGATAGAGGATTCCTGTGCACCATTTATGGACAGTTTGGCCATACTTGTGCTGATTTCCGGTGCAAGGCATATTGTTTCCACAAGTTTCAGCGTTTCCTTTTCAACGGAGCCCTCGTTACAAACTACCTGAACAATGCCAAGTTCCTTGGCCCTTTCGGCGCTGATCTTCTCTCCGGTGAGAACCATGTACATTGCATTTCCCCTACCCGTTATTCTTGGTAATATCGCGTTCCCTCCGGCTCCGGCGTTCAGTCCCATCCTCATTTCGGGTTGCCCGAGAATCGCTTTCGACGAACAAATTCTGATGTCCGCAGACAGTGACAGTTCAAATCCTCCACCCAGCGCATACCCTTCAAGAACCGCAATAAAAATCATTCTTGAGTGGTTCATCATACGCGCAAGGCTGTTCATTTTTCTATGGAAATGCATTGCCTCCTTGGAGCTGAACCTTCCTATGCTGGCAAGATCAGCACCAGACGAGAAATTTCCGCCAGATCCCCGGATTATCACCACCCTGACTTCCTTCCGTTCCTCCAGTTCTGAAATAAACTCTATGATTTTATCCAGCATTTCAGGTGAGATGGCATTTAACTTCTCCGGCCGGTTCAGCGTGATTTCTGCACGCGTCTGCTCTATTTTCAAGATAACGTCTTTCATGTACTATGCATGAACTACGAAGTATAAGTTAACTGCCGGTCATCCGGATTGTATTGTTTTTACCGGGTGAACCGCATGATCAAAAATGATTCGTGCCGCCATAAGGAGTGGTGACCTTCGCATAATATGAGAAAGCTGCCTGAAACATGTGGTAATGTTTTGACAACCAGTCCCTAGTTTTTAATACAGTCTAAAGATTGTATACCATGTCCCTGCATGATCTTGAAGGTTCTGCAACGCTGGAAATAGTAAACCTCGTGCTTAAGAAACAGTCCTCCGGGGAAAAAGTCCTTTCTCTGGCCGTAGGAGAGCCTGTTTATGATACCCCGAAGGAGATCATAAAAGCTGCGCTGGAAGGTATGAATGCGGGCATGACCCATTATACATCTTCATACGGCATACCTGAGGTAAGATCAGCCATTGTAAAAAAGGTAGCCAGGAAGAATCGCATAAATTGTACTGAAGAAAACACCATTTTCCTGGCAAGCAAGATGTCGATTTACGCCACATTCATGGCACTTGCAAGGGATCACGGATCTGAAGTACTTATACCGGATCCGGGATATTTCTACTCTGACCCGGCAACCCTTGCTGGCATGAAACCGGTCTGCTACAACCTGAACCCGGACTACTCACTGAATATCGGCGAAATTAAGAAGAAGATTTCCAAAAACACAAAGGCCATCATTATCAATACTCCCTCCAATCCGACGGGGAAAGTCTATGGAAGGAAGGAACTGGAAGAGCTTTATTCCCTCTGTTCAGAAAACAATCTGAAGATCATCAGCGATGAGGCTTATGAAGACCTGGTTTATGATAAACAGCATGTGTCTATAGGATCACTTGAAGACTCTCCAAAGCTTGTCATTAGTATTTTCACTCTATCCAAGAGCTATTCAATGACCGGCTGGAGAGCAGGATATGTTGTTGCAGAGAAAGAATTTATAAAGCTTCTCGCCAGATTTATGGAGCACGCCTTCACATGCTTCCCTCCGTTTATACAGCACGCTTCGGCGGTTGCATTGAACAGCCAGGATCATGAGATTGAGGAATTCCGGAAAGAATTCCTTGAGAAGAGGAATCTTGCGTTCAGAAGACTCAAGGAGATTCCAAATATAGAGGTTAACAGCGTTGAAGGTGCCTTCTATATATTCCCCAAATATAACCTCAAAATTAAGTCGATTGAAATGAGCAGGTCACTCCTTTCCCAGTACAATGTAGCCGTTCTTCCCGGGTCCGTTTTCGGCAGGAACGGAGAGAACCACTTCAGAATTTCTTATTCCGGAGACAGCACGATCATTTCAGAAGCCATGGACAAATTATCAGAATTCTTCAGAAAACAGTGATTTTGGAGCAATGGCTTTGTGAAACCAGCAAAAACAGGTAAATTCTGAACTTTTTTACAATATTTTTAATATTCATGCAGAATGCTGGCGCATGTCTGATAATTCTCACAACATACTCATAATAGGCTTCGGTACTGTTGGACAGGGATTCTTTGAGTTGTTCAACAGCAAGAAGAAAGAACTCGGATTGCAAAACGTCAGAATTTCTGAAATCGTTGATATGAGATACGGACACATAAAATCCCCTGGCGAGGATCTGCTGAAAAACCTGCCTTCCCAGAAAACACCTCCGGTAGATGTTCTGAAGGTGATCAGGGAAAGTTTCTGTGACATAGTCTGTGAGTTTACGTGGGTCGATTTTAAAACAGGCGGGCCCGGCTACGATCACATTAAGACCGCACTCAGTTCTGGAAAACATGTTATTACAACAAACAAGGGACCGATAACGACCCATTACGATGAGCTTAATGAACTTGCAATTAAAAACCGCGCAGAACTGCGATTTAAGGGCACCGTTATGGCAGGGACCCCATCATTCAACATCCTGAAACTGCTTCCAGGTGCAAAAGTTCTCAGATTCCGGGGAATACTGAACGGCACCACAAACTATATTCTCAACGAGATGTCGATCGGGAAGAGCTTTGAAGCGGCTTTGAGAGATGCACAACAAAAAGGTTATGCAGAGGCTGACCCGACCAACGACGTCGATGGTTTCGATTCCGCTGCCAAATGCGCAATAATTTCGAAAATTCTCGGCTGGCCGCACGACTTTAATGGAATAGAGATCAAAGGCATAAGAGAGGTTACAGCACAGGAAGCAAGGAACGGTACCAAACTTCTGGTTTACGGTGATCCGGAGAAAGCCTACGTCAAGCCCGTGAAACTTCCAGACGACGATCTTCTCTCCTCGATAAGGGGGGTTACCAACGCCATTGAATTTGAGATCGATACACTCGGGAAGATCTATTCCGTTGGTCCAGGTGCAGGCAGGATTGAAACTGCTCAGGCAGCGATGACAGATCTTCTGGACATAATTTCATAATGGCAGAAAGCATCTTGAGACAATAAGGAGATATTAAAAATGGGAGCTCTGGAAGAAGCATTAAATTTGAGAGAGTTGGCTGTTAAACACCAGGATTTTTTCAGGAAAAGCATTCCTCTGATTGCCTCGGAAAACATCATGAGTCCGCTTGCAATGGAAATGCTGATCACTGACCTAGGCTTCAGGTATGCAGAGGGGCTCCCACACCACAGGTACTATCAGGGCAACATATTCGTGGATCAAATAGAGGATAAGGTCATGGAACTAGCCAACAAACTATTTCGGTCAACGCAAAGCGATCCAAGACCGGTATCTGGAACAAATGCGAACACCTCCGTTATTTACGGGCTTCTTAAACCCGGTGATAAAATTGCAACTCCGGACCTTTCAGGAGGAGGGCACATCAGCGCTGCTAAGTTTGGCGCTGTCGGCCTGAGGGGGCTCGACATTGTTACATATCCATACGATAAAGAAACCATGACCATACTTCCTGATGAGGCGTCTAAGATGATAATCAGGGAAAAACCAAAGGTTTGCCTTGTGGGGCAGTCAGTTTTCCTGTTTCCGGCCCCCCTGAAAGAACTCCAGGTCGCTTTCCAGGAGGTTGGATGCAGGGTATGGTATGACGGTGCGCATGTCCTTGGCCTCATCGCAGGAAAACAGTTTCAGGATCCGCTAAGAGAGGGTGCTGAGTTAATTACCGGGTCCACACATAAAACTCTGCCGGGACCGCAGCATGGAATAATACTTGGAAAGACTGGTGAAGAAACATGGAAATCCGTCCAGAGAGGTGTTTTTCCGGGAACACTGAGCAACCATCACCTTAACGCCATGGCAGCCCTCGGAGTTACTTTGGCTGAGGAAATTGAATTTGGGGAAGATTATGCAAAACAAATAATCAGGAACTCAAAAATTCTGGCCGGGGAACTGTCTGAAAATGGAATTAAAGTACTTGGAGAATCCCGTGGATTCACGGAATCACATACACTCGTGGCTGATGTAAGGAAGCAGGGTGGTGGCAGGAAAGTAGCGGAATATCTGGAGAAGTGCGGAATTGTCCTTAACAAAAACCTCCTTCCGTGGGATGATAGCAAACGCTCCCAGGACCCCAGCGGCATAAGAATTGGGACTCAGGAAATAACGAGAATAGGCTTCAAAGAAAAAGACGTGAGGGAACTTGCCTCAATAATGGTTAATGCCATCAATAATTTCCCGGATCCGGAGAAAATACAGATGGAAGTAAAAGAATTGAAGTCAAGGTTCACTGAGATAAAATTCTGCTTCGGTAAGATGAAACCGTATGAGTACATCAGGGTTTTCAATTGATGGAAAACCCATAAGCAGTTTTAGGATAATCGGAATATTATGTCACAGGGCATAGGAATACTTGGGTTTCAGGGAGATGTTTCCGAGCATATAGGGATCATAAAAACCATCGCAAGGAAACATAAGAAGAACATTCCTGTCACAGAAATAAGAAAAAAAGATCAGTTAGATAATGTGTCGGGCCTGATCATTCCGGGTGGGGAAAGTACAACAATGTACAAACTTCTCAATCTCTACGGCATATATGATGAGGTCATTTCCAGAGCCATGGATGGGTTCCCTGTAATGGGAACCTGTGCTGGGCTTATCGTTATCTCAAAGGAAACTAATGATTCCAGGGTAAAGGGGATGAATCTTATTGATACGACAATAGAAAGAAACGCTTACGGAAGGCAGATCGATTCCTTCATTCATGAAATAAATATATCAGGAATTGGAGAATATAAGGCAGTATTCATAAGGGCCCCGGTCATTTCTGATGCCGGTTCCTCTGAAATACTGGCAGTGTATAACAACAAACCGGTAATGGTTAGAAAAGGAAACATCCTTGGAATGACCTTTCACCCTGAACTGACAAATGATTTAAGGGTCCATGAATATTTCTTGGATATAGTAGGGGGAGAGGGGTAGACTTCCAGTGGAACGCTTAAAGGTGATTGAATGGTAAATAACAGAACACCGTTGTATGAGGAACATGTAAAGCTCAATGGAAAGATCATAGATTTTCATGGATGGGATATGCCTCTCCAATACACAAAAATACTTGAAGAGCACATGTCGGTAAGGAAAAATGTTGGAATTTTTGATGTTTCCCATATGGGTGATATAATAATTGAAGGAAAGGATTCCTCTGTTTTTCTTGACTATATGTTTCCAACAAAAATTTCAAATCTTGCTCCAGGTGAAGCTACATATACTGCTTTCCTGAACTGGGATGGAAAGATAATAGATGATACAATAGTATACAGACTTGAGAATGAGCAGTTCTTTGTGGTCCCAAATGCATCAATGATTGATGTTATTTATAACTGGATGTTAAAAAATAAGAAAAATTATTCAGTGAATATAAGAAATATATCAAGCGATATAGCATGTATAGCTGTCCAGGGTCCACGAAGCATTGAAGTTATTGAGGAGATGGGAATAGATTTTCCTGGAAATTTTAAATTTAAGTCATTCAATGGAACTTACAGTAAGAATATGATAACTGGTAAAAATGATATTATTGTTTCCGGAACCGGTTATACTGGTGAGACTGGTGTTGAATTAATAATCAGTGCGAAGGATGCAGTTAACATCTGGAGAAAGTTGATTGAAATAATAACTAAGTATTCAGGGCTTCCATGCGGACTTGGGTCAAGGGATACTTTGAGAATGGAAAAGGGGATGCTTCTTTCAGGGGTTGATTTTAATTATGATAGAGATCCTTATGAATGTTCCATATCATTTATAGTGAATAATGATTCAAATTTTATCGGTAAAGATCACATTTCAAGTAACAGTAAATATATTTTCAGGGGATTCAAGCTGAATGGAAAATCCATTCCAAGAGCCGGCAGTGAGATTTTATTAAACGATAGGAAAATAGGAATTATAACAAGCGGAACAATTTCCCCTGTACTTAATACTCCAATAGCACTTGGATTTGTAAAAAGAGAAGATAGTAAATCAGGAACTCATGTAAGTATATCTGTCAGAGGCATGCTGATAGATGCAACCATGGGCAGGCCAAAATTAGTTCCATAGGAAACACACCCCTCTCCCCCTATCTTTTTTCAAAAGTGATGAATTTCCCATTGGAATAAGTCCTGAAGTAATACTTAAACTCCTCATCACCATTTTTTGCGCTGCATTCCCTGCCCTTGTTGTAATTACCAACAAGGTTAACACTGTCAATGGAGTTCCAGCCCGTATTTTCCTTGACTTTATTTACCATTGTCTGAAATATGTCTGCACAGACGTCACAGCAGAATAACATGCTCTCACCGTCTATATCCCTCCAGTACTCTCCCCATGTGGCGTTACACAACCCACAACCTTCTGTATTATTTGTTTTCAAGCATTTCACCTCTTTCCAGCCTGGCATTAAGGTAATTATCAAATTCCTCCATGGACTTCATTACTACGGCCTGAACAGGTTGAACAATATTCAACTTTTTAGAATATTTTTCTATCAGATCAAGGGCCACCTCAGAGTGAATAACATCAGCCATATACCCCTCCTTGAGAAATTCAGCAGTCTCCTTAGTAACACTACCATCACTCAGTATTTCCGGATCAAAATACCCAATAGGAGAACCGTAATTTTTGATATTCCTATTTGCTATCAACTCTAACGAGTGCATTGCGGCCATGCCCTCTACAAACGTCAAATCCCTGCAGATATAGTCCCATGTTGATATTGCCAGTTTTGTAGGGTCAAGAGCTTCTGTGGAGTAAATATCCTCCCTTTTCGCGCCGTATGATTCACCCATCCTCAATAATAGTTCATGATGGGAAGGAACCGTATTTCCTGACCCGCGCCATTCTGATGATATATTATCAAGTTCATAGTGCTGCACCTCTTCGATGTCTGTGTTGGAAATGATACTGGCACACGATTTCACCCACTGCTTCAGGAAGTGATGATGCTCATACGCGTATCCCAAAAGAACAAATTTTGACGGTCTCTGCATTGCGATAACGAAACGATGCGGATCATCGCCATAGAATTTCTTGACAAACTGGTGAATAATCCATTCTTTCAGGGAATCGTTCTGAAATACGGCGATCACTTTTGAAATGAAAGTATCTTCATCCGTTCTGGTCTTGCTGACATACCTATTGATCCACGTTATATGGCCGGCATCAGCCAGGCGTTGCTGTTTGAATATATGCCTGCCAAGTTCTGGGAATCCGCCTTCCAGTTCAACAAGGCATGTTGGACACCTCATCATGGGTTATCATGGGTTTCAAGCTATATAAGGGAGATAGATTTACAAAGTTTTTAAAGGGGGATTATAAGAATCAGGTAATGTTTGTGTGGATGTGGTAAGCTGGTTAACCTTCCTAAATCTAAAGTTTTTAAGATAAGAGGTTATGGTTGACGATAAAGGAAAACAAAATCAAACCAGGAAGGTATATTATTTGCAACACCTGAAGCGCGTTGTCAGCATGATAGATGCCCAAAGGACCAGCGACGGTGCTGGAGTAACGCTAAACAGGGCTTTTACTTATTTCACTGATAATCGCATTGATCCGTTCCTCATGCTGGACAACTTCAATTCCAGCAATCCGGAAGAATTCATGGCGGGATTTCCCTGGCATCCACACAGGGGAATTGAAACCGTTACATACGTTCTGGAGGGGAAGGTGGAGCACGAAGACAGCACCGGTTCGAAGGGCGTGATAAATAACGGCGGAATCCAGTGGATGACTGCTGGAAGTGGCATAATTCACCAGGAAATGCCTAAGGAGGAGAATAGAAAGATGAATGGATTCCAGTTATGGGTGAACCTCCCATCCAACCACAAAATGACCCAGCCCAGATACCGTGATGCTATTTCTTCAGATATTCCTGTAGTAATGGCAGACGACGGCACTAAGACAAAAATTATTTCCGGAAAGGTAAAGAATCAGAACGGCCCTATTAATGATCTGAAGACTGACACACAATTTTTGGATATCACAGTACCAGAAGAGTCTTCTCTGGAATTCCACGTGAAACCAGGATACACTTCACTGATTTACATATTCGAAGGATATGCATTGTTTGGACCTGAAAAGATCAGGGCGGAAACCGGCAAGACTGTGGTATTCGACAGGGAAGGCGAAAATATAATCATGACAACAGGCGCTTCGCCGGCCAGATTCCTCCTTCTCACGGGCAAACCACTCAATGAGCCGGTAGCATGGTATGGTCCTATTGTTATGAATACTGAATCCGAACTGATCCACGCTTTCAGGGAATACAGGGAAGGAACTTTCCTGAAACATGGTTCTCCTGACTGGAAATAAACCTGGAACTATTAATGCACTTCGAAAAAAATTAATATCAACATTCTGTGTAATCATATCGATGACAATACTAACAGACGGGACAACGATCGAGAAATACACCAGGGAAGGCTGGTGGGACAACAAAACGCTCATTGGCAGATTTATTGAAGATTCCGAAAAGAATCCAGAGAGAATCGCCATAATCGATGCCCCCAATAAGCATGACCTTGTCGGGCTTGATCCGGAAAGAATTTCTTACGGCGAACTCAGAAAGAGGGTGGACCGGCTTGCATCATTCTTCATGGATATCGGAGTTAAAAAAGACGATATAATCAGCATTCAGCTCCCAAACATAAACGAACTTCTCACAACGTACCTTGCAGCCTGGAGGATCGGTGCGGCAATATCGCCGGTGCCCATGCAGTGGAGATCGCATGAGCTGGGATACGTTTTCAAATTAACCGGATCGAATGTGTTTGTGTCCACAACCTTCAGGGACTTCGATCATTGTGCGATGGCAGAGGGCATCAGGAAGGAAAAGGGACCTCCGGAGAAAGTGGTAAACCTTGGCCAGGTGAGGGCGGCAATGACAACCCATGACATAAGCGATGAACTGGATGACAGAACAGCCTCACTGGGTGCCAATGATGTTTCCACGATACAGTGGACATCAGGCACGGAAAAAGACCCTAAGGCATGTCCGATGAGCCATAACAACTGGGGATTTCTCAGGTACTTTTTCGACAGCAGGCATCTGGGAGGAATACTAAAGGATGGATACATAATAATGAACCCTGCCCCGCTCGTTAACATGACCGGCATAGGCGTCGGTGTTGTTCCATGGCTCATTGTGGCAGGAACAATGGTTCTCCATCACCCTTTCGATCCAACAATGTACTTCAGGCAGCTCATACAGGAAAAGGTCAATTTCACGCTGGCAGTGCCTGCAGTCGCGGTTGCAATGCTCAAGCATCCCGATGTTGACAAGTTTGACCTTTCTTCCGTGAAACTCTTTACCCAGGGGTCTTCGCAGCCTTCTCCCTGGACGTTCCTGGAATTTAAGAAACGCTGGGGAATAGAATCCATTAATGTCTGGGGGCAGAATGAGGGCACAGGGCTTTTCTCCACATCAGAAGTTATACCGGATCTGGAGAGCAGGGCAAATACGTTCCCGTGGCCCAGGGCGGAAAACCATTCGAAAATACCTTTTTTCAAGGCCATAGAAACCAAGATTGTTGACACGGAAAGCGGAAAAGAGGTAACAAAACCAGGTGAAGTTGGTGAACTGTGTTTCAAGAGCCCTCTCACGATTCCCGGATATTATAATGATGCAGGCCTCAATAAGAAAGCCTTCGACACAGGGGGATTCTTCCGCACGGGAGACCTGTTCAGGATAGTTGATGATAAGAGGATAGCCTTTTTTGACCGCGCGAAGGATATCATTATCCGGGGAGGCTTCAACATAAGCTCAGCCGAAATCGAGGACATAATAAAGAAGGACCCGAGAATTCTCGATGTGGCTGCAATCGGAATTCCGGATGAGCGGCTTGGAGAAAGGGTCTGTGTATGTGTGGTTCCTAGGGAGGGATCAACTGTAGCACTACCAGACATTGTAAAAATTATGGAAGAAAATGGCGTTGCAAAATACAAATGGCCTGAGAGACTGGAAACAGTAAAGTCGATACCCAGAAATCCTGTTGGAAAGGCAATAAAGTGGCAGCTTAGAAAAGACGTGGCGTCAAAACTGTAAAGAGGGGACATCCTCCTTCTCCACAGCCCGCTCTTAAACAGTATTGGCGCCAGATAAACTGTGATAGCTCATCTGGTGCTCACAATTGAGCAATACCACAAACATGCTAGATGAAGACGTCATAAGCTTTGACGAACTCAATAAGCTAGCTGTCCCAAAGGCAAAGGATTCCGATGTTCATCTGAGCCCTAACTGATAACTCTCCAAAGACAGATTCGAGCTTTTACACAAGCTCACGAAAAGCTTCTGATTTTACCTATTATAATCTGGGTGATGTTTACAATTTACCTCCGGAGAGTTGAAGAGACTTTTTAGAATTGAAAAATGTATGGGACACAAAAGTAGTCCCAGTTCGACTCATAGGATTATGGTACTGTTGCTGGTATTAATATATCGGCAGCTTCCACTATTGCACCCGGAGTTGGAATATTCAAAGTTCCATGTGAATAGTTTAGGAAATTAAAGATCACTTCAGCTCCTGTAATTTATTTTCGTGAATTTCTTCCTTGCTGAAGCCATATAAACCACAACAATCACAGAATACAATAGCACTATAAGTGGACTGTAAGAGAGGGGAGCACCAAGGCCATTTATCGCGTAGTAAATTGCTATGAATACTATGGCTGTTGAAAGTAATGGAAGAACGACATCTGTCAATATTCTAAAGACACCTTTTTCCGTGCGGAAATAGTCTCTAGCGAGAGAAACATTCACAAGTACGTGAATTATCAAAGTCGTTACTGTGCTCATAATGGCAAAGAACAAGAAGTCGTTGAAGAAACCACCAATGAAATCTCCCGCTGAATAAAGGAAGATAAAACCCGAAACGACAGCAAGGATCGCAAAAAGACTTACAGTAAGCTTCACTGCTTTGTCAGGCGATTTGTACTTTGAATGAACGGTCTGGAAAGTGTTCTTCATCAGCCCGTCTCTTGACATTGCGTATATATTTCTGCTGAGCGCAGTCCCCATGGTTACAAACAGGGGGTAAACTACAAAGAAATTCAGGATCAGGAAAATGTAGTTTGCCCACGGTCCTGCATATTGCCCGACCACAACGAATCCAGGAAATATGTTGTTTGCTGAACTATTGAATGCTCCAATTTGTGTGTATCCCAGACCCACAATTATTGAGTAAGAACCCAGGAGGTATATGCCCCCCATCACGAGGATTATCATCAGAACTGCAAGTCCTATTGATCTGTGTGGCGTTTTTGCTTCCTCACCGAGAGGAACTACTGAACCGTATCCGGCAAAGGAAAGATAACTTCCTGCAATGAAGCCGAGAAGCACCCCTTTCCATCCAATGCCAGCCATTGGGGTAAAGACTATAGTTGTATTATCCTTAACAGTTAAAATTACAACTATTGATATTAAGACAACGAAGACAAGCTGTATAGAGTTAGAGATTATCTGGGAACGGTATGAAGGTTTTATGCCTCTGTAAACAACGTAAAATGCTGGAGTTGAAATAAGGATGGCATAAATGTAACCATAGTAATCAGGTATGGAGGTATTCAGCACAAATCCAACAGTTATTCCGAAGGTGAGAACATAATATGCAATTATGAACACAAGGTTAGCCAGCTGATATAGGATATACATGTATGAGACATAACCTCCCGCTAATCCTCCGAGACCATGTCCAACGTAACCATAGTAACCTCTAGCACTTGCAACTTTCCTGGAATACTGATAGACAGAATTTCCCGCTAGGAGCGATGCAAAAAGCCCGATTACAAATGAAAGGGGGGTGGCACCCAATGCAAAACTCATAGCGCCAAGGATAGATCCTCCAAAAATTCCAATCGGGGAGAGTTGGCCCATGGCTTGGAAAATTAAACCAACAAGTCCAACACTCTCCTTACTGAGACCATCACTGTTTTTAACAATTGATTGTGAATCAACCATTACAATGTAAAATGTTCCCTGAATTTAATACTTCGTTCCTAATTACATCGCGTTGGGACATAGTCGGATATGTCGACATTAAGTTCAGTTCCAAAAACTAAACTTTTTTATCCAAGAAGTTCACTTACTTAACCATGGTTAACAGAAAAAAAATTGAGATACGAATTGACGAGAAAGACGTAAAGATAATAAATCTCCTGTCTAAGAACTCCAGGTCTCCTCTGAAAGAAATAGCGAGGGAAATAGAAATGAGTGAACCCGGTGTAAGAAAAAGACTGGAGAGGTTGAGGAAAACTGGAGTAATACGGGAATTTACCTGTAAAATAGATTTTCCAAAACTTGGTTTCGGAATGTCCTTTTACAGCATGGCAAGCGTATCGGATGCCAATTACTCCGTAGAAGCTGCTTCAGAAATAATAAAGATACCGGAAGTAACTCTTACAGACATTGTAACAGGAGAGTACGATATAATACTGAGAGGCACGGTAACTGGGCAGGAGCATCTTTTTTCTGTGCTGAGCAGGATACAATCCATAAAGAATGTCAACCATCTGTTTACAATGGTAGTAATAAAAACATTTGATGAAAAACTGGATCCCTCAGCTCTTCTGAAAAACATCCTCTAGACAAATAAAGCTGGTAAATGATGTTTGCAATAAGCCTTGAAGGGGGCCGGAAAAGACCTAGATCGAATAATTAGTCTCAAAATAGTAAATTACCAAACCATAGAAAGGTTAGGCTCAGGAAAATCCTCTCCAGATATTTGGGGTGGACGATGTTTCTAACATTAAAATATTAAACAAATTTTTAAATATAAAATTTGGATTTTTGTTAATACTTTTAATTTAAGGTGATTATTTCTCCTCACTGATTGCCAAAGTCCCCTTGACATATTTGACATAGGCACCAGGAGTGAAAACCCTCGTTCTCAACACAGGGTACAAAATAATAACGATAAACAATGCAGCCAAGAAACCAAGTGGGAATATACCTGTATTTTCCATATAGGCTCCAAGAACCGTTGCAAGTATTATACTTATGACCCCGGCGATATTTATTGTCTCTACAGAGGAATAGTCCGCTCTGGTACTATGTCTAACAATATAGTAATCCGCTATCATTACGGCAGCAAACGATGTTGTAATTATTCCGAGAACGTTAAGCCAGCTTGCAATGAAACCGAGTATTCCTACTGCTATCATTATTAGTGCAATTACGTTTCCAAGAATAACCATGGCCAGTCTACCCGGTCTCCGCTTGAAAGCTACATCAAAGAAGTTAACCAGTGCAAGAGATCCAGAGTAAGTATTCAGAACCTGAGCTTTTGCCTGGGCAGCATACATTAGAAGAAATCCGGCAATAGAAGAAAGTATTATGAAATAAGCACCGGTATTATATTGTGCCATAGCTTGAGCCTTTGCTTGCGCTGCAGTGCTTGAGAAACCTTGCGCCATGAAATAACTTATGACCGGTCCTGTTGCACCGAATACGATCACAGATCCTACGATCATAGTTACAATATCCATCATTATGCTGCCTGCGTACGCCATTATGGGAATGTCACGTTTTGTCTTGGCATATCTTGCATAATCAGCATCAACGAGGGCAAGAGCACCTGCTGAGCCTGCAAGAGTAGTAATAGCGATTCCCAGTCTCTCGAGTGGGCTACCCATGTTAGGTATCAGAGCAGGGTGGTTTATTATGGTGGAGAACGGAGTACCAGAGGCAAAAGCTGCAACGTAGAATATATATGCCAGCAGGACCAAAAATGCGATCAAAAGATAGCTTGAAACCTTCATTACCTCATTTACCCCATATGTCGTGAGAACAATCCACACCACTGTCAGTATACCGAAAATCAGAACTGCATGGAAAAGAGTATCACTCCATCCGAGTGCAAAAAGAGTACCGAAATACAGCAGGGCATTCTCAAGGGCCAAGAATCCGAGTATCATAAAGCCAAAAATTCCTGACGTGATTACCGAACCTCTGGCGCCGAAGCCGTAAAATCTCGAAGTAACTGTACTTGAAAGTCCTTCCCGGAAACTTACATTAGCAACCAGCCATCCCAATGTCCCTCCAAATATTGCTACCAGTACATCGGCTAGGATGGCCAGTTTCATTCCAGCCACCGCAGCCACATAACTTCCGATAAGAAGTTGTACCAGAGTCGAAACTATTCCCATGGATAACCAGGAAAGGGCCCATCCCGATTTCTTTTGTTCTTCAGGGACCCTGTTTAGGGAGTAATCATCAATCACTTCCCTTTCGTTGCGCACCTTATTACCCACTCCATCAGTGTGTTTACCACGCATTATGATGCTAACTTACATACTGCTATTAAATTCTTCGTTTAATTTAACAATAATCATAAATATGGTTTATAATTCAAGTTTATACAAGAAAAATGTTATAATGCATGCAATACCTATCTTTTTCAGATATAATATGGCAACTGATTTTGATTTTATTGTAATCGGTGCTGGCATCAATGGTCTCACTGCTGCATCATACCTTGCCAAAGAAGGTTTCTCTACGATTATTATTGAAAAACAGGATTACCTCGGGGGATGTGCTGTAACAAAGGAGCTCACTATTCCGGGTTTCAAACACGATGTTTTTGCTACCTCGATCAATATATGGAGGCTGGGACCTGTTGAAAAGGAGTTGAATCTGAGAAAATATGGTTACAGGGATTTAAGCCCGGAAGTTGTAGCCTCCACACCTTTCAAAAATGGGAGAGCCATAACAATTTACAATGATATCAACAAAACTGCCAATTCGATTGCTGGATTTTCAAAGAAAGATGCAGATAGATACAAAGAAGTATACGATTATTACAATACTGCTTCTGAACTGGTTGAAGAGGGGTTCGCAGCGGCCCCCATGAAGTATTCAGAAATGACCACCCTCCTTGAAGACACCGACGATGGACTGGAATTCCTGAGGCTTTCCTTCATGTCTGTCAGGGATTGGTTGAACGAGAACTTTGAGTCCGAAGAAGTGAAGGCATTCTTTACCATCTGGGCAACGAACCACGCCCCTCTGTCTCCCGAAGACGCCGGAAGTGCGTTGACGGCGTTGACTTTTGTGGGACTGCTACAGCAGAAGGGTATTGGAATACCGATAGGAGGAATGGAGATACTGCCCAATTCACTGAGAAACTTCATACAGGCGCATGATGGAAAGATTATCACGGGAGATTCGGTTGATGAGATTTTTGTGGAAAACAATATTGCGAAGGGAGTGAAACTGCGTTCAGGCAAACTTATTAATGCCAAGAAAGGAATTCTCGCGAACGTTGAGCCAAAGGCCCTTTTCAATAAACTCATCCCGCCATCAAAAGTTTCCGAAAGCTTTTTGAAAAAGGTTAATAAGTTTCGATATTCTGAAGTCACACAGGTTATGATACATGCCGCGATGAGTGAAGCTCCGGATTATATTTCAGAAGATACAAGGAAAGCAGGCATTGTCCAGATTGGTGAAACCGTGAATGAAATATCAAGGGCTTTTAACGATTCGACCATCGGTAGACTACCGGACCGTCCATTTATGACTCTTAACAACTCGACATATTATGACAAGAGCAGGTCACCGGAAGGAAAGCATACGATGTGGAACTTTGTAAGGGCACCGGTCATGATTGGAGGCAAACCATGGACTGAGGACGACAAGGAGAAATTTGCTGCGATCAGTCTCGCAAGGTTGGCTGAATACGCTCCGAACATCTCCAAATCTGTACTGAAGATGGTTGTGATGAGCCCACAAGATATTGAGGCATTGAATCCCAATGTTATCAATGGTGATCCGGTTCTAGGAAAACCCAGCATTGATCAGATGTTATCGCTGAGGCCATTTCCAGGGTACAGTAAATACAGAACCGAGATTAATGGGCTCTACATGTGCAGTTCTGCCACGCATCCTGGGGGTGGCGTCTCAGGATTGCCGGGAAGAAATGCGGCCCTACAGGCGATTGAAGACCTGAAAATGAGGGCCTGAACAAGGAGGAGTGTGTCTGCATTGTTGAAAAATGGCCGTAATTTTGCCGTTAGCGCATGGGTTTGGAATTCAGACCCGAGCATCGATAATTACGCGTTCATCTTCAGGGCCGCAGAATTGGGATTCGATGGGGTGGAAATTCCCACGTTTGACGGCAATCTGGATACTGGCGTTATAAATAACGTCCTTGAATCTCAGTCTAAAAGGATATTTCCGATTGTTGTAGGCGGTGGTTCTCCTAATGCCGACCTAGCTTCAGAGAGTGAATCCATAAGGATCAATGGCATAAATTATCTGAAAAAATTAATTCAGATTAGTAATGAAATTGGTTCAGAACTTATTTGTGGGCCACTTTATACTTCTGTCGGCAAGACGATGTATCTCAAGGAGAAGGAGAGAGCCAGCGTCATTCGAAAAGTAGCTGCTTCCTTGAAGATCGTCTCGTCTTTTGCAGAAGAGCATGGAGTAAAGATTGCTCTTGAACCACTTTGCAGGTATGACACACATTTGATAAATACAACTGAGCAGGCAATGCGGCTTATAGAACTTATAGATTCAGAAAGCGTCGGCATCCTTCTGGACACATTTCATATGAACATTGAGGAGAGGTCAATTAGAGACGCTGTACGGCTAAGCAATAAACTCCTTTTTCACGTACAGGTGTGTGAAAACGACAGAGGTGCTCCAGGAACCGGTCAGATTGACTGGGAATTGTTCCGGGATTCCATCCTTGAAATTAACTATAATGGGTGGATAAGTTTAGAATCATTCACGCCATTGGAAGCAAATTTCTCGACTATGATGCATGCATGGAGGAAGCTTGAAAATACACAGGATGAACTTGCATTCAAAGGCCTTAAATTCTTGAAGAATCTGTTGAACCAATAGATTTTATTGGCCAATTAAAAATCCATGCTTTTTTAATCGATACATTCTTTTTCCGGATTTTTCTAAAAAAACGATTGTTTTGATAATTAATACATAAAAATAACGAATATTACAGTATCGTATAGAAAATAACACAATATAAGTATAAACTATACATTTTAACAAAACATTAATAACATTCTAATGGAATATATTTCCTAAATGACATCTGAAAAAGATAAACCTGAAAGAGGAGAGTCTCTATCCGAGAAGAATTCAAGGAGATATCTCATCTTTGTTGCTGTGGTTATATATCTTGGATGGGGGTTGATCAATACTGATGGAAACTTAATTCTCGTACTGTCACCTCAGATCAATTCCGCACTGGGTCTCAGTTTAACTCAATATGGGTATATTGTATCGGCAGGCTTCTTTGCAAGCTTCATTTTGAGCCTCTTCCTCGGCCCTCTGGCTGACAGAAAGGGAAGAAGATTCGTGCTACAGTTCACAATGCTTGGGACTGCAATATTTTCTGTATTCCAGTACTTCATCAACAGTTTTGCGAGCTGGTTCGGAATCAGGATAGGGGCTGGTGCATTCACGGGTGGAGAATGGGGAGCTGGTGCAACCGTTCTCACTGAAACAATAAGCAAGAGAATGAGGGGGTTGGTACTTTCTATAATGCAATCAGGATGGGTATTTGGATACGGTCTTGCAAGCCTGATAGCCCTCTTTGCTCTAACATTTTACGGCCAGGCGGAGGGATGGCGTGTTGCTTTCCTGTTTGCATTTCTTCCCGCGTTGATGGTAATAGTCTTCAGGGTCTATCTTAAGAATCCAGAAAGATTCGAGCACATGTCAAAAGTAATTGAGGCGAAGAAGAAGAACAAGAAGGAGGAGCTCAGCAATCTTCTGACACAGTATAACATCGATACGGAGAAGGTAGATAAACCCACTTACAAACAACTTTTTTCGAAAGACCTCCTGAGAATCACTATTGTTGTCGCCTTCTGGAATTTTATGACAACAGGAATCGCAATAACAAGCAATGCATTTCAACCTGCTTACTTTGAATATGTGAGGCATTTCCCCCCTTCCGAAATCATTACCATGTTTACCATAGTATCATTTGCCGGCATTATAGGATACATTGCAAATGGTCTCCTCAACGACAGGATTGGCGCGAAATATTCCATAGTAATATTTGCTGTCTTTGAAGCCTTTGGCATATACGCTCTTACGTTCTTCACCAGTAGCTTTGCATCGCTTGCTGCATTCTATGTATTATTCTTCTTTACTGAAAATGGCCAGTTCTCGGCACTCATAAGAATGAATACAGAATCCTTCCCTACCAGGGCAAGAGCCACTGGTGCCATTTGGGGCGGAGCTTTCTGGAGCCTTGGGCAGGCAGTATGGCCTCTCATGTTTGGGCAGATGCTTGCAACCATAACGTTCAACCAGGCTTGGCTCTGGCTTGAAGTGGTTCCAGAACTCATTGCTGTTGTTGTGTTAATCGTTATAATGAAGAATGTACCTCCCAAAAAAGAACTTGAGGAAATAAGTATATAACCTCAATATTTTTCCCTTATTTTGTGAATGCAAATGACTGACCCCGAACCTTCCATAATTCCAGAAATTGCTGAAAAAACACTTGTTCTAAGAATAAATAGGCCTGAAAAGAACAATATCATGAATTATGAGATTCGTGACGAACTGTGGAGACAATTAAGAAAATATGAAGACAGTCTAGACATAAAATGTGTTATAATAACCGCTGTTGGTAAGAATTTCAGTGTAGGGGCGGATATCAAGAATCTTCTGTCTTTGACAAAAGACAATGTAAAGGAGTACACAACTTTTGTCAGAGAATTCTTGAACTATATCTATGGATACCCGAAAATTACAATTGGTGCTGTAAATGGCCTCGCAGTTGGTGGAGGTCTTGAACTCCTTCTGACTCTGGATCTCGTAATTGCTGGTGAAACATCGAGATTTGGGCAAACGGAACTGAACGTCGGCATAATACCAGGTGGTGGTGGTACACAGAGATTGCAAAAGATAATTGGTGAAAGAAAAACCAAGGAAATGATTTATACTGGAAGGCTAATGAATGCCCAGGAAGCCCTTTCATTGGGTTTGCTTAATAATGTCGTGCCCGACGAAACTGTTTTGGATGAGGCAATTAAACTATCGGGAAAAATAAGTGAAAAGAGTTTGTCATCACTTTCTCTCGCAAAGAAAGCTATAAACTTCGATGACAATTTAAATGGTTTAGAAATGGAATCCAATTTATATTCCGAGATACTTTTAAGCAAGGATGCAAAAGAGGGTCTGAATGCGTTTCTTGAAAAACGCAAGCCGATGTACTCAAATTAGGACTGAAATTATCTCTTTTGAACTAGAATGGTGTGCTCCAGCACCATGACTTCTTCCCCATTCTGATTCGTGACTGATGAGCTTAGAACGACAATGCCATTTTTTTCCTTTTCTTTCATTTCCTTGACTGTCAGGGAACAAGATAAGGTATCTGCTATTTTCACACTTTTTATTGCCTTGAATGAGGCTCCAAGTAGTGCCACGAATCCTTTTTCAAAAGGGGATTCCGGCAAGAGATATACGAGGCCAGTTGCAATTGACGCTGTTAACAAGCCCGGAGCAATCCTTGAGCCGAATGGAGTTTTTTTGGAAAATTCCTCGTTAAGGAAGAGAGAGTTGTATGCCCCCGTCATTGTGGAGAATAGTACCACATCCGCTTCTGTTACGGTCCTTCCCCTTGTTTCCGCTTTGTAGTGCTTGTTGAAATCTTCAAAGTACATGGAGGATTAATTTTCCGGAGACTATAAATCTTCACGTGTGAATCAGCAACTTATGCTTACATTTCTCGTGGTTAAACTTGTATATTTCCGTATCTTCATGCGAGCTGATATTTCGTTTCATTCTCTACAGTACTTTAAATCGTAACTATGAGACACAGTACGATTTCAGTACAGCTTTATATTTGTTTGTCGAATATATTGCCAATTTATGAAATAAATGTGTAGCTTGTGATGCCATTTATGAAATTTATTCTATTTAACACATAATGTGTTTCGTCATTTAGTATCCAGAGATTCATAGCGTGTGGCAATATTTTTAAAGTCCAAGTAGTTTACATCTTGTATGAGGCCTAGACCTTTTGACTTTTATCAGCCCACATCTATTAAGGAAGCTTCTGAGATTCTTCATTCTCACGAGGATGCCAAGCCACTAGCTGGTGGACAGAGCTTGATTCCAATGATGAAATTAAGAATTTTTTCACCAAGCGAGATAATGTCTCTTGCGAAAATAAAGGAAATGAAGCCTTACATAAGTGAGACAGGGCAAATCTTGAAGATTGGTGCTATGGCAACTCATGACATGATACACAGATCTGATGTGCTAAGAAATGCAGTACCAGTTCTATCCGAGGCTGCAGGAGAAATCGCGGATCAACAGATCAGGAACCGGGGAACCATTGGTGGAAATATTGCACACGGCGATCCGTCAACAAATCTATCCGCAGCTCTATTGGCTCTCGATGCTGAAATTGAAGTTCAGGGGATTGAAGGAACACGTATAATCCCGATCGACGAATTCTTTTTGGATCTGTTCACAACCGCTCTAGACCACGGAGAAATCATAACTGAATTCAGAGTGAAGGCTTCCCCACATACAAAGCAGAAATTCATGAAAGTGGCAAAATCAGACACTGCTTTTCCGATGGCGTTTGTCGCGTTAAATGTCGGTCTGTCCGAAGGCTTTGTTGAAAATGCCAGAATAGCTCTTGGTGTGGCTGGCCCAACTCCATTGCGGGCACTTGAGGCGGAGAAATTCCTCCTGAAGAAGCGTCTCGACAGTGAAGTGATAACCAAAGCTGCACAGATTGCAACAAAGGATCTGGAACCGCCTTCTGATGTTCATGCGTCAGAGGAATACAGAAAACAGTTGCTAAGTACCCTAATTAAGAGGGGTCTCTCCTCTTTTGTTGGTTAAGGTGATTCTGAAATGAGTGGAAAACAACTGGTTAACATAGAAATTAACGGAAAGAAATATAGTGCCGAAGTTGAGCCAAGGTTGCTCCTCGTTGACTTTATCAGGGATACGGCAAAGCTAAAAGGAACCCACATAGGTTGTGACACGACAAGTTGTGGTGCCTGTACTATTCTGCTTGACGGGAAATCGATAAAATCATGCACTATGTTTGCCGTTGAGGCTGATGGAAGCAAGATATCTACAGTAGAATCTCTCGCAACTGACGGAAAGCTCAATATTCTTCAAAATGCATTTTGGGAACACCATGCACTTCAATGTGGGTACTGCACCCCAGGGATGCTAATGTCGTCCACTTTCCTCCTTAGCAGAAATCCAGATCCGACGGAGGAAGAAATTAGAGAAGGCATTGCGGGAAATATTTGCAGATGTACTGGATATATCAATATAATAAAGGCAGTAAAAGACGCTGCCTTGGTCATGAGCGCTGAAACTGGAAAGGAGAAGTGATTATGAATGGAGGTCCTTCAAACACATAAGGGGGAGGTTAAGGCTGCAAACAAGTACATCGGGAAAAACATAAAAATAAGGGAGGATGTGAAACTAGTTCAGGGAAAAGGCCATTACATAGATGATCTTGAACTGCCGGGCACTCTCCACATGGCTTATGCGACTTCAACTTACGGGCACGCAAGAATTAAGAAAATAGATACTTCAAAGTGCTTCACTATCCCCGGTGTCTTGTATGTTGTAACTGGTGAGGAGCTGAAATCGAGATTATCGCCTTTCATGGAAATTGCCACGCCACCATCCGGAAATTTAAGAGATTATCCCCTGGCAGTGGATAAGGTGAGATATTACGGGGAGCCGGTTGCTGCAATCGTCGCAACTGACCCATATATAGCAGAGGACGCTGCTGAGCTAGTTGACGTAGAATACGAGCTTCTTCCAGTTGTGCTTGACGGAGAGAAATCACTTGAGCAGGATGCACCTCTTGTCCATGAAAACATTGGGAGTAACGTTGTCTGGAAAGGCGTCTGGGACCTTGGTGATACTGAGAGTGCTTTTGACAGGGCTGACTTGATCGTGGAAGATGTAGTTCGTACACATAGATATGCATCCGTTCCACTGGAGACAAATGGGATGGTAGCTTCATATGATGAAGGAAGCAATATAATAACTGTTCATAGTGTCAATCAGATGCCAATGTTTTCCCTGCCTCTGATTTGCGCTGCACTTGGAATACCTCCATCTGGCTTCAGAATGATTGTTCCACCAAATGTCGGTGGTGCTTTTGGGGGCAAGATCATCAACTATACACATATTACTCTGGTGTCGTATTTGACAAGAATTCTTAAAAAGCCAGTAAAATACGTTGAAACCAGGACTGAAAACATAACGTTCGGGACACATAATAACGAGCGCATTTACCACGTGAGTCTCGCAGCAAGGAAAGATGGAAAAGTCCTCGGCGTTCGAATGAAAGCAATTGACAATTGTGGTGCTTATCCCAGGTATGAGCCTGCAGGAGCAGTTATTTGGGCTCAGGTCGTACCTGGTATCTACGATGTCAGAGATATTTATGTGGAATTTATTCAGGTGCTTTCAAACAAGGGTCCAACTGGTCCTGTAAGAGGTTACTCAAGGGTGCAGCACAACTTCATGTGGGAGCGAATGATGAATGCTCTGGCCAAAAAACTTAATATGGATCCAACGGAGGTCAGATTCAAGAATCTGATACAGCCTGAGAAGATGCCTTATGTTGGTCCTTCAAATACAATATATGACGGTGGGAACTATCCAGCTTCATTCAAGAGATTGCTTGACACGCTGGAATACAAGAAGTGGAGAGATCTGCAAGCTAAATCCAGACCAGACGGAAGATTAATTGGAATCGGTGTTGCAGCAGTCATCGATTCCGGAGCAAATAATTTCTCTCAGATTAAGATAATTAACAAAGACTTCCCCGCCTCTGGAAATTCTGACGTAGGAATGGTCATTGTCGACCAGTTTGGTGACATTGTTGCAAGGACTGGAACCACTGATCAGGGACAGTCGCATGCTACTACTTTTTCGCAGATAGTTGCAGAGGTCTTCGATACTGACCCGGAAGAGATAAAATTTCAGGAAGGTTTTGATTCAATTAGCAACATTTGGGCTGCGCATTCAGGAGCTTATGCGAGCAGAAGCGCGGTCATAGCGGGAACGGCGTTGTATTATGCTGCAAGGAATCTTAAGCAAAAGGTGCTAAAAATAGCTCAGAGCATAATGGACGAACCAATTAGTGATCTTGATATAAAGAATAAAGAGGTTTTCAGCAAGGTAAGCGGTAAAAAGATACCTCTGGCAAAGGTGGCATCAGTGGCTTGGTCAGATGTTGGTCTTCTCCCTGATGGCATTGATCCTGGTCTCATGAGTTATGCAATATACAAGCCCGACTTCAAGTTCAACATGCCAGATGAGAGGAACAGGATCAATAACACCTTGACATACTCGTACTCTATACATGCAACGGTTGTTGAGGTTGATCCGGAGACTTTTCAGATCAAGATTCTGAAACATGTTGTAATTTCTGACCCAGGTACGATAATAAACCCACTGGTAGTAGAAGGGCAAGAAATGGGAGCCACATTGCATGGAATAAGTGCAGCGCTGTCCGAAAATCTAGTATATGATGATGACGGCATCCTTCTTAGCTCCAACTTCTGGGACTACAATGTCATAGGAGCCAAACAGATGCCTGACTTGGAGCTATTGCAGGATGTCACACGATCAACGAGTTCAGTACTCGGTGTCAGGGGAATTGGAGAAGGCGGAGGAGGACCAATTGGATCGATAATTAATGCTGTAGAGGATGCAGTCACCCCTCTAAATATAAAATTGATCAGTTCCAATATATCCTCCTATGACCTGTTCTCGTTGAATAGAAAAAATGAGGTGATATGAATTGAACTTTGAAGGATCGAAAGAAGTTAAAAGTGGAGTAGACAAAGTCTGGAAATTTATGACCGCTCCAGAAAACATGGTACAATGCATGCCCGATGTCCAATCCTATAATATCGTGGATAGCAAAACTGTACAAGCCAAATTAAAAGTGGGAATAGGATTCATAAAGGAAATTTTCGACAGTGAGATTACATTTGCTGAAATAGAGGCCGGAAAGAAGCTCTTAATAACAGTTAACTCAAAGGCAAAAGCAAACAGTGCTACCATAAAAATTGAGGTTTCGGTTGATGGCGACGATACAAAATCCACCCTCAAATGGAATGTGGACGCAATAATGGCTGGAAGATTGGCAAGTATAGGGCAGAGATATATACAGAAAGTTTCCGACAAGATTGTTGAGCAATCTTTTGTCTGCATGACACAAAAACTTTTAGCATAAACCATAATTTTTCTTTTTTTGGAAGAACTTAAGCCCTAAAAAGATAGAGTATCAAACCATTCAAATGTGACACAACAATTGTTTTTAACATTGTGAATGAAATGTCCTTTGCCGCGACAGCAGATCAAAATTTTCAGTAAGACAAGGATCAAAGGAGCATTTCAGCATATTGTTCCAGCCTGTATTGCGTTATTCAAATTTCCTTGAATATGATAAAAACGGTATTTTGAGTATATGCGCACAGATCTCCCGGCGGTAGATGTTTTCTGATCTCTGTCAAAGAATCATTTATGATTTTTAGACATAATTCTATAAATGAAATAATTAAATAAACAATAATAAACTCTTTTGATAAGCATTTAGTACCTTTAAGGGTAGAATTTAAGTAAAACCTAGAAATCTTAAGTATGGTGTTATGTAATGAGTTGGGGAAAATCTCCGGGTAGCCCGAGTATTGAAGAAGAAATAAACTGGACACGGAAGCCCGTGATCAAGGGCAAGAGACTGGATGGCCAGAATGTTCTTGTTACGGGTTCGTCAAAAGGTTTTGGAAGAACCATTGCCATTGCCATGGCAGGAGAAGGTGCGAACGTAGTTGTGAATTACAACAGTTCCGCTGACGCAGCAAAAAAAGTTGTTGAAGAAATAAAGGCTCTTGGTGTCAAATCTTTTGCTGTTCAAGCTGACATAAGGAAGCATGATCAGGTAAAGGCTATGGCTGATAAAATATGGAAAGAGTGGGGAAGATGTGACATTCTAGTTAACAATGCTGGTGAGACTGCTGCAACCATGAAGTCATGGAGAGATATCTCTGAGGAAGTCATTGATGAAACATTTAACCTTGATGTAAAAGGTACTCTATTCTGCCTGCACGAATTTGGAGAAAGGATGCTTGATAAACAGAAGAACGGGACTATCGTGAACGTTGCTTCAAATGTAATCGTTACGGGAAGTCCCAGATCTCCAATATATGCCGCAGCAAAGTATGGGGTGATCGGGCTTACAAAATCATACGCTCTTGCACTTGCACCCTATGTCAGGGTTAATGCAGTAGCTCCAGGTTACATGGACACACCTTCTCTGAG
>JAMDDH010000062.1 GCA_023488885.1 Thermoplasmatota archaeon | reverse complement strand
GAGGACGGAGGAGAGCCTCAAGATCAACATGCACAACCTGAGGCAGTACAGCTATCTCAGGCACACTAATCCAGAGATTATAAAGGATTACAGAGAACTATACCTGAAATAATATTGTCCCAAAACCGAACCCCCCGATATTATTATAAAGACAGATAATTTCTCAGACGCAACCGGTTGGTTTCGGAGCGCCGGCAACTTTACAGGCCCCATGTGCTGGTCCGTCCGGAAACAGATCATACATACGTTCCAGTGTAATTCCGGTATTTTTCGTGATTACCTTGATCGGTGGACAAACTCCATATGTTTCCCAATAACTTCTTAAGTATTTCACCAGTTTCCAGTGCTCCTCAGTCATCTTTTCCACTCCAGCGAACTCTTTCGCCAGCCAAGACGCTACATCTTCATTCCAGAGTTCCGGATTCTGGATGAAACAATCCTCGTCGAGAGAAACTTTCTTTCCATTGACCTCGTATTCTCCAGGACACGTATTTGTTCCCATATTAATCTTTCTCAAACGTCATATTAAAATAGAAGATTAAATATCTTTCGCCTAAAAGCAGTATCTCCGAAGATATTTATTCTAATAGTACAATAATACAATAACATTGATTCAGCGTATTCACCGAAATATTTATTCATGGATTATAGATATCATGCAGATATCTCATGAAAAAGATACCAATGAATGTGACAAACCGGCTTGAAATAGAAGGCATACAGGGATTCTTTGTAAAGACGGTGACAAGGTTCGGCACAAGCGCCAAGGTCGATTGTCCGAAGGAATTCATCGGGAGAACTGTGTATTTAGTAATATTATGATCAACACTGTCAGGCTTCTCACGTCCCTCAGTGCCCTTGAGCGGTTCACCAACGATGCCCTCAAACTGAAACACCACCCAGGATATCTTGGCGGTTTCCATTACAACCGTGAATTATTGAGGGCGGCCGTGGCCAATACCTATCTCGAGACTGTGGGAACCAGATCTGATTCAATACATCTTGCAGTTGAAAGGCATCCCACCGGGGATACAATAACGGGAATAAGGGATTCCCTCTTTTCAAGAATATCATCCCTGTCGGGGAGATCCATTTCCGGCAACACGGATCCCATAATGATAGCATTCGACTACACGCATGAGGATTTCTATGGCGATCGCGACACCCTGTGGATACATGGCTGGACCGGCGATCATGGCGTAACAGGAAAGTTCTCCTACCTCACTGCCAGCGTTGTGAACAGGGATCTCAGGCTTCCCATAATGTCAGTCCCTTCGCCAATGGGGAATGACATGCCATCTGAGATATCTGCAATGCTCGCTTCTCTCGGACAAATATTTGGCCATATCGATCTCCTGCTGTTTGATCGGGGCTTCTACTCGAAGGAACTGATAATGAAGCTGAATGACCTGGGAATAAACTACCTGATATTTGTCCCGAAGAATCCCCGGGTGAAGGAGGAGTTGTCCTTCATGCACCATACGGAGAGGAAGATCAAGCTGCATGAATTCTCCGTATACAGGGAGGGGAAGAAAGTCCAGGATTCCGTGCATCTTGCATTCCTGAAGCAGATATTCGACCACAGATCGGAGAAATATTATGACTGGTGCTTCGCCACCAACATGCAGGACGTCGATCTCGATCATGTCATTGCGAAATACAAGTTCCGCTGGAGGATCGAGACAATGTTCAGGGTGCAGGATGAGTGCAGGATAAAGACGAAGAGCAAGGACATCCGTGTCAGATATTTCCTCTTCGCGTATGAGCAGCTGGTTGAATCAATCTGGTATCTTTTCTACCATGAGGAGGTGAGCTTCAAGAAATATCTCATGGAACTGGGCGAAACATGCACAGTCATGGTGAATAACGTGGAGAGAAAGGAAAGAACCCGCAAACAGCCCTGAATAAAGGCTGTGGGCGGACGGCCACTCTTTCCCCCTTCTCTCACCATAGATAGCCAATGCTGTCTAAAAAACTAACTCAGTTCGGAGATACTGTAAAAGAGTCTGTAAATTCCGGAGCATCATAAGTTGGTTACATAAATGTGGCAACCAGAAGACCTGCAAATATAATGACAATCCCTCCGATTTCAAGCCCGGAATATTGCTCTTTGAGCGTTGCCATAACGAGTAGAACTGAAACCGGCACTGATAACAGTGTTATCACCCCGGTCAACGTTGTTCCGTTGCTTGATAGAAATATCCCATAGGATCCATTTGCCACACCTGAGAAAATTCCTCCAATCATTGCGAAAATTCTTGCCTTCCTGGAACTGACCAGTTTCGGTCTTATGATGACATTATTCGCTACAAACAGCATCAGGAATATGAGAAAGTACAGAACAAAGGTGTAGAACATGGGGGAAATAGACGAAACAAGCGAGAACGAAACCCATTCAAGTGCCCAGAGAAACGGTGAAAGTGAAAGGAAAATGAATGACCTTGATAGCTTTAGGGATTTTTTTATGTCTTTCACTCCAAAGAGGAAAAGCCCGAATAGGGATATCGCAACTCCCAGTATCACTGGATACCCTGGGATAATTCTGTAAACTACAGCTCCTACCAGAATTATCAAAGGCCCCTGGAGATTGAACACCGTTGTAGATATGCCTGCAGCGGTTCCCTTTAGACCAATATAAGCAGAGAGATAAGCGAGAGCACCGAATGATGCCGCAACTATGATCAATATGGCATCTGAATTAATGATAAATGGCGCCTCTCCCATTATATGAAAAATAAGTGTTTGTATTGCTATTACTACTATCGCCCCGAATGTGTAGATCATTGCAAACCTTTCCGGCTTGATCTCTCCCAGCGAAACCTTGGAAAATATTACCGCAAACGAAAAACCCAGCGTGATGATAGTAACCAGAAGAACACTCTGTAAAAGCAATCTATGGCGAAGTTAGATCAATTCTTAAAGTTACCGAAGCCTATGTTACAGAACGTTAGATCGTGAAGGCTCGTATTTAGTGGTTGCTTCCTGATTTCCTTGAAAGAAATTCTAAAACCCTTTCAAAATTTCAAGGTTGATCTGCAAAATAAGCGAATATTATACTCTAACAAAGATTTAAGTATTGCCAATAGAATTGAACACTTACCATGAAAAAAAGCAATGTTTTCTTATTGGGTATTGTTGTCGTGGCCCTCCTATCAGGTTACTCCGGCGTAAGTGGTGCTATTCATTCCGCTTCAGGCCTGCAAGACGGGAAATCGCTTATATCTTTTTCCGGCAGTTCAGCCGGAATTCAGAAACATGTTTCTGGAACCATTGTTAAGTCAATGAGCAGTGGGACAACGTCCTCAGCAAAATATATCCTACTGATACACGGTTATAGCTGGACAGGGGGAAGCGAAAGCGGAGTTTGGAGCAACGGCGTTAATATATATTCACAACTGGTTCAGCAGGGCTATGTTGTTGGTGTTGTTTCATATTACGGAGAATTCCAGATATCATTCAGCAACGGATACACTTATTCCGATCCCGGATTCTATGGTACGCAGAACACTCCGATAGAATCTATATCCTCTGAACTTGGAAACGCTATGGAAAGCATTTTTACATCCCCGGTTAACATGAATGTTGTAGCATACAGCATGGGTGGACTGGTATTCCTAGGCACTCTTGAAAATTATAATTTTCCAAACATTCACCTCGGAAACGTGATATTCCTTGCAACCCCTTTTGACGGTACACCAATCGCATCGCTTGCATCATACATAGACATAGTTACCGGTTATCAGACGGACGAGATGTCACCAGGTTCGTCTTACCTTACTACACTTCAGGACAACACTTATCTGGCGGTAAGTAACAACCCGCAGACCACCTGGATAGTGTATGCCGGAAATTATGACCCATGGTGGGGATACCTTGTCTTCAATGGAGATAATGATGGTGTAGTAAGTGTTAATTCCGCGACATATCTCGGCTACAACTACTTCTACCTGTTCTCTGACTTGCATACCAGTTCGCTTGACTCGCTGACATTATCCGGAATAAGCTACTTCCAGGACCAGAATGTAGCGAACACACTCATCGCAAATTTTGAAGGATATTATTAACCTTCATTCAAATTTTTAATTTTAAAACCCTTAACTTTGCAATCTTTTAATTTTCCGATAATTTAAAAAGTGATACAGTCATTCCAGATTCCTGATTTAATATGCCTTTATCCGACAGGTTAAAAGAAATGCGAGATTTTTATCGGGATGAACTCACCGATAGGGAATTCTATAAGCGCCTGTCTAAGAAGATAAAGGAAGAGTGGCTGAAAACTAATCTCATAAGACTTTCGGGTATTGAGAACGAACATTCAGAGTTCTGGAAAAAGTACCTGGAGAAAGAGAACGTCAAGACCAAAGCGGGACCAAGAATGGTGAAGGTCAGATTCCTTCTCTTTGTTCATACGATACTTGGCACAGGACTCACGGTAAAATTGCTGGAGTATGGTGAAGTAGATTCCGTGGAACGATACAGGAAACATGCTTCCAGAACCGAAGGAGATCAGGAATTCAAGGCTGGGCTGGAGAAAATAATAGCTGACGAGGTTCTGCACGAGGAAGTCTTCAGCTACACACTCGAGGAAAACAGGAAACAGATCGAGAGAAATCGTGATATTATTTACGGAATAAGTGACGGGCTGGTGGAAGTTTTAGCCGCAATGGCGGGACTGGTTGCCATAATATCAAACCATTTTGATGTGGCACTGGGCGGAATTGTAGTGGGCGTCAGTGGAGCAATGAGCATGAGTGTGGGAGCTTACCTGGCCAGGAATTCTGAGGCACAGTTTAAGATTTCTTCACTCAAGAGAAAAGCCATTCTGGAAAACAGGGATCACGATCATGAGACAATCGGAAAGTACAAGGGTGAATCGGTAAAATCTGCTTTCAACACCGGGATGTTCTATATTTTGGGCGCTCTTATACCAATACTCCCTTTTATTTTTATTGAGGAGTACCTTGCGCTGATAATCTCCGTGGCTCTTGTAGCCATTACACAGGCCATATCAAATTCCATTATTGCAATCTCCATGAATATGAAAATAGCCAGAGAGGCAGTAAAATCCGCTGCTCTGGCTCTACTCGCAGCCTTTGCTTCCTATCTCGTCGGTCAGGTTTTTCACATAATTTTCCACATATCTCTGATTTAAACGAAATCTCGAATTTCAGCAATATAAAATTTAAATTATCATTTGGGTCTCAGGTAAAAATGGGAGAGTTATCTATCTCCATCAGGGGACTTTACAAGAATTATGGAGAAACACGGGCTCTCGACGGCATTGACCTCGATATTTCTTCCGGGGAGATATTCGGAATCCTTGGACCTAACGGATCAGGGAAAACAACACTGCTGAGAATAATATGTTCCATACTGGAGCCTACCATCGGTTATGTCAGCGTAAATGGACTAAATGTCATTGAAAAACCGCTAATTGTTAAGGAAATATCAGGGTACGTTCCTGAAACCCCAGTGCTTTATGAATCCCTTACGCCTATGGAATTCCTGACATTCATTGGATCAGTCAGAAGAATTGAAGCGAACGTGCTTTCAACAAGAGTACAGAGGTTTGCGGAAGCGTTTGAGATAATGGACAAAATGGATAATTTCATCGGTTCCCTGTCTTTTGGAACCAAGCAGAAGGTTGCAATAATATCTGCCCTTATTCACGACCCTCAGATAATAATTCTTGATGAGGCGATGAATGGACTTGACCCAAGGTCAGCGAGAATCCTTAAGAATCTTCTAATAAATTACGCTCTGGCTGGAAGAACTATAATATTTTCAACACATGTTCTGGAAGTTGCAGAAAGTGTGTGCAACAGGATGGCGATCATCTACCGGGGAAAAATTGTTGATGTAGGTACTTTCAAGGAGATGAAAGAAAAATCCGGTTCAAGCGACGCAAAACTGGAAGACATCTTCCTGAAGATGACAGGGGACACAGATCTTACATCCATCGTTAATTCCCTGGGGGAGACGATGAATCATTGAAGAATCCAATATTTGAACTCAGCAGGAGGATCGTTTCAGAACAAAGGTATCTTGCATTGAAGGATTCACCTAAATTTCAGCATAAAATGGGTAGTTCAAGTAAGCAGGGTTCAAGATATATTGAACGTCTGATCATTATAACTTATGTAATCACAACGGTGTCCATACTGATTTTCTCAACCATTCTTGTGTTCTCCGACCTTCCACTTAACCAGAGGATTGCACACCTACAGTCAACCTCACTGATCCTCTACGCATATATTTTTCTGATAAGCACATACAGCGTCCTTATGTTTACGAATATACTCAGGAATTACAAATTATTTGAACCTATCAAGGTATTGCCTGCCAATATAGGACCAAAAATATTGCCGCTTTCCTGGTTTGTGTTCAACGGATCGTCATCACTGTTTGTTGCGGTTCCAGTAATAGTGGAATTCTTTTTGCACACAGGGAACTATTTTTCAATTATTTTTGGAACCGTGTGGGCATTTCTGATAATGATTCTGGGCTACATTTCTGGTTGTCTTGTTGTTTATGTCATGGCAAGGGGGAGTTCTCACGCGAGACACGGCCATGCCGGAACGTTTTCGAATATTGCAAGAATCTCCGGAGTCATTGCATTTTTCATCTTTTTTGAGATCGCAATTCAGACGCCGAAGTATATCCCAGTTCTTCCATCCCTGGCCACTAATCCGGAATTTCTTCTAGTCCCACTGCTCAACGTTGCATACATTGCTTTTCCATATCATTACCTTCCATCCCAGATACTATTCGGAACACTGGTTACCATGCTTTACGGGGCATTGATTATTCTCCTTTTCAGGAAGGTCAACAGCATGGTATTCCTCAAGATAACTGAGACAGAAAGTGCAGGTTCTTCAGGAATGGATGGTTCAAAATTACGCATTTCGAAAGCTGGTTTTTACAGGACCATATTTACCAAGGAAGTGAGAAACATTTTCAGGAAGCCTCAGAATGCAACTATGATGCTTATCCCGATATTTCTTGTGCTTCCGACGTTACTATCATTATTCATTTATTCGTCCAGCATTTCTTTCGGATCAATTTCTATTTACTACTCCATGTTGTCAATAGTGATTGTTTCCTCATCTTTCTATTCCATAGCCCTTATTATCTCTGAAGGAAATGGCATCAGTGTACTTCAGTCTCTCCCGCTTACTCTCCGCGATATAATATATTCCAAGAATTACGTTGGCACGGTTATATTCAGCATAATAGTTATACCTATTTCTACGATTTTTCTTTTTAAGAACAATGTGGATTCACTGATCCTTTTTCTTCTTCCTGCTAACCTGATTGTTGCCTATTCCTACACTTCTCTCTTTAATTTAAGGAGACTCATGAAAAAGGTGCCTAAAGGTTCTACAACCATAAATTTTTATTCGTTTGGAGGAAATATGGCTCTCCTGATTCTGTTTGCTATCACCGCAGGGTTCACTGCAGTTCCTGCAGTTGCATCCACGATCATCTCAATATTCGCCGTACAGGTTCCGTTTTCCCATCCTTTATCATTTTACCTGTCAGATCTGGCGCTGAATCTCGGTGCGCTTTTTGTGGTTATGAACCTGGTAAATAAAACAATGTAGCCATGGATGTGCGAGCAATTTCACCAACTCCAGAAAATGTTATAAGCAGTTTATAAATCTACCCCTATTCGTGATGATCAATGGTAGACGTTAAGAAAGTACCCCCAGAGTTGCTCCTGAAGAATTTGACTGAAGCATTCAAGGAGGATAAAAGATTGGAGGTCCCGGAGTGGACAAATTACGCTAAAGCAGGAATCCACAAGGAAAAAGCTTGGGAAGATCCCGACTGGTTTTACAAGAGATTAGCCTCAACCCTTAGGAAAGTGTATGTCAAGGGTCCCATAGGTATATCCAGGCTCAGCGAAGAATACGGCGGAAGGGTTGACAGAGGTTCACAGAAATACCACCCCGGAAAGGGAAGCAGGGCAATAGTGAGACACATGCTTGTAACCCTTGAGAAACTCGGCTATGTCAAGAAAGACCGGAAAGGCAGATCAGTATCTCCTCAGGGCACATCTATTCTTGACAAGGCGTCCAAGGAGGTCATGAAGACCCTTGTTCAGTCAGATCCCTCACTAGAGAAATATCTGTAAGTGATAGGAAATGGTTGGCGAAGACGAACTTGAAGAGCTCAGACGGAGAAAAATGCTCGAGATGCAGAGAGGCGTCGATGAGCAGAGAGAATCTGAAGAACAGAGGAGGGCGCAGGAAACAGAAAAAGCCAGAAAACAGCAGATTCTACGTCAGATACTTGCTCCGGATGCCAGAGAAAGGCTCGCAAATGTCAGACTGGTACGGCCGGACTTGGCTGAGAATGTTGAGAATCAGCTTATTCAGCTTGCCTCTATGGGAAGAATTAACCGTCTGCTGACAGATGTGGACATCAGGGATGTACTTGCCAAATTAACAGAAAGCAAAAGAGAAACAAAGATTGAGAGGAGATAAATAATGAGCAGAAATAAAGAACTGGGTCGGAAAATCAGGCTCATGAGGAAAATTAAGGAAAATAGAAGAGTGCCTGGATGGGTAATGGTAAAAACAGCAAGGCGTGTTACCACCAATCCAAGAAGAAGAAACTGGAGAAGGAATAATCTTAAGCTTTAGGTGAAGAATTATGGTTGAAAACGAACTTACAAATGAGCTTCTTTTGAATGTGCCGCTGAGGGGCATGAAGAAATCATCTATTTCCAGAAGCGCTGATACTGCGATCGAAATAATTAGGGATTTTGTTTCCAGAAATACAAAGGTTGACAAATCCAAAATATGGATTGACAACAGGGTTAACGAACTTGTCTGGAGCAAGGGAAGATATAATACTCAGTCTAAGCTCACCGTTAAGGTATTGAAATTGCAGGATGGCTCAGCTGAAGTTATCCTGCCCTGAATCTATGATTAAAAAAATATCAATTTTAAAAAGCAATTTCATCGGTGTGTATGCCAGAGCGTGGGAGGATGTAGTCTTTCTACCAGGTAACGTAGAAGACGAAGTGTTGCAGGTGGTGTCCGATGGCTTGCAGGCATCTGTGGAAAAAATTTTCATAGACAATTCTAGTCTTATAGGATCATTAATGGTTCTGAACTCAAAGGGTGCGATTGTTCCGAAGAACGGATCTGATCTGGATTTTTCAAAATCACTTCCTGACAGGAATATCCTGTTCCTGAAAGACAGGATAAATGCCATTGGAAACGATATCATAACCAGTGACAGAGCAGCCATGATTCACAAGTCCTACACCGTTTCCTCACAGAAGAAGATCGAAGATGCGCTTGGAGTCGAAGTAATAAAAGGAACAATAGGTGGCATCAAAACCGTTGGAAGTGCAGCCGTTTTAACGCAAAAAGGGATGCTTGTTACTCCAGAAGCTGATGAAGATGAAATAAGGTCGCTTTCCGAATTCTTCAAGGTCCCCGTAAAAGCAGGAACCGCAAATTTCGGCAGTATGTATGTCGGGGCGTCAATAGTAGCCAACAGCAAGGGCGTACTGGTAGGAAAAGATACTACACCAATTGAACTTGGAAGAATAGATGATATCTTATCGTGAACCAAGTTCGGATATAGTTAGAATCGAGCGGAGATCTACGCCGTTTTCTCTAAGGAGTTCCTTGCCGCCCTCTTCTCTGTCAACAACGCAAAAAGCTCTGGAAACCCTGGCGCCATTTTCTCTCAAATAATTGACAGCTTTCAGGATGGAGTTCCCAGTAGTTACAACATCTTCGATGATGTCTATATCCTCCTCTCCAAATTCACCTATTGTCAGCTTCCCTGTTCCGTGTTTTCTCTCTTTTCTTATGATCACATAAGGTATCCCAGCTTTAAGCGCAGTAGCTACCAATAAAGGAACTGCACCAAGCTCCACACCTGCAATCTTTTTCCCCTTAAGCATCCCTGTGAACATGTCCGCGATAAGACTGAGTGTGGCTGGATCCGTGGCAGTATTCTTTATATCGACATAATACGATGATCTCTTGCCTGAAGTAAGCAGGAAATCACCAAACTTCACAGCGCCGGTTTCAAGTAGGACTTTTGAAAGTTTCTGCCTTTTCTCATCCATTAAGATGGTAATAATTTAAGCCTTTATTTTACTGTCCATTTCGATCGACGGAGCGCATCAGGAGAAAAATTTGGATAGCTACGGCAGGAAAATAATATCTGTAACTGGTACCGGAACATTCCTTTCCGTTGTGAATACCTCATCACTCCTAATTGCCATACCAACCATAATTGTCGAACTCAAAACCTCATTCTTCATTGCCATCTGGATAATAGTTGCCTATGCCCTTTCGCTCACAGTTCTGACGCCGATTCTTGGAAAATATTCAGACATTGTCGGTAGGAAAAAGCTGTATTCAGCCGGCTACCTCATATTCTTCATAGGATCTGTTATCTCGGCAGCCTCACTATACGGGACAATGTTGCTGATCGGGAGAGTTGTCCAGGGAATCGGCGGAGCTTTTCTCTTTTCAAACAGTCTGGCAATAATCACCGACACTTTCAGAACCATGGAACTCAGAAAGGCCATGGGGATAAACGCTGCTGTAGTTGCACTCGGAACCTCCATAGGACCCTTGATAGGTGGCATTCTCACCGATTTAACCTGGCGGGCTATATTTCTCTTCAATATTCCGATTTCGATCTTCGGTTTCATTTTTTCCACAGGGACCATAAAAGACATACCGGGGAATAAAACCGGCCAAATAGATACGGCAGGCGCCTTTCTTATGTCCGCGACAGTTATAACAACAATAGTTTTCATGACCCTCCTGCCGGGACTTACTCTATTTTCAACAGCTTTTTCTGTTCTTCTCATAGCCATGCTTTCGTTCTTCTTTTTGTTCGTAGTTCAGGAGATTGGTTCCAAAAGGCCAATAATTGATACCGAGATACTCAGGAGCAAAATTCTAAGTGCCTCTATTATAGCACTGGTTGGAGGATCAATCTCAAGATTCTCCATGCTCCTCATCCTAACTCTTTATTTCCAGGGCCCTCTTGGATATTCTCCCCTTTATACTGGAATGCTCATGATACCATTTGCAGGCATCATGGGAATCTTCAGCTTTTTATCCGGGTACCTTAGGGAAAAAGCATCAGACCTCGTCCTGGAAACATTGGGGCTTCTACTGACTGGGGTTGGTTCTATTGCTCTCGGACTTATCATAGATGCCGGGCAAGGATACTTGCCGATGTCAATCGCGATGATGGTTGCAGGAGCCGGTAGCGGCATGTTTTACACCCCAAACAGCACCATAATTATGCTGTCGGTCGGAGCAGCAAAGAGAGGTGAAACCGCAGGCATACGCACGCTGATGGTTAATCTGGGGACTGTATTCGGGCTCACGATGGTATTTCTTCTTATATCTGCTTATGTGCCTAATTCCATAGTCAACTCCATATTTTTGGGCATCCGTACATCAGAGATTCTTAGCTATGTCGATAGATTCAATATGGCAACTACGCTTGGTTTCCTCGTTTCCGGGCTAATATCCCTGCTTCCGATCCCCATCATACTATTAGCAGGAAACAAAGTACAACCCAATTTGTCTGACAATAGTTGACATTTTTACGTATCGCATGCAGCCAATAATTGAATAAGTCTTGAAACAAAAAAATTATATAATGTTATCATTATCTTATCAGACATATGGGAGACATAGTAGACCTTCTTTACAAATCCGCAATGCAAAATTCAGAACCAGTACGCCTGGAAACGGTTCATGAGGTCACGGATTTTCTATCTCCTGAAGATCGGGAGATAATGGAAATAGCCAACAGGCTAAGAGTCCGAATTAAAATTATAGGATGTGGTGGTGGCGGTTCCAACACGATCAACCGTCTTTTCGGCGAAGGCGTTGTCGGTGCAGATCTCGTGGCGATAAACACTGATGCAAGCCATCTGACTACAATTCGATCAAAGCACAGAATGCTAATAGGAAAAAAGAGAACAAGAGGTCTGGGAACGGGGGCTATTCCACAGATAGGGGAAGAAGCAGCCATGGAGGACCTTCCGAACATACAGAAACTTGTGCAGAGAGCTGACATTGCCTTTGTTACATGCGGACTTGGCGGAGGAACCGGAACAGGTTCAGCACCAGTAGTCGCAAAGTCAGCCAAGGATTCCGGTGCGCTCGTAATATCAATAACAACTCTTCCATTTTCTGCGGAAGGCCATATAAGGATGGAGAATGCAATCGCAGGACTTGAAAAACTCTCAGCGTATTCAGATACAGTAATCGTAATACCAAACGACAAACTTCTCAAGGAGGTCCCTAAAAAACCAATACAGGAAGCTTTTCAGTATGCCGATTCGATCCTTTCGGAAGCAATGAAGGGAATAACGGAGCTTATAACCAAAACCGGTTTAATCAATCTTGATTATGCCGATATAAAGACTGTCATGAAGGACGGAGGTGTCGCAATGGTAGGAATAGGCGAAGCTTCTGGTGGAGGAAACAGGGTCCTTGCTGCAGTTAACGACGCAATAACCTCGCCTCTTGTTGAGGCAGACATATCTGACGCTAAGAACTGCCTGATAAGGGTAATAGGTGGCCCAAACATGACTGTAAGCGAAGCTGAAACAGCCATGTCAGAAATCCAGAAGCGCATAGGCCGTGATGCCAGGATCATATGGGGGGCCAGTGTCGAACCGGATATGGGCGATAAAATTAAGGTGCTTGTCCTCTTGACTGGTGTCAAATCGCCGTACATGATTTCTGGGAGAAGTGAAGCAAGAAATATCAGGAAACTCCTCGGCGAAAGTGATGAGGACCTCGGCGTCGACATGGTCGACTGATAACTTTATTTTTCGCTCATTAACGACCTCTAATCAACAGATCCTCATTTTTCGTTTATATTTGTTAACCAGGATTAGAATTCCCGGCAATAGATTTTATACGCCTTTCGGTTTTCTCAATGGTTTAGGTGGATTCAAAATTAGTTATTGCTCTTGACGTGTTCGATGCCGATTTTGCAGTATATTTTGCCCGCATGATCGGCAGGGAAATATTTGCCATAAAGATCAACTGGCCCCTGGTTATGGTCAGAGGTGCTTCAATAATTTCTGAACTTTCACAATATTCTCGGGTTATTTGCGATCTGAAGATCGCCGATATTCCAAATACCAACAGACTTATTGCGGAGAAGGTTGCTGAAAACGGTGCATGGGGAGTTATAAGCCATGCATTTGCTGGCAGTGATTCATTGAAGGCTGTTGTTGAAGCAGCGAAGAACGTAAAGGTATTTTCCGTCGTGGCAATGAGTCATCCAGGTTCCGGGGACCTTATTTCCGGTTCTCTTGAGGATCTTGTGAGGATTTCCATCGAAGCAGATGTCTACGGCCTGATAGCACCAGGAAACGATTTGGACATGCTAAAAAGAGTGAAAAAAATGGCACCGGGTATGAAGATACTGAGTCCCGGAATCGGCGCACAGGGAGGGTCTGCTTCGCTTGCAATCTTAAATGGATCTGATTATGTCATCGTTGGAAGATCTGTATACGATGACCCGGATCCTCTTATGAAAGCCAGGGAGTTCAACAGGGAGATCAGCAATATTAAACATTGATTCTTCTTAGATGAGATACAAAATTATCATTATTGGTATTACAAGGATTATCATATACACGTAAAATGCCATGTAATATATGTTCAGGACCCGTTTAATGTCGCCAACGGAAGGATCAAAGCCGTTATCATTTATGACATATGATCCAACCTTCTCCAGCCTTATGTTGAGTGACGAGGCCACCGAACCAATAGCCAGACCATTTCCAGGGCTATCCAGCGCAGCCCTCACAGATGTTAATGGCACTGTGCTGACCCTGTAGTTGAGAAGTTCCGACCCTACAACAATCAGAAACGAAGATATCCTTGCCGGTATGTAATTTACCAATGTGTGTATTATGGCCGGCCATTTCCCGAAGTCATAGTTTCTATGGTTCTTCTGGCCCACAAGAGAATCAATGACATTTATGACTCTGGTAATGAAGGCGCCAGGGATTCCAAACAGGGCGAAATAAAGGAGAGGTGCCACCACGTCATTCAGGAACGTAGTAGAAATCGTTTCTATAACTGCAGATGATATTTTTCCTGCGTCAAGTCCCATGGTATCTCTTTTCACAAACTTTGAGGCAAAAACTCTGGCCTCGTCGATTCTTCCCTCTTCAAGTGCCTTGACCACTGGCTCGATATCCTCGGCAATTGAGGTAAGTGAAAAACTTTCCTTCAGCAGGATCATCCCGAGGATGATGTAAACAATGAAGAATTTTGACATTATAATCAGAGCTAAATAAACTGGAATGCCAAAGAGCATGATCAGGAACATCAGGTAAAAGAAACCGGCCACGCGTTTATTATTGAAAGTTCTGAAATACGGGTCAAAGAGCACACCTGCCTTTTTGATAACAGTGTTCGTATGCACATATTTCCTCGGTTCTCCGAAAATGAAATCAATCACTGCAGCTCCTATCAGGACTGCCAGAGGCAACTCAATGGCGAGCGGGTTCATAATAAAGTACTCTTTATACTACTCAAATCTACATGCTCAATAAAAGCTTTCGTGAACTTATCTATATTTCTTTCCAGTTCCATTTTGTAATTAAATTTGCTCTTTATCCCAGTCAGATACCCCAGAAATTCAGGAGTTTCCAATATTCCATGTATATTCGTCCCTATGATTCTTCCATTTTCTGAGATTGCCCCTTCTGCATTTCCGTTGATCTCGGCGAATGCCATTTCGCTGCCATGTATTCTTCCATAATGTATCTCGTATCCGTGATACTCAGCACGACCAGGGATGTGTTTGTTCCGGATCAGATATCTGACCGGTTTTACAATTTTCTCTCCAGCATATTCCGTGGAACAGTCTAGCAGCCCCAGTCCGGTTGTTTTTCCGGATTGTATCTGAAGGTGCTTTTCGTCAATTATTTCGTTGCCAAGCATCTGGAAGCCCCCGCAAATTCCCAGTATTTTCTTTCCTATATCTGCCTGTTTCAGGATGAGGGAATCCAGTCCAGTCTCCCTCAGAAAAGCAAGGTCCCGTTCCACGTTTTTAGACCCGGGCAGTACTATGATCTCACAAAGGTCAAGCGCTTCTTCGTCCGATGCGGACACAAACCTTACGCCGATTCCCGAAAGATAGAGGGCATCCACGTCACTGTAATTTTCCATTTGAGGATACTTTATGACGCAGATTTTCGTCCCTTTGACTCGTTCAGTGGCATAGTCCAGAGAATCTTCGCCTGGAAGCCTGAATTCGATATGGGGCATAACGCCAATGAACTTTTTCCCCGTCATTGTCTCCATTCTGGAGATTCCTGATTCCAGAATGCCTATGGATCCCCTCATATTGTTTATCATGAACCACTTCAGGAGATCCGGGTGTTCCATGAGCTGAACCGTTCCGTATATTGATGCAAATACTCCTCCTCTCTCTATGTCGGCCACCAGTAGTGCCGGTGTACCGTAGATAGAGGACACATACATATTGGAAAGATCGACATTGTAAAGATTTATTTCGGAAGCTGAGCCAGCGCCTTCTGCAACCACAATATCGTATTCGGAGACCAGCTTTTCAAGGCTCTGTCTAACGATTATTTTTCCATTTTCAGAGAGGAACCTGCTATAAATTTCATGACTCATTTTTCCCAGAGATTTTCCAAGCGCAATCACCTGGGATGTTGTATCTCCCTCAGGTTTGAGCAGGAAAGGATTCATCTCCTTTACCGGTTCGGTTCTGGCAGCAAATGCCTGAAGCCATTGGGATCTGGCAATCTCATAACCACCTTCAATAGAAACGGAATTGAGCGACATGTTGACTGCCTTGAATGGAGCAACTTTAAGGCCAAGCCCGGCAAAGTATCTGCATAGAGCCATGGCTATTGTGCTCTTGCCTGCGCTTGATGAGGTTCCTATTACCTGTATAATCTTAGGTTTTTGTGACATGTGTCACTCAGCCCATGTTCAGAGTGCTCTTTTATCTTGAGGTTACGTTTTATCTGAAGTGATTATGAAGACCCCACTGATTTTGTAGGAAGATAAAAGCCAGCCTTTTCTTTGTTTATGTCTGGTGCAATCTGTCCACAACTGAAGCGATAAGGCACTTTTGCAAGAAGCAAAACGATTAAGTTGGACTGTCCGCAGAAACATATCGGTCTCTATGGGAGGTACTCCACAATGTGAGGAAACTTCTGCTTAAATCGCTCCGTTGAAATCAGGCAGTGGAACATTGCCAGAAATTGATGAAGGAAAGGATACACTCTCCTCCGGCATTGGAATAACAACCAGCCAATCGTTGTGTTACCTATGGGAGCTGACCATAAAATTGATATTTTGAAATGATCGCGTGAAACTGTCAAGAAAGTGATATATATAATCGACAGGATTGACAGAGGATAATAATGAGTTCCATGGAAGAGATGCGTGGTCTTTTTGACGTGAAAGGAAAGGTGGCTGTTGTAACGGGGGCGGCTTCAGGCATTGGAGAAGGGATAGCGTATGCTTTTGCTGCCAATGGAGGAAAAGTTGTTGCAGTCGATATAAAAGAAGATGAACTTTCCAGACTTGTCAGGAACCTGAACAGCCAGAATGCAGACGCCATAGCAGTGAAGGCTGACATATCAGATCCGGAAAGCGTAAAGGAGATCGCCAGGAAAGCCATTGAAAAATATGGCAAGATAGATGCTCTGTATGCTGTGCCGGCCATAAACGTAAGAAAAAAGATTTTTGATTATACCTACGAGGAGTTTGATCGAGTAATCAGGGTGAATCTGAGGGGCACGTTCGCACTGCTAAAAGAGATTGGACTGGAGATTTCCAGGAATCCTGATGGTGGCAGCATAGTCGTATTGTCTTCGATCAGGAGCCAGATTGTGGAACCAGGTCAATCCGTATACGCAGGAACGAAAGCAGCAGTTCTGCAGATGGCAAGAACACTGGCTGCAGAACTTGGTTCAAAAAATGTCAGGGTGAATGCAATTGGCCCGGGAGTGGTGGATACACCCCTGACGGCGCAGATAAAGAATGACAAGGAATGGTACAGCGCATATGCTGACAAGAGTCCGCTCAAGCGTTGGGCTTCAGTAAAGGAAATAGCTGGTCCCTGCCTGTTTCTTGCAACTCCTGCAGCCTCTTTCATAAATGGAACAATACTCTTCGTCGACGGAGGCTGGACGGGTATAGACGGGAGATACGAACCCAAGCTCTGAGTTATGTGTAGAGTTCCACACATAACACTACCTGTTAGGGAAAACATGAACCTGGTTTAGAACTAAATGGGGTTCTAACAGGTTAAATTTTTTCCAGTCGATTTATCTCTGATGAATGCCCTTGCATACTCCGCAAGCTTAATTTATTCCAAAAAATTAATTAGGTTTGAGAAGTATATTCGCTTCATACAGAGGTAAAATTCATTGTCTATTTATGGTCTTGACAAACATCAGTGGATGCAGGTACTTGCGTCATGGGGCGGCTGGTTAATGGATGGTTATACAACTATCACATATGCCCTCGTGGCCGTTATTATAGCACCAGTATTTTTTCCAAGCAGCCTTAAATCACTCGCGATTGTATTGACATTTGCAGGCTTTGCTGTCACCGCCATGGCCAGGTCAGTGGGTTCCCTGCTGATAGGCAACTTCCTTGGAGATAAACTGGGCAGAAGACAGATGCTCATAATCACCATATTGTTCTTCTCGCTGTTCTCCGCTTTCAAGGGCCTCCTGCCAGGATATCTGAGCATCGGAATAGCTGCTCCCGTACTGCTTTACGCATTCCTGTTCATTGAAGGCATGTTTGCCGGTGCCGAATACGGTGGAGGAACTTCGCTTTCAATGGAAAGCGTACCTCCTGAAAGAAGGAATTTTATCGGGAGCTTTGTTCAAAGTGGGTTTGGCCTTGGATACTTTACTGTTGCATTCGTGTTTGCAGGCCTTTCGTCTTACTTTGGCCCATCATCGTTTGCATTTATAGGGTGGAGAATACTTTTTCTCACTGCCCTGATTCCCGGAGCCCTGACTATCCTGATTCGTGCATTCACCAGTGAGACTGAGGTCTTCAAAAACATGAAGAAATCAGGGGAGATTGAAAAAGTACCACTTGCAGGTCTATTCAAAGAGGCTCCTCGAACCCTTATCCTCAGCCTGCTCATAACAACCGGCCTTCTTGCCGTGAATACCGCAACCTTCAGTTTCTATCCTGGAGTTATGGAACTAAGAGGAGGATTCACAGGAAGCCAGGTTGGAGTTGCCCTGGGAATAATCAACTTTGTCTCCCTGTTCGGAGTATGGATTGGAGGAGCTCTCGGAAATACAATCAATGGAAGGAAGAAACCCATGCTGGTATACTCACTAATCTTCCTGATGAGCATATATTTCATTCTTAAGATCGGTTTCAGCGCCGGATTTGGACTGTTTATTGTCATGTTCTCTGTTCAGGCATTCATAGAAGCTATGATATTCTCCACCCTTCCTGCGTTCCTTTCAGAACAGTTCAGTAAGAAATTCAGAACGACCGCCGTGGGTTTCTCGTATAATGGTGGAGGAATTGTGGGAGGTTTCGCCATATCAATAATACTCGTAATGAGCAATTATGTGGGCGGAATACTGAATGCATGGATGACCGTGCTCTTCCTGTTCTCCATAATAATGGTGATCGGTATCGCACTTTCAAAAGAAACATGGAAAAGATTGCCTGATGGAAATATGGAGGATGCGATTACGCAGTGAACTGGTGACCTGCCTTGTTAATGCAATTGGATACAAACGATTTCATGTTAGGCGGTTACCACTCTGATTCTGCAAAATCCGGGATCACTGCAGTGTTCCCGATGAAGCCGAATGTTGCCGGAATATCACAGCATGGAGGATCACCGGGTACTATGGAAACGGATATCCTAAGACCTCTCCACAGGAAAAATAACTCGGTGGATGCTGTAGGAATCTGCGGAAGAAGCATATTCGGATTCACTGCGGTTCAGGGGATAATAAAGAGGATGAGGGAGAATGGCGCCGGATTCCGGGTAGGGAACATCAGAGTCCCCATAGTCCCCGCCGCTGCAATATTTGATTTCGTAGACAATGAAGAAATGCCAGAAGAGAAATGGGGTGATCTTGCTTATGAAAGCAGGTCAAAATCGATCCGAACCGGGTTGTATTGGGCCGGGCGTGGAGCAACCGTTGGAAAAATCAGAGGTGTGGCAAACTGCACACCATCCGGACAGGGATTTTCACAATACAGGAAAGGTGGCCTTTATGTCGGAGTACTCACTGTTCTCAATGCATTTGGCGACATAAGGAACGGTCAGGGAGAGATTATTGCAGGTGCCAGAGATGAGAACGGGAAGTTTGTCGATAGTATTGAATACGCAAAAACACACGGTGTCACTAATTCAAGGATGAAAGTCAACACTACTGTGGGGGTGCTGATAACAAATCTCGTTGGAGACACTTCAACCATGGGCAGAATGGCTGAGGCATGCAACCTGGGGTATGCTTCAAGGATATATCCGTACAGCACCAGCTATGATGGGGACACAGTTTTCGCAGTAAGTACAAATGAAGTGGAGGAGGATATCGACCTGGCAATGATGATCGCCAGATCCGTTGCGTCGGACTCTGTTATATCCGTGTTTCAGTAGCATGAATCGATTATAAAATCAGGCGATGGCGATATTAATGAACATTAATAGAAAGATAGAAGTGGCGTTTGACGAGGTGAAGAAAGAAGCGTTGGAATTCCTTAAGGAAATGATCAGGATCCCAACAGAGAACCCTCCTGGAAATAATTATGCCAGATTCTGTACCTTAGCATCCACGAAACTCGAAAGTCTTGATTATATTGTGGAAATAGTGGAGCCTCCGGAAGAGAGACTCGAAACGCTTGTCCCATTCGGTTCCGGTCCAAGGCCTAACATAATTGCAGCCACAGGAACTGGGAAGAAACGGATAGGTTTCAATGGGCACTACGACGTCGTACAGGCCGGGAACGGATGGAAACATGACCCGTATGATCCGGCGGTTCTGGATGGGCGATTATACGGTAGAGGATCAACGGACATGAAAAGTGGAATCGCAGCCCAGATATTCGCAGTGGAACTTCTGAAGAGGGCTGGATTGTTCCCTGATCCTTCCCTGAAAGTCATCCATCAACTCGTTCCAGATGAGGAGACAGTTGGAATCATGAACGCCGGGTCAGGATATCTAAGTGAGATCGGATATATGTCAAAGAAACATCTTGACTACCTGATATTCACGGAACCCCTTGGTTCCACAAACATATGCTATGGCCATCGAGGCGTACTGTGGGGAAGCATCAGACTTTCCGGCAAAAAATCTCATGGGGCTTTCCCTCTGATGGGAGGAGATGCAATCAAGGCTTCATGTGACGTTATAGAGGATTATTATTCCACCGTCAGTCGCAAGGCAGCTACATCGAGATCGATGCATAACATAATTCCGGAATCATCCATGTCACCTTCACTGCTTGTCGGCAAAATAAACGGCGGCACTTGGGCAAATACAGTTGCCGACGAAGTGGACTTCACTTATGTGAGGCGCCTCATACCGGAAGAAACTCTGCAGGAGGCCAGAGAGGAATTGAACGCCGTTTTGACAGAAACCTTGAAGAAAAATCCCGGCGTAACTGCAAAAAACATTGAGTACTATGCTGTGGACAGCGTATTCTCTGACAGAGATTCATTACTGGCGAAGGTGTTCGAATCCTCAATCAAGGACGTCACGGGCAATGCACCGCAATACGTCATGTCGCCGGGAACCTTTGATATGAGATTTGCAGTTAAGGAAGACATACAGACCCTGAATTACGGACCCGGATCAGTAGAGCAGTCTCATGTCAACGATGAGAGCATCTCTCTCCTCGACTTCTACACAGGGATCAAGGTTCTAGCAATTGCGCTGGCAAAGCTCGCTTGACCCATCTCAGACAGGAAAACATAATAATAAACAGAAGCGTTGGTACGGACAGATACAAAAAATCTTGGGCAAACGTTGGAGATATGTTGTATGAAAGCAAAGGATGGGGCAGTAGACAGCAGTTATGTAACCTGGAGAAAGCAAGCCAACTGGAATCCGCTGACAGTATCCAGGGCTAAGGGAGTTAATTTCTACGACGAGAATGGAAAGGAATACCTGGATTTCTCTTCACAGCTGATGTGCGTAAATCTCGGCCACGGTAACGAAAACGTGATCAAGGGCATATACGAGCAACTAAAAACACTTCCCTACGTCGCTCCGGGATTCATGACAGCATCCAGAAAAAAACTCTCAGGCCTTCTAAAAGAGATCCTGCCAGAAAATCAGGCTAAATTCTTCTACGCTACGTCCGGAACTGAGGCAAATGAGGCTGCTGTCAAGATAACAAGGATGGTCAAGTCGATTGAAGGGAAAACCAAAATTATGTCCATGTATAATTCATATCACGGATCAACCGAAGCAAGCATAGGCTTGACAGGAGATTTCAGAAGAATAGCTGTCGACGCACATGAACGTGCACCAGGCATTGTACACGTTCCACAGCCATACTGTTATCGGTGTCCATTCGGCCTCAAATACCCGTCTTGCGGGCTTGCATGCGCGGAATACTTGGACTATGTTGCAAAGAATGAGGGAAACGTGGGTGCCCTGATCCTTGAACCTGTCACAGGAACCAACGGAGTTATAGTACCTCCTGATGAATACCTGCCAAGGATACGGGAAATATGCGATGAAAACGGAATGTTCCTGATTGCGGACGAGGTAATGACCGGTTGGGGAAGAACAGGAAAATGGTTCGCCGTGAATAACTGGAATGTGCAACCCGATATCCTTACAACCGCGAAGGGACTGACAAGTGCCTATTTTCCATTCTCTCTGACTTCAACGACAGGCGATATAGCTGATTACTTCGAGGATCACTTTTTCGCACATGGACACACTTATGAGGCTCATCCTCTCGGGATGGCTGCTGCCGTTTCAACCATAGAGGAATACAAAAGACTCAACCTCATCGAACGTGCGAATAATATGGGAAAACGTCTTAAGAACAGGCTTGAGGAGATCATGAACAGGCACAGATCTGTGGGGGACGTGAGATCAATAGGACTTTTTGGAGCCATAGAACTTGTAAAGAGCAGGGAAACAAGAACTCCCTTCAATACTTTCAGGGAAAAATCCGCCGGAAAGCCTTTGCTGGTGGATGCAGTTTCGAGGTATTGTTTGGAGAAAGGAGTCTACGTAAGTTCGTGGATTTCCCACCTGATCATAGCTCCTCCCCTGATAATATCCGAGGAGGAACTGGATCATGGCCTTTCAGTTATTGATGACGCCCTTATCATCGCAGACAAGGAATCTGAATGATTCGTTGAAAATTTACCCGGAAAACGGGACCACGGCAAAAAACTTACGAGATTACTGTAAGTGTTCCCAGTAGGTATTTATGCAAATGTAGTGAAACTGGCTTCCAGGAACGTATGTTTAAAGGCACAGTATTGAATACAGGGTGGGAGAAACACAATATTTTGCGAGTTAATTTTCAGCTGTATTCTGAAGTAAGTATCGGATTCGTTCAATGTCGAAAGTTATATATTTAATTCAGGTATTCAGCAAAAGCTTTTGTGTGATTGGTCAGTATGAGTGATCTTCTTGATGAATTTGAGCAGAAAAGGGAGATTATCCGGAAGATAGTTGAGGAGCACATCAGGAAACGTGATGATGCTTCATCGGAGAGCCATAGGTTCGCCGAGGAACGTGATATTCTCAATAACAAGGTACGCGAAATGCGAGACGAGGCAAAAAGGAAGATCGCAGAGAAAAATGAGCTTATTGACAAGGTTCAGAAACTCCGTGCCGAAAAGGAAGAACATTACAAGAATCTCTCAGAATTAAGGAAACAGTATAGAAAGGTAAGGGAAGAGACAAATGTCGAAGGTTTCGACAAGCGAAGTTTAAGGGACAGGGAAAAGGAACTTCAAAGACTGGAGATAAGACAGCAGACCACTCTTCTGGAAAAGAACGAAGAAAAGAAAGTAGTATCCGAGATCAGGAAGCTTTCCAAAGAGATAAAACTGGCTAAATCCATGAGGGAAAAAGAGCTTGAAAGTAACGATAGCATAAAGGATCTTACCCAGAAAATAAATTTTGAACGCAAGACCGGAGAGGCGATGAAGGAAGAAATTGACGCAATATCTTCCAGAATAACTGCGCTCAGTGAGGATATCAACAAAAGCCTTCAGGAACTCGATGAAACAAGGAAGAAGGCTGATGAATTCCATGAACAATTCGTCAAGTTCAGCCAGGAATCAACGAAGGAACATGAAGCTTTCATTCAGGCAAAAACTGAATTGCGGGATCTCGAAAAGGTTCTATCAAGTTTAAAGACAAAGACCAGAGCAATAAAGAAGAAGGAAAAAGAAGGGGAATTACAGAAAAAGGCGACGACACTGTTTGACAAATTCAAGAACGGCGAACAGTTGACAACAGAGGATCTTCTCACTCTGCAGAAAGCAGGATTCCTCTGATCCCGATTTGAGAATTAATCTTCTTCCTCTTCCACTTCGGAGGAGAGAGATACATTATAAACTCTTGATTCGCTCTGAAGATTTAGCTGTGGTGCCAGTACACTTTCGTATATTTCACACTTCTGGCCTATGACGGTACCTTTCATGATCACTGATTTCACTATCTTGGCACCATCCTGCACCCTGACATTATGCATTAAGATTGAATCCTCAATGTAGACATCGTTTCCCAGCTGGGTGTTGTCATAAACTGCGGACCCTTTTATTGTAGTACCGTTCCCTGAAACGACCCCTGTTCCGATATACGTCGGCCCCTGAATTTTAGATCCCCGGAGGTTTCTCCTATGAGTATTAATCATTAGTTTTCCAGACATCCCGTTTTCCGTAAGCTCCTTGCCATGTTTTTCTGTCATTATCTGATTTGCCCTGATCATATCATTTGGCCTCCCGGTATCAAGCCAGATGCCCTCACCTAAGTATCCATGTATTTTGACCCCTTCATCCAGAAGCTTTGGAAAAAGCTGCTTAGCGAAGTCGTAAGATTGCCCGGAGGGAATATAGTCCAGAATCTCAGGCTCTATTATGTATAGGCCTGCGTTTATGAGATTGGAGAAAGCCTCCCTGGGCGACGGTTTTTCAAGAAATCTCGTAACCACATTATCTTTCATCTCCACTATTCCAAACTGCGATGGATCGTCCACAGTTGTAAGGGCAATTGTAAGTTTTGATTTGTTCTGTTTATGGTGCTCAATCAGTTTTTTTATGTCAAAATCCACAAGAGTATCCCCGCTGCCAACCACGAAAGTATCATCAATAAAGTTCGAAACCAGCTTTATGCTACCAGCGGTACCCACAGGATCTTTCTCGACTGAGAACAGGATATTCTGGTCAGCCTGCTTGAATTCAATGACGCCGGCGATCAGGGATTCAAATTTATAACCGGCAGTTATTATGGCGTCTTTGATCCCCGCCTCATAATATGAGTCAAGGACATAACCGATGCACGGTTTTCCGGCTATGGGAACCAGCGGTTTAGGAATAGAATATGTAATAGGTCTCAGTCTGGTCCCTTTGCCTCCAGCCATCACAACGGCCTTCAGTGACATGAGGGTTTAACTTCAAGGAACACATTAAAGTTATGATTTCGCACCATGTTGGAAAACAACTCCTGAAGTAATTACCTGTAAGATGACAAATCTACGCATTAACAGAAGTCAATTCCCTGACATGTGCACAAATTTATATTTGCCTTCATTTTCCGACCCTGACATGAATAAGAATCTGTATCTGGTTCCCTACTGGTTTCTTAACTTCACAATAGGATTTGGATGGTTCACCCTTGCACCACTTGTCCCGTCCTTGATAGAACTGTACGGAGTTTCGCTTCCTTCGATCATTGAGCTGATTTCGCTTTACGGCTACACCATGGTAGCCTTTGCTTTGGTATCAGGTTACCTTGCTGCCAAATATTCCGTAAGTGCCTCACTTCTTATGTCGGGCGTTCTTTCAGTTGTGGGATTATTCATAAGGGCAATTTCAACTGATTACTCTGTGCTGCTTGTCGGCCAGATCATCGCAGCAATTGCTTATCCTCTTGCACTGGGTCCGGTAGGTACAATAGCACAGTCCCTGAACCAGAAGAGGTCACATATGATAATTGGTGTGAGCGTCGGAATCCTTTTCCTCGGAATGTCCTCCGGTTCATTCCTGGGTCCGTATGTTTTCTCGGCTCTCGGAACGGTTAAAAACGTCTTCCTGCTCGACACACTTCTTGCATTAATATCTCTGGCGATTCTCCCTCTTGCCGTGAGAAAATACCCCAGGGAATATGTGGGACGGTCACTCAAGGGTTCATTCAGTCCAGGCATGATAAAGAACTGGTATGTGGGCTTGATCATATCGTCGTTCTCCGTCATGTTCGGCGTTATAGCTTCCACTGAATTGATTCATAAGGGGATTTCTATACCTACCGCCCTTCATTATGGAGGACTTTTCGGCGGCCTGGCATTCCTCGGTTCAGCTTTCGGCGCAATACTTCTCCCGTCTCTGTTTGAAGACATCAAGAAAGTGAGGGAGGGCATGATACTGTCCTCTGTTGCTGCTTTTGCTTCCCTGGTTTTACTGGCCTATTATCTCTCCTTTACATCCGTGGTGGAAATACTTTCGCTATCATACTTCCTCTTCGGCTTCTTTGGTAATGCCTACTGGTCGATGGCAATGACATCCACGACAAAGTACGTCACTGATCCGGCAAAGGCCGGGTTGTCCACATCGATGTACAGTGTTGCAACCAATCTTGGAGTTGCGTTCATTCCGGTTTTCCTAGGTCCTTACTTTATTGACAACAGATATCCCGGCATTGCAATAGTGGCAGTCATGATTGCTATCGGTTTTATCCTGTCATTCACTCTCAGAGTGGTTCCATCGATCAAAAAAGCAGATGAAGACATACTTACATAATTTTTTATTTTTTGTTTTGATTAAAATAACCATATTTAAATAGAGTCTGACAAAATTTAAATAGTTATATTAATATCGATATCTGCTAATTGTTAATGAAGGGGAAATAAAATGGTATTAGCTTATCCGTCATTTCTGCAGCCATATTCGGCTGAAGTCACGTTGCTACTGATATTCATAGATGGACTTATGCTTGGTTTCGCAGTGAAGAAGGCATTTACAGCAGTTATTCTCACTTTTGTCGGACTTGTGATTGCCTATTTCCTTGGGCTCACGTTCGTTCCAAATGTATCCATATCTTCGATTGTTCACGCCATAGAAGTTTATGCAACCACGATTCACTTTGGGTCGCTTATAATATCTTTTTCAATTATGGTCTTCATAATTGGATTTGGTATCGGGATGTGGAGAGGATAGGTTTCATAACCCGTGTTAATCCTTATTCCATAACTCCTGACAAATTTTTTGCGAATAATTATTTTTCTTGACGATGCTCGAAATATGGCGTCTTGAATTTCACTCCACGTTGAATGAGGCTCCTGGAACTTTTATATCCTGCATCAGAGTGCCTGATTACTCCTATTCCGGGATCAGCATTCAATACCCTGCTTATTTTTTCCTCAGCATCAGTGGTACCATCAGCAACTATGACGAAACCTGCATGAATCGAATTCCCGATGCCAGTCCCACCGCCGTGGTGCACGGATACCCATGTTGCTCCGGATGAGGCATTCAAAAGCGCGTTCAATATAGGCCAGTCGGCTATGGCATCGCTGCCGTCAAGCATCCCTTCCGTCTCCCTGAAGGGAGATGCTACAGACCCCGTGTCATGATGATCCCGTCCGATTGCCACAGGCGCGGAAAGAATATTCTTTTTCACCATGTCATTTATCAGGAGTCCGATCTTCTCCCGCAGGCCATATCCAGCATAGCATATCCTTGCAGGAAGCCCCTGGAAATGAACTCTTTCCTTTGCAAGTTTCAGCCATTTAACCAGTTGTTCATCATATCCGAAGTTTTGAATTATTGCATCGTCTATTTTGTATATATCCTCCGGGTCTCCGGATAGAGCAACCCACCTGAAGGGCCCTGAACCAACTGCGAATAGATCTCGTATGTACGCTGGAACGTATCCCGGAATGTCAAAGGCATTTTTGAGCCCACCTTCCAAAGCCCTGGTTCTCAGGTTGTTTCCATAATCAAATACCTTCGATCCCAGTTCCTTGAACCTGAGAATGGCCTTCGTTTCTTTCACGATGGATTTGTAGACTTCCTGCCTGTATCCTTCAGGATCACTGTTCCTGAATTCCTCTGCCTTTCCGATATCGCAGCATTCCGGTATGTACCCTATGTTTATGTCGTGGGCCGCAGTCTGATCAGACACTATGTCCGGAACTATGTTCCTGTTTGCAAGTTCCGTGAAAACTGTTGCAGCATTTCCCAGCAGACCGATCGATAATGATTTGCCCTCATCCAGTGCCCTGTCTTTCAGTTTTAATGCTTCTTCCAGGCTGTCAGTCCGGATATCAAGATATTTGTCCTTGAGCCTCCTGTCTATCTTTGACGGATCGACCTCAACAATTATCCCGACTCCGTTGTTCATCGTGATGGCAAGGGGCTGGGCTCCCCCCATTTCACCGAGTCCCGATGACAAGACCCACTTTCCCTTAAGGTCTCCCTGACCGAATTCTTTTCTTGCAATGGCTGCCAGGGTCTCGTAAGTTCCCTGAAGGATTCCCTGAGTTCCGATGTAAATCCAGCTCCCAGCGGTCATCTGGCCGAACATTGTCAGTCCTTTCCTCTCCAGTTCCCAGAAAATTTCATCGGTCGCCCATCTGGGTACTATCTGAGCATTCGAGATCAGTACTCTGGGGGCGTATTTTGTTGTCTTAAATGCGCCAACAGGCTTTCCCGACTGAATCAGCAGCGTCTCATCGTTGTACAACTCCTTCAGCATGTTTATGATCTCGTCAAAACTTTCCCAGTTCCTCGCCGCTTTACCTTTTCCACCGTAAACTATCAGGTTATCAGGATCTTTTGCAACTTCCGGATCGAGATTATTCATTAAAAGCCTGATGGCAGCCTCCTGTTGCCATCCTCTGGCACTGATCTGCTTCCCCCTTGGTGCCTTTATAACCCTCCTTCCGTGGGATTCGGCTTCAACATTATCCATACTGTATCAGGTTAGCATAGGAAAACTCAGGATTAAGGTTTTTCTCAGGAACAGGTTGTACCAAAATCCTTAACTCACATTGATAATGAAATGCCTATGGAACTAAAGAAGACACTAATTGCTGCAATAGTGGTCTTTGCTCTTGTGGGGGCAGGGATGTACTATGTATACGGCGGCAATTTGCCAGGAAGCCAGACCGGAACTTTGCAGATTTCGGCAGCAGACGCCGGAATTTCTGGAGTGAATGCAGTTTACATCACATTTTCCAACGTATCAGCGCATTCCAACACATCAGGATGGCAGAACATAACGCTTAAACCGGTAACCATAAACATACTGGGGGTTACGATGAGCAACCCGACTTTCCTGAATAACATCACTCTGAAAGCCGGAAAATACACTCAGTTCAGGTTCTACATTACCAGTGTCCACGCCGTTATTTCAGGGATCAACACAACAATTCCAATGAATGCGCAATTCGCGTTCCTGACGCATCCCATTAACATAACCGCAGGATCAACTGTTCACTTGGTAATTGAATTCAACCTGACTACCGATCTCCAGATTACCCCCGG
>JAMDDH010000017.1 GCA_023488885.1 Thermoplasmatota archaeon | reverse complement strand
TCCAGAAAATTCTCGTCAATCGGTTTTGGCTTGTAATCCAGCGACTCTAATTTAACCAAACAATCACCTTTTTCGACATTATTTGTTTCATATATAAATTATCTGTTAACATCGGTAGAAATCTGCAATTTCATAATCTCTCCAACGATCAGAATATGTGCTGTCAGGATTCCGAGAGGTTCCCCTTTTTGATACCATTTATCATTGGATGCAGCCCAAGTTTTCTCTGAACGAAGATCCTGCGGTCCATAATCGAAACTTCCCCCTGAATGTGAGGTTTGAATGCCATTTTGCCAATCACATCCCGATCCATATCGATTCCCGGAGCTATCTCCTTCAGGGTCAGTCCCTTTGATGTCAGTTCAAATACGGCACGCTCTGTGACGTAAATGACCCTCTTTCCGTTCCTGAGGGCGATGTCACTCCGGAAAAGTACCTTGTATAATGATTGCACAAACTTGACCGGTTCTCCGTCTTCCACTATTCTCACTGAACCGTTCTCAATTTTTATGTCGGATTTACCGGCGGTAAATTGCCCCGCGAATATTATGCTCGGAGATCCATTGGTTATTGTCGGGAATCCTCCTGGTCCCGGCATTCTTCCCGGAAGCATTGAGGGGTTGACGTTGCCTTCCCGGTCTATCTGCATGAATCCAAGGGAGGTCACGTCAATCATTCCCCCTTCATATAAGGTGAACTGATCAGGGAGCGGTATGATGGCGAAGGGACCTATCGATACACCAAAATCATCTCCGGTTAAAGGTATGCCTCCCCATGGGCCCGCTTCGACAGTCGAATAAATGTAATCTGAAATGTTCTCATTTTCAAGAACCCCGGGTATTTCAGACGGTATACCGACGCCAAAGTTGGCAATCAATGGCCTGCCTGCCCTCTGGATTTCCCTGGCTATTTCCAGGGATGACCTCCTGAGGATTATGCTCTTCGCCGTTATCCCGGAAATGGAATTTTTCCTGTGAAATTGAGGCGGTATAATTCCTCCTGATATCCTCGGATCAAATACTATGGAATCTGTTTGCCATGAAAATTCCGGGGGTGCGACGGCTACGTAATCTATCAGCGGTCCCGGGATGTGCACCGCCTTTGGGTTAATTGTGCCTAACCTGGCAATTCTTTCCACCTGGCAGAACACGATGCCGGGGTTTGGAACGGCTCTTGCAGCCTGAGTAATTGAAAAAACCGTGCCGTAAATTCCCTCCTTTTCCATGCTTATATTCCCTATCTCGTCGCTGGTCGTTCCCCTGACCAGTGAGACATTCGGCTTGGGCGCGGTTACAAACAGGTAGTTCTCACCCTTTAAATTAACAGTTTCAATTCCAACCCTCTTTTTTTCCCTGGCTTTCCCGTTCAGAGCGCCTGCATCGTGTTCTGAATCCAGGAAAGTGCCAAGTCCCACCTTTGTCAGAAGCCCGGGCCTCCCCGCAGCAATCTCCCTGAACCAGTGAGCCATTGATCCTATGCTGCAGGTATATCCCTCTATCATTTCTTCATTAATGAGTTTCTGAAGCCACGGCGCCCATCCAAGAAATGGTACAAGAACACCAGCCAGGAAATCCGTCCTGCCACTGTCGTAAACTTCCTTTGAAATGTAGTCTATACCTCGTCCCGGAGATCCGGGAAGGCTGTCTGATTCAATGAAAATATGATTTGGGTGACCGGTTTTCTCGAAAGCTTCATAAAGCTTCAGCATGAGATATTCCGGCGCTATGGAGATATTAAATCCGGAAATCGCAATAACACTCCCGTCAGGTATTTTTTGAAGTGAGTTGACAAGCTCTTTATCCGAAAACAGGAATTTTGGCATGGTTAGGACACTGATCTTTCATTAATAATCTTGTTTCCTAAATTGTCAAGGAGAGAATTGCATCCAATGTATGACAAATTACCCTGGCAATAATGAAAACGTCTCTCCAATATATTGCTGAAAAAGCTGATAAAAATTTATGGCATGATCGCATATCCTTCCTATGCCTAAAAGCGAGCCGCAATTTATTGACAGAAAACTGGTAGGCGAGTTCGTAAGCTCATTCATCAGGCAACTTAAGTTCAAGAGGGAAGACTTTAGAACTATCGGTAGTTTTGGGGGATTCACATCACTTGTTGATCTGGGAAATTTTGCCGTTGCCATAAATAACGATGGAGTCGGCACGAAGACTATCATAGCAGAGGAAGCCAGCAGGTATGATACACTTGGTATAGACTGCATAGCAATGAACGTAAACGACGCAATTACAGCAGGTGCTGAGCCAATCGCGATGGTTGACTACATATCTTTGAGGGAGCCGGTTCCCGAGATAGCGAAGCAACTTGGAACCGGATTTAATGTTGGTGCTCAAATATCAAACATTACAATAGTCGGAGGAGAGACAGCCATAGTCCCGGATCTCGTCAACCATATCGACGTGTCAGGGACCTCACTTGGCATAGTACAGAAAACACAGATAGTAAACGGCGAGACAATCAAGGACGGCGACCTTATTTATGCCCTGCAGAGCAGCGGATTGCATTCAAACGGATTTACAACAGTCAGAAACATCATCTCCGAAAACGGAATCGACCTGCAGGATAAATTTCCCGGAGACACGAAGAAGACAGTAGACGTCCTTCTGGAGCCAACGAGGATATATGTCAGGGAAGTTCTCGATGTAATGAACATAGTGAACATAAAGGGAATGGCCCATATTACCGGCGGCGGATTGAAGAATCTGACCAGGATGAAAGACATGAAATACGTCATTTCGGATCCCATAGAACCACAAAATGTCTTCAAGCAGCTCCAGAGCATCGGCGAACTGAGCAATTCACGCATGTATGAGACCTTCAATATGGGTATGGGCTATGTTATAATCGTGGATCCGGAGAGCAGGATCGATTTCATCAACACCCTCAGAAACAGGATACATTTCAAGGAAATAGGGCATGTTGAAAATGGCAGCGGAATAGAGCTTCCGTCCCTTGAAGTCAGCTATCTTGGATATTATTGAGTTCCGATAAAATTTTTACCCGCTTTTTCCTCAGAATTCCGAATGTACGGAATTTTCATTTTTATTGTAGCTTTTCTTTTGTCGTTAAGTTAAACTATTGGAAAGGAAATATGGTTTCCATGAAGATAGTAGCTGTAGTTGACGAAGAGAACTATGTAACACCTCTTGAGTATGGCAACTCAATACTGCTGGTTGACGACGAGACAAAACAGATTCAGGAATACGAGAATCCAGGTTTCGGTGCCCCGCATGGCGGTAAAGAGAGATGCATGGCCGGGATCATTTCCCTGAAGCCTGATGCAATAGTCGTGAAGGAGGGAGTTCTTTGCCCAGGTTCTTATCACATGTCGCTGGGAAAGATGAAATACATCCCTGTTGAGGAAGAAAAGTTCGATGACATAATGAAGAATATTGGATCAATAAAATCTAAAGCGGTCAACGAACTGGATTTCGCTATGTTCAGAGAGTAGTCCATTCAAGAATTGTTCTTTACTATTTTTTCCAGCACAATTCCATTTTTTTGCATTGGTTATATTTTATCAGGCGTTTATTCCTGAGGTTAATATAATGTATTACCGGATGAATTTATTTTTTGAAAGTCTGGTGCGGTATTATCCACAATTATCTATTATAACCAAATGAATTTATAAAGTCGGCAATTCGTCGTCTCGGTAATCTACACAATCTAAATATACACGCAAATAAGGAATGTAAATGTCTAAGAAGAAAGTTGCAGTGCTTGGTGCCAGTGGGATAGTTGGGCAGAGGTTTTGCCAGCTATTATCAGACCACCCGTTCTTCGACATCCCCGATCTCTATTCTTCACAACGGTCTGGGAGCAAAAAACTTCTGGACATTTTGAGGGTTCCTGATCATTCAATCGCCGACGAATTGTTACATATGAAAATGGAACTCTTAGACACTGATAGGATTGCCAGAGAGAGTTATGACGCCATATTCTGTGCTTTGCCCTCCTCGATGGAAGAGAATGTGGAGCTGCGGCTCTCCGAGCTTGGAAACAGAATATTCACGAATTCTGCAATGAACAGGATGAGGATCGACGTTCCAATAGTTGTTCCGGAGGTCAACCCGGAACACATGGAAATGGTTGAAAACAGATCTGGATTCATAATTGCAAATGGCAACTGCAGTTCCATAGGACTGGCTCTTCCCATCAGGCCACTTACAGTATTGAATCCAATCCACGTTGAAGTGACAACCCTGCAGGCCGTCAGCGGTGCCGGTTACCCGGGAGTACCGTCTCTTGACGCGCTTGGCAATGTCATTCCTTATATAGAATCCGAGGAGGAAAAAATATCTACAGAAGTCCCGAAAATGCTCGGTACTCTGAAAGAGGGACGAATCACAAACTCAGCGCTGAGGATCGATGCCACATGCACGAGGGTACCTGTGCTGGAAGGCCACACAGAATCCGTCGCTATCAGGTTCGATAAGAATGTTGATCTGGAGAAGGTCAGGAATCTCATGATCAATTTCAGGGGACTGCCCCAGGATCTGAAATTACCTACAGCTCCAAAAAAACCCATAATACTTGATTCCAGAAACGATCGCCCACAGCCGGCGCTTGATCTTATGAATGACGGATCGGGAAGGTCTGACGGAATGGCCGTCACAGTAGGAAGGCTGAGGGTATCAGAAGATACAGTCAGGTTTGTGGCTCTTTCCCACAACACCATCAGGGGAGCTGCGGGAGGATCCATACTTAACGCAGAAATCCTTTATTCGAGGGGAAAACTTTGAATAAATCCGACATCACAGTAATGAAATTCGGAGGATCCTGCCTCAAAAATCCTGATGACATCATAAAAGCCACCAGGATAATCGCATCGCATCAAAGATCTGTTGTCATTGTGAGTGCGTTCAACGGCATTACTGACGAACTGCTAATCATCTGCGGGCAGAAAACCAGGGATGAGAGACTGAGAATTTTCAAAAAAGTATCAAATTTTCACTTAAAAATGCTTGAAGGAATTACAAATGAAGATACATACAGATCTGCCGCCGAAGAGATAATGCAGAGACTGCGTGAACTGGAATCCATGCTTGCATCAAACCACAAGGAAACTCTTGATGCTTGCGAAATTGCAGAGGTTCTGTCGTCAGGAGAGAGACTCTCGGCAACTATTGTCAGATGGTACCTTGTAAATGAGGGCTTAAACTCAATTGCCCTTGAGACAGACAGTCTGGGGATTATCACCGACGACAATTATCTCAACGCGGAGGTTGACATCAGCGCAACCATACTGGAAGCTCCGAAAAAGGTGCTCGATCACATGAACAAAGATTTTATTCCTGTCGTTACCGGTTTCATAGGCAGATCAAGGTCAGGAAAAACATCACTTCTCGGGAGAAATAGCGGCGATTATTCTGCTGCGATTGTTTCCCACACATTAGGTGCCAAGGAGCTGATATTCTGGAAGGATGTGCCAGGTTTCATGACTGCGGACCCTAAGGTGCATGTTGACAGTAAACTCATAGAAACGATGAGCTATGAGCAGGCAATGAACTACTCAAGGGGTGGTTCCAAGGTTCTTCACCCGAAAGTCATAGGTATTGCCATGACATCCGGAATGCCTATACATATCAAGAACTTCAACGAACCTGGTGCAAATGGAACGACTATAACCTGTAATAACATTATGCCAAATGAGAACACCAGCTAAATGCATAATGCTGACTGGTGCTCCATGCACCAGTATTTTAACCCGATGCCTGGTTGAAGGTATTTCTACAATTTATTTTCCATGTAATATTTGACGATTTTCTTGGTAGCCCTTCGAAGAACATCTGAAAGAGATGGGGTTGAGACGTTCATGAGCTTGGCTATCTCGGTCATGGATATTCTCCTGTCGGGGTCAAAATATCCGTGGGTATATGCCATGTTTACTACTTCCTTCTCCCTTTCTGTCAAGATTTCCACGCTTTCCAGTTCAGTTTCCAGAATTACCGGATTAAGGCCCGCCTGTTCGAGGTCTTTCTCCAGAATTTTCAGCCTGGTTGGATTCTGTATAAGCACCCTGTAAAGGACTCGTTTAGTGTCTGCCGCCTTGGAACTTAGTACAGCGAGATTTGACGCTGCAAAGAATCTGCAGGCAGAGCAACTGTGAGATTCTGCCCAGAAACCATTCTTGCCTACACGAATAACATTTATGGCAGCTTTCTGAAGACCGGGGAGTATTTTTTCTGGATCACCCTCGCAAACTATTCGGTGGAGTGTTTTTGTTTCTCCTATTCTTAAACGATCAACAGATATAATTTCTTCAACGTCTTTGATGTAATTTGTAATCGGACAGTCCATTCGCGATACTTCGATCAACGCCTCTATGGCACCTTTGTCCTTCTGTGACAATTACCCAGCTCCATCTTCGTTATACCTAATCACTGTTATATTTTTCTCTTTTTTTCGGTGTTTTCAACAGAACGGACAGCAGAGGAAATCATGTGGGCTATCCTGACCGGTTCTGGCACAGTTCCCACCTTCATCAGCCTTTTTAATAAAATCATTGCTTCTTCCACGGGAATTCCTGCAATGTTAATTGTGAAGTCTGTTGCATAAATTTTCTTCCTCACCGGCTTAAGTTGTGCAATCTTATCCCTGTAATACGATGGATTCAGGCAATGTTTGTCTATGGCACTGATCATTGAATCAAGTTCTCCCTGTGATTTTGTAACAGAGATGTATGGTATTCCGGTTATTGCAGTGAATTCTTCAGGTACTATCAGGTTGAAACCTCCAAAAGTTACACCTTCAGATACTATGGCGTATACTCTCAACTTATTCAGATCCGCGAGAAATGATTTCAGAGTGGGCAAAATGTCGGATCCATCTATCTGGATGCGCGAGACCATGATTCTCTCTATGGTCCCATCAAGTCTCATAAGTACTCCTGTCAGGACGGTATCAGTGTCGATTTCCCTTAAGAATGGGCCATCGTCAATTCCAAGAATCCTCACATTTTCTTTCAACTTTTAAGAATTTGTCTTTCAGTATTTAAGTTTACATGAGTGAAAATAAGTGCCAATTTATTGGTAAAGTGCCATAATTTTAGTTACCAAAACGCTTATATCTGCGCTATCTATACCAAGTCTACGCACTTTAATGCACCTCCTAAGGTTTATACTTAGAAGGGAAGGGTTAGAGGTTTAAAAACCTATGAAGCCAAATTTCGTTTACAGTAAAATGGATTGTGTAAACTGCTAAACTGCTTGGGGGATGGTTTGGCTTGGGAGCCGAAGAAGGACGTGCCAAGCTGCGAAAAGCCTCGGGGAGGCGCATGGAGCCTTAGATCCGAGGATGTCCGAATGGGACTTCCTGTCTTTTATAGACACTCCGTAAGGAGAGGGAACCCAGGGAATTGAAACATCTTAGTACCTGGAGGAAGAGAAATCAATCGAGATACCGTTAGTAAAGGCGATCGAAAGCGGTATAAGGCAAACCGAATGCCCCATAGTAATATGGTGTAGATGTGGAGTTAGGACCTTTCCCAACACCTACTCAGTGAATCCTAATCTGATTGAAAGCAGAGCCAGAGCGGGTGATAGCCCCGTTGGAGCAAGCTGAGTGGTCATGAGGAAAGTGTTCCAGAGTACCGTGCGTCGTTTTTCGCGCGGGAATTTGGGTGGCACTAACATCCAACCTTAAATACAGCCCAAGGCCGATAGCGAACAAGTACCGTGAGGGAAAACTGAAAAGCAACCCGAAAGGGTAGTGAAAAGTGCCTGAAACCAAGCAGTGATAAACTTACAGGGCATTAAAGGGATGATATCATTAACTATGATGGACCGGTGTTCTGTTGTCCGTGTTGAAGAACGGACCAGGGAGTTTCGACGAATGGCAAGGTTAATCTTTTAAAGAGTAGCCGAAGCGAAAGCGAGTATCCGCACAGCAATGGAGGGATTGCGTAACTTATGCGTCAGTCATTTGTGGAAGACCCGAAGCCGGTCGATCTACGCCTGAGCAGGTTGAAGCTCAGCGAAAGCTGGGTGGAGGACCGAACCAGTTCTGATGTGCAAATCGTTTGGATGACTTGGGTGTAGGGGTTAAAGGCTAATCTAGGCCGGCAATAGCGGGTTCCCCCCGATACTACCCGCAGGTAGACTTCGGCAGAGATGCTCAGCGAGGTAGAGCTACCGAATAGCAGGTTAGTAACCGAAAGGTTACGCCAGCTTATCGAACTCCGAACTTGTTGGGATCGTAGAAGCCGGATGCTAGGGTATAGGGATAAGCTCTGTACCCGTGAAGGGAACATCCTAGACGGGGGTTAAGGTCCCTAAAACTGACTAAGTGCAAATTAAAGGGGTTTGTGGCCAAAGACAGTGTGGAGGTTGGCTTAGAAGCAGCCATCCTTTAAAGAGTGCGTAACAGCTCACTCACCGAGGCTACATGTCCCGAAGATGGAAGGGGCTAAAGTCAGTTACCGAGACCTACGAGCATCGCAAGATGATCTGGTAGGGGGGCGTGCCGCATGGACGGAAGCTTCTTCGAGAGGAGGGGTGGACCGTGTGGTATCGCGGATCCTGGTAAAAGTAGCAGAATAGAATTGTGAAAATCAATTCCGCCGAAAGGGCTAAGGGTTCCTTGGCAATGTTCGTCAGCCGAGGGTTAGTCGATCCTAAGGTGATCCCTAACAGGAAATCACCGAAAGGGAAGCTGGTTAATATTCCAGCACCTCAGACGTTTTGCCGAATGATTTGACTTCGAGATATGAGGAGTACGGGAGTCAACGTACCATTGCATATATTCTGATGGAGAGTTGTAATGACGAGAAGTCAGAGAAGATGTACTGGTCCCCATACGGGGATTCTTTAAATTCCCGGAGTCTGTGAAAAGGTTATTCGGGTCAAGTTTGAGTTCGTACCAAGAACCGACACAGGTGCCCCTGGATGAGAAGTCCAAGGCGTTTGGGAATAATGGACGCGAGGGAACTCGGCCAAATAGCTCCGTATCTTAGGTATAAGGAGTGCCTATTCCGCGAGGGAATAGGTCGCAGTGGCAAGGGGACCCCGACTGTTTACCAAAAACACAGATCGCTGCTAGTCCGTAAGGATGTGTATAGCGGTTGAAACCTGCCCAGTGTCGGTACCTGAAAATCTCGTACAAGGGAAAGAAGGGCCGATAAACGGCGGGGGTAACTATGACCCTCTTAAGGTAGCGTAATACCTAGCCGCTTAATTGGCGGCTTGCATGAAGGTTCAACGAGAGTCCCACTGTCCCCGCGTTCAGCCCCGTGAAATTGATGCACTGGTGCACAATCCAGTCTCTCCCACGTGAAAGCGAAGTCCCCGTGGAGCTTTACTGCAGCCTGTAGCTGTAATACGGTTCTTAATGCGTAGAGTAGGAAGGAGCTGTTAATGTCTGGGTTCTGGCCCAGGCGGAGGCAACGATGAAACACTTCCCTTTAAGTACTGAATTACTAACCTCGAAAGAGGGACACCTATTGGTGGGCAGTTTGGGTGGGGCGCCACGCCCCTGAGAATTTAACAGGGGCCCCCAAAGGTTAGCTCAGGAGGGTCAGTAATCCTCCGTAGAGTGTAAGGGCAAAAGCTAACTTGACTGTGTTCCGGGCAATAAGGAACGCAGATGCGAAAGCAGGGCCTAGCGAACCACCCTGTACCTCCTTAGTGGGGGCGGGTGATAAGAGAGAAGTTACCCCAGGGATAACTGAGTTGTCCTCGGCAAGAGTTCATATCGACCCGAGGGTTTGCTACTTCGATGTCGTCTGTTCCTATCCTGGTGCTGAACAAGGTGCCAAGGGTGGGGCTGTTCGCCCATTAAAAGGGATCCTGAGATGGGTTCACTACGTCGCGAGACAGTAGGGTTGCTTCTCCGTGGGAGTGTTCGATGTCTGAAGGGAAGGGGCCTTTAGTACGAGAGGAACGGGGGCTCGTGACCTCTAGTTTACCGGTTGTCTGGCAAGGCACTGCCGGGTAGCCACGTCATACGCGAATAAAAGCTGAAAGCATCTAAGCTTGAAGTCGCCCCTGAAAATAGACATCGTCAATAGATCTCTCCTAGAAGAGGAGTTTGATAGAACTGGGATGTGAGTATCGAGCTTCGGCGAGATATTAAGTCCACAGTTACTAATAGATCGAATTACACAATCCATGCTAACGTAAACGAGTTTGGCCGAATCTAACCTGTATGTGCGTATTATTTCTTTTTTTTCTTTGATTTAGATGTTTTTGGATTAGCTGATAAGGGAACTCAATGTCAGGAAAAAGAGAGAGGAAGACTGCCATGCGGAATATCTCTGCGAACTCATCCGGCTGGGCAAGATCAATCAGTTCAAAAGGGTGCCGTACTCAAGGGACGACATCCTGGGCATCCTTGACCGGGTGATAGACCGCATGGGGATCAGGAACATAGTCGATGCAGAAAACCTTGAGATAGCATCCTCGGACTCCTTCCAGCTGAGATCGATTGAAAGGGTCTTTTACAAATTCGGCTTGGGGCTTGACGGAAATAAGGTAATACATCTGTCAAAGGAAACGGAGTCTATCACCCCTGAACCGGCCATAAGGGAGATGGGGATCAGGCTCAACTAAACGGAATTCGCCAAGGCGATGATCTCCGGCGAGATAAACGCATCCTCCAGCCCTGAAGACCTGAAGCGATTCAGCCCAAGGATAACGGATTTTATCATTCGTGCAAAGGTCAAGAAGCAGATGCTCGACGATCTGGCGAGAAAAGGCATAACCGTGGACGAGGCAAAGAACAGGATTGAGAGGCCGTGGGGTGAAGAACGATGATCATAGCGTCCCTTTTTTCGCTCGCAGAAAACTGGACAATTCAAGTTCCACATTACCTATATGTGCAAAAAACGAGTTAAATACCATCCTAATGAGTGATATGAATTATTTAGACTGGAAAATACTGATTGGGGTTATTTATTGTAAATACAATATTATTTTAATGTGCGAAATATTATTCATATAGTTCTGATGCGTTTTTTTATTTATGAACCTTAACATCGTAAATTTTAGGGAATAGAATATACAACTATCGCAGTTATCCTGCTGTGGATTGCGCTTTTCGAGACAAAGATTTATAAATTGCTAATCCCCATAGAGATTAGTGGAAGACTGGGTAAAGAAAATAGTGGACGAGGAAAGGAAGAAGCGAAATGTTCCTCTGGAGGCAAAGCTGCTCAACGGCAACTATTACCTTTACCATTCAACATCAAGGTATGATCGTACCAGCAAGAAAGCAGTCAAGGTTTCCGAATATATCGGAAGAATCACAAGGGCAGGAATATCTGAAAAAGAGAATGATGCCAGGTCAATATATGAATACGGCAATTCTGCACTTGTGTATTCCCTGTCCGGTGACATGATTGCACGGCTTAAGAGATATTTTCCCGACAGGTGGCCTGATCTTTATGCGCTATCCATGGTGAGGCTTATTGAACCTGTTCCCCTGAAATCGGTAAAGGATCGGTGGGAGAAGCTCTCCATTTCAAGGGAGATTGTGGCTCATTTATCGCCAAACACGCTCACGGATATCCTGAGGGATGCAGGTTCGGACATGGGTGCACAGATGGATCTGTTCCAGTCTCTCATAACGGAATCGAAGAAGCTTGCGTTCGATCTCTCAAGCATATTCTCCAGATCGGAGAATCTGAACATTGCTGCGAAGGGTCACAATGCGGATCACATATACCTGCCGCAGATAAACATGGCACTGGCATTCGACCTAGATAAATACAGGCCTGTTTTCCTCAAGCCAATAGAGGGATCGGTCAGGGATGTGAAATCCCTCAGGAAGGTGCTTGAGGAGATACACTTCGATGGTATTCTTGTCCTTGATACCGGCTTTTCATCGCAGGATCTGGCTGAGATCATGCGTATGGAGATGAGGTTCATAATGCCCCTCCGCAGGAACCAGGAAATAATATATGGTATCAAAATCCGATTAGATTCTGTTGACTCTGGGGTCTATTACAATGCTCCATGAATGCCGTAATCCTGCGGCTTTGTATGTACTGCTGCCTGGAAAACATGGTGTATAAATACTGGTGTATACTATACACCAGTAATGACATTCATACGGAAGATCAAAAAAGGAGACAAAATCTATTTTCAGGAAGTCGAGAATAAGTGGATTAATGGAAGGACAGTCCAGAAGCACATAAGGTACATAGGGAAGGACAGGGAAAATCCGGATCGCATTCCGCTTGAAAAGGTTCAGTTCGGATACATTGCAACAAGGCTGATGCAGGGTGATCTTTCACCGAACGAACTTTTCGACATGATCGAAAGGATGGGCAATCATGTGAACAGGGAGAACCTTGAGAAAATCGGCCTCTACTACGATTTTAAAAAAAACTCCTTTTCCCTTACGCTCTACAGGAAAAGATCATCGGGGAAACAGAAAGATGCAGGAAATGCAGTAAAAGACTGAATGGATATAACACACATCCGAGATCGATCAGGACACTGTCCGGCTCCCTGGATCTCAGGATTCATGTAAGGGTCTGCCCGAATCATGGGGAGTCAAACAGGACAGCCATCAGTACCCTTGTGGGCGGTTCTGATTTCGATCCAAGGGTAACCATTGCTGTTGGCATAATGCGCTGGCTCATGGACTACCAGATTTCAGAGATCCAGATCCTGATGGAATCCCGTGGAATTTCCATATCCACAGGAGAGATATCCAATCTCTCCATTGAGTTCCTTCTCCGTTTTTACTGCATCCATCGCGGACACTTGAAGGATCTGGACCTGAAGGACTACATACTTCATCTTGACGGTACCGGAGAATCCGGCGGTGAGATCGTATTCATGGCGAAGGAGGGCATCACCGGAATAACCATGGATGCCCAGATCATGCCTTCGGAGAACAGTGATTTCATTACTCCGTTCCTTCAGGGGATAAAGGACGTTTTCGGATCTCCTCTCGCAGTCCTGAGGGACATGGGAAACGCAATAAAGGAATCCGTATCTGCAGTATTCCTCGAAGTATTGCAGCTTATCTGCCACTACCATTTCGTGAAGGATCTGGGAAAGGACGTATTCTCCTCTTATCCGGACATGAGGGCATCAATGGTGGCAACAAAGGCGCTTGCAGCCATGTCAGATGTGAATCTGCCTGAAAAGGGTGAAGGAATAGAATATGCAGAGAAACTCTGGATTGCAATAGCTGCTGAATATGCGTTATATCCAAGGAACATACCCAGCAAGTTCCCCTTTGTACTGCCGTATTTCGAGGTGATGAAGAGATGCATGGAGATCGAGGGCATGCTGAAATCCATCATGAGGTGGAATGCCTCGCACATGAGGATTGTTAAGCCCGTAACTGATCTTTATACAACAGTCAGGCAGATCACCAGTGATTCCATGGTGCTGGAGAAATACCGGATCATCGTGAGGACATGGGAATGGTTTGAGAACGTAAGAAAAGCACTCAGGGTCTCAAGGGAACTGAACTCAAAAGAGGCAAAAGAAGCTACTGACATCGGGATTATTGGAATCGATCTGAACAAAGCACTCTCCGGCATAATGAAGGAGGGTGAATTCACGGGAGGCGAGCTCAGGGGGACATCACGTATATTCAGCAAGCGCGTGGAAGATCACAGATCAGAACTCCTGTCACCAGTAACAGGAAAGAATGGAAAAACGATCAGCATCGTGAGGCACAACGGCATTGAGGAGATTGGACACAGATGGAGCAGGATGCACATTCGCAGACGGACGGGAAGATCACAGACAGCCAGGGAGATGGCAATGTATGGTGCCCTTACTGCAGTTCTTTCCAATATTGAGAACAGGTATTACATCGAGAAGGTTCTCTCGAAGATCGATTTCCTGAAGGAATTCTCATCCATAACAAAGGAGGAGATGGATAATGCAAGGAAGCTCATACGCCCGAATCCACGCGAACCCATCATACGGAAAGACAGGGAAAGGAAGTCTGTCCTGGCAGCTCTCGTGAAGATACTGGAAACGAATGACGAACTACCAGCAAAGGAACTGAAAGCATGGGTAGAATCAATCAAGATCTAATCGGATTTTGATACCATATGAAATAATAGATTATGGCATGGACATGAGATCAAGCTTCGTTTACAGGGACAGGGGCATCAGGTCGGGATTCCTGAACAGAGACGGTCTTCGGATATACATGTTCCAGGACCAGATGCTCATGGCGGAGGAATCATCCACTTTCATCAAGATGATTGCGGAAAAGAAGAGGACGCAGAGGGAATTCGATTCCGAATCGATCAGGTTCGGAAAGATATCCATACTGTCCAATGTGAAAGAGGATCCTGAAACCATATACAATTTCTACAAGCAGCGTGAAGAGATAGAACAGGCATTCGATGCCATGAAGAACGAGCTTGAGAATGACAAATCGTATCTCAGCGATGAGGATTCACTCAGGGGTTATTTCTTCATATCTTTCCTTTCCCTCTATCTCTATTACAGCATATTTGTGCTGATCAGGGCCGCTGATCTCACCAATAAATTGTCGGTGAAAGACGTGCTGCTGAAATTCTCAAAGGTGTACAAAATAGTGAGGGGAAAGAGGGAAACGCTGAGCGAAATACCTTCAAGTGTTGAAAAGATAGACAAGATGCTTGGAACCAATATATTCCCTAAAAGATTGCGGAGTTAAGGTTTAAAATTGAAAAACTAGTGGTAAATTACTCAGCCAACAAGTCTGGTTCGAATATGGGACACTCAGGAATATCTCTTAGATAATTCGAAATCTGACCTCCCCTACAATAATCCATGTGTTCACATGAATTACAGACCTTAGGGGACTCCAACGATCTTATAAATTCAAGGTTCAGACTATTATTCCACAATTCCTGTAATGCATTCTCAGAAAGATTGCCAATATATGTCTTCCCATTTAAATCGTAGAAGGATGCCAATACCCTCCCATCGTGCATTATGTATATACTTCTCCGCCCATCAAGTGTTCCGTAGAGGAACCTTGAGAGATTTATGTCCAGATTGTATTTTATACCCGCATCAAGCAAAAATGGAAAATAAGTCAGAGGTCTAATTTCTGTTCCTGAATACCGTTTTGAAATCTCAAGAGATCTTAAAAAAGCTTGTTTATACGAGTTAAAGTTTATGTTATTTTCTGGTTTTAATTTTGTGAAGCCAGTATTTTGCGCGTGATATAAGGCAATATGTTTGACGCCTTCATTTAGCAAAAATTCAATGGTTTCCGGAACATGATCAACGTTATCTTTACACGCTACTATGGATACAAATGGCAGATTGCCACCATCAATCATTTCTCTTATTTTTGACAAGGCCTTGCCATAAGCGATAGGATTGTCCACTATTTTTGCATGAACGCTGGAGATATAGGAGTGAAATGGTATATTTACGTGTATCATATTATCAATGAGATATTTCCAAAACTCTGGTTTGTGTACTGTTGCGTTAGTAGATAATGAAGGCACTAGACCTTCAGAACTAAGTCTATCGATCATCCATATTAAGTCATCGTACAGGAAGGGTTCTCCTCCTAGGACTCCAACCCTGAAAACCCCCATTGCAGAAAGACCGCTAATTACTTTTTCTGCCAACGTTCTCGACATTTGAACCCTTTCTGGGGTCAATTTATCGCCAATATAGCAGAAATTACACCTCTCGTTGCAGTTGAGAGTTGGATAAATCTCAGCATACGTTGGCCCTGAAAGTATGTCAGCTCTTTTTACCGAATTGTGAAAGAAGATCATGTCTTTTTGTTCATAGATTTTGCCAGTTCTGGGTGACTTAAGTTTTATCTTTCGGTTTGACAGCAAATCTTCTTCCGTTCTAATCACAAATTGAGAGTCCTCTTCCGGTTCCCATAGTAGGTATCCAAATGCTTCCCTTCTCGCCCTTAATCTCTGGTCTCTTCCAATCGAGCCATTATTTAGTTTTTCCCTAGATTCGCCACGATTTCCCTTTATATCACCAGACATCATTAATTATAAAAAGAATAATTATATTTATAATTATTCTATTTTGATGTATCAATCATATAATTTAAAATGCTAACTTATTCGAGAAATGGAGAGATTCCGAAATGCGACCCATAAATGAAAAATACTCAGAGCTTGCGCTAAATCTTGCAACGTCTACATTTGGTGTTTCAGGCTTTTATTTACTATTATTATTTGTTAGCTTCTCTGTGTCAAGAAATGCACTTATTACGGGTATTGCTGATAGTTTATCCTCAATTTCATTGATTTTTAGTCCATTTCTGGGGGCCTGGATAGATAGTAAGAATTACTTAGGCGAAATTTCACGATATGCCTCAACTCTCAGATTTTTGAGCATAATTCCGATTGCACTTTCGCTGTTCTCAAGAAACTATTATTTCATTATTCTCTCTCTTTTTAGCGCCTCTCTTATAGTGGGTTTAACCTCCGACATAATTAATTCAATCAGATCGGTTTGGGTTAAACAAAATCTCAAGGGAGAGCACTTAAGAAAAGGCACTTCTCTCAATCAAACCATTGGAACATTAGCGGACGTAGTTGGATACCTTACTATAGGATTTGTATTAACAATTGGATATTATCCTGCATTAATTATTGTGGCTTGTGTCCTTGCAGCGACCGGTTTTACCTTTACAAAGCTTGAAAAAAGTGAAGTATCGAACAGCAACCAAACTAGTTCTCTGTTGTCCGAGACCGTAGATGGGATGAAATACGTATGGAGTTTAGTCGATTTACGCACTTTATTCATAGCATATATCTTCTTCAGTTTGATTCTGGGTTTTCTGGGTGTAATATTCACAGTTCAGACCTCTATTTTCGGTTCATTGGCCTCAATCTATCTAGGGTTTATTTTGACTTGTTTATCCATGGGAATCATTATCGGATCAACTTTGTCTTGGTTTAGGCAAACACGAATATCAAGTATATTGACTATAACTACTATAGTCATTGGTTTAGCTTTTGTACTTTTAAGTTTTATACCGACCTTATTAATAGAATGCGCTATTTCTTTGCTAATAGGCATTACCGTTGGAGTTTTTATGGTAAGCGCAATGTCTTATATCAGAGAGAATACGTCTCTGGAATATACTGCTAGGGCGATTGGGACAATAACATCATTTTCACAAGGCTCTACATTCATTGCGGGATCACTTTCTGGGGCACTTATAGTAATTATAGGAGTTTCACATACCGCAAGGTATGTGGGATTTTTTACTTTACTTGTCGCTATTTATTTGTTTTTTGGTTTTCAAAAAAAACTATGATTTCATAACCAGCATACAAAAATTCTCCAGATGGCAAAAATCTGACTCCGTTGATGATGCCTTGGTTAATCACCTATTGGAGCGGGAATGGAGTCAATCTTGCTACCACTTCTTATAAAGGATATATGTTGGCTTTAAAAACACTGTTTTTTTTCTGCCGGCTGTGGCATTATTTCAGGTTTGATCTCGTAGGATTTGCCGTTCTTCTCGCCGATATTGGGAGGATGTCGCTTTTTGTATTCATCAAGCTGTTCCTTCAGTTTCTTATTCCCTTAACTCGGAACACTTTTAGGGAACATCTCTGGTTTCATTCCCAGCAGTTCCGCAAGATCGCGAGACTTCTTCGGAATCTCCGCCACTATTGTTCGATTCCCGATATCAGTGAGATATATCTTCGACAGCTGGAGAATTGCGTCCTTCACGCTTATTCGGGAATTGACATGCTTCTCCTTGAGAAGCTTCAGTATCCTGTAATATGCAATGAGGGAGAGGAATGATACGAATACATATCCCCTCATGGAATCATCGTCCCTGAGGTATGGCGTATCGGTCTTCAGAAGATTCTTGAACACGTCGAATGCCTCCTCCACATCGTTCCTGGACTTGTACAGTTCGAATATTGTCTGTGGCTTTTCTCTCGTGTTTGTCAGTATGGCAATCTTTCCTGCCTTATCCGGTGAGAACTGGGGATTCTTCCCTGCTTCCATAAGGGAATAATATTCGTTCTCCTCCATCGCTCTCAGGAGAATGTCCTCGAACGGAAACAATCTCCCTGATCCTCGTGGGCTTGCCATCAATGACCTTTCCAAGGTACCTGGACACTTTGTGCCTCTTCTTGTGTTCGGAATCCCATACCATGGAGACCTCATACGCGTACTCCTTCCCGTTGATCTTCTTGATCTCCCTGTAATGTTCAGCAAATAGGGAACTCAGAGAGGCATAAAGATCTTGCGGTCTGTGCGTAAAAATAATTCAATTGATCCCTAAACAAGCTCTGAATTTAGGTTACAACAATACAAAATATTATTATATAATAATAGCACTCTTAATTGGGGGTGACTTATGGAAGAGGAGAGAGAAATAGAAATGGAAGAAGTTACTAGCCACAACATATTGACAACTCTTAAGTCTTGGTAATACGATTTCTAGGATCGTTTTTCAAAAATTTCACTCATGACTTTTTTTCTAAAAAGTAGGGTCAATCCTGGAAGCCACTCTAAATCTGATGTATATTCAGACCCGTATTTCTCATCTTTTATTGACCATTATTGATAGCGAAACCTTTATCCATGCCTGTTTCATGTGTATTATAATGAGTCCATTGCGTGATTTCAGCATTCCCGAAGCGTATAACCAGATCAGCAGCATGGTTGCACTTGCCAAGCTGGAACCTATGGTTGACTGGAACTCCCTGGCATCCATGGTGTCTGTTCTCTTCAAAAACAACACAGAGGAGGGTGGAAGGCCTCCCCTCAAAGTCAAGTCTGACGGCTCAGGTCAATCCTCGCCTCCACCGGGGGTTCCAATGCTGTGAGGACAGAACTGCATGCCTTCCTCCAGTCCGTGAACTCCAGGATCAGGGAAGGCGGCATACACTCCAGCCTGAACGCAATGGCTCATGCCATTGAGAACCACTGGGACGGTCTCTTTTACTGCTACGACGATGCAAGGATTCCGAGAACGGGCAACGGCCTCGAGATCACCATAAGGCATGAGAAGACCTCATACCGCAGAATGTCAGGAATGCGGTCATGGGACTCATACATTGCACAGTACGGAAGAAGCTCATTCCTCGTACCGCCGGATGTGTCGAGGGATCAGCTCATGGCCATGGCGGGGGACATTGATCGCAATGATTACAGGAAGAGATGGAGGGAGTTCAATTCCCGGATAAGAGTCCAGTCGCTCATGAGGACTGCAAGGAGCGATTATTCCTCGTCCTTGAGAAGGCTGGAGAACAGCTGGATTTCATCATAGGTATGAAAGAGGTATTAAAAATGGGATTCCGGAGGAAATGTATGCTGGTTATGAAATCATAGTTTTTTTAGGTTCATCGGGGTGAAAAATACCGTTTTGACATTATTTTATTGAAGGGATCATAAGATTATAGAAATGGTCTAATGTTACTTTCTCTTCTCAACAATTTCGACGATTCGGTCGGTTATATCTGAAAAAATCTTCGCGACCACGTTGTCGGTTACCGCTATTGGGGTACCATTGTCAGAGCTTACTACGACCTCCGACACAAGAGGAATTCTTCCAAGGAAAGGGACATTGTATTTCTTTGCAGCCTCTTCCCCTCCTCCTGTCTTAAAAATATTGGCAGTTTCCCCGCAATGCGGGCATACGAAACCACTCATATTCTCAATTATTCCAAGAACCGGGAGCTTCAGCTGGGTTGCAAAGTTCATGGCTTTTCTGGCATCCAGAAGCGCAACGTCCTGAGGAGTCACGACTATTATGATTCCGTCGGCATCCGGGACCAGCTGTGCCACTGAAAGACCTTCGTCACCGGTTCCAGGCGGCATGTCAAGGATGATATAATCTCTCTCGCCCCATGCCACATCCTCCAGAAACTGTTGAATGGCTTTGTGTCTCAGCGCTCCGCGCCATATGACCGCAGTATCTTCATTAGGGAGAAGAAAACCCATAGATATGACGTCTACCCCGTATTTCGAACTCACTGGAATAATGCCTGCGTCCCCTGCCTCAATCTGTGCATCTGAGACCCCAAGCATTTTTGGATCGTCAGGGCCATTGATGTCTGCGTCAATAAGGCCTACCTTGAATTTCTTTGCCAGTGTTACTGAGATATTAACTGAAACAGTGGATTTTCCGACTCCTCCCTTTCCGCTCATAACCATTATTGTATGTTTCACACCCTTGTATTTCGTCGACTTTGGTGGTGGACCTATGATGGGCTGAGGTGGTGGCTTATTCATTTTTATTGTTCCGCCTGGCATAATTTGACATTGTTGACGTGTATTTTATGTTTGGCAGAGGTTTCCCAATTTCATGAAAATCGGGAAAAACAGCGATATAACCGTGTGTCTCAACCATTCAGGATCGACGCCATGCAAAATTCAAAAACAACGGCAAACCATACCCATAATATTTATTTTAATTCGCAATTGCAATTTGTAATGTTCAAGAACCACTGTATCTTCTGCAACGAAATCGTAAGAAACAGGAAGGCTTCCGTGATATATGAGAGTGACAAGGTACTCGCATTCATGGACAATGCCCCTGTGGAACCGGGACACGCCCTGGTAATCCCGAAGGAACACTACGAGAACATACTGGATATCGACTACGAAACATACCTTGAAGTGCACAGGGTAACCAAGGCGCTTTCTCCCCCAATAATCAGGGCTGTGAGCGCGGAAGGGATAAACATAGGCCAGAATAACGGTGCCTGCGCGAACCAGAAAGTATTTCATTATCATGTTCACATTATCCCCAGGTTTCCCGACAGGGAGCTGAAGTGGGGAAGAAGGATTGCACTCGATCACGAACTTGACCGGGTTGCAGCCAGGATAAGAGAAGAAATACAGAATCATGACGGGGACATACCTGTACTCAAGTGACGTCAAGATTATAATATTCAGGATACTTTACTCAGTTATACGAGAGTAAAGGGATGGAAATGAAAAGTATAGAGGAACTGTACAAAAGAGCCCTGGAATTGAAAAATAAGGGCATGTCAGATAAGGAAATTTCAACCGAACTCCACCTTTCTGTAGGTACGGTCACGTGGCTCCTCAGTAAGGAGTTTTTCAAGGAATCCAAGGTGCAGGACGTTAAAATAGGCTGGAGAACGATAGGTGTAACCGGGAACAGGATTGGATCTATTTCTGAAGTCATAACAGATATCATAGAAGAAGAATGCCTTGCCCAGGATACTGAGGTGAACGCAATTCTTGGGATAACGGTGAACGGCATTCCGTATGCTACGATGGTTTCTTATCTTATGGATAAGGATCTTGTTGTCTACAGGCCGCATCCGACAAGGAAGGAGGGATTCTTCAGCAGTAATTTTGCCAGTGTAAAGGGTAAGAATATAGTGATCATTGATGACGTTGTCAGTACGGGAGAAACCCTGAAGAGGGCCATACTTGACATAAGGAACGAGGGTGGGAACCCGATACTTGTTGTCGTACTGGCGTCCAAGATGCATACCGATGAAATTTCCGATGTCAGAATCAGGTCACTCATCAGAACGAATTTGGTTGGCGGATCGTAGTTAATATATGCACTGGGCTGACGCTTTCACAAAAGATCTCACCGGACAACAGGTGATCTCGACCGGCATTTCACCTTCCGGGCCAATACATGTTGGCAATATGAGGGAGATTTTAACAGGTGACCTGATCTATAAAGCCTCTGTAGATAAGGGACTGAACTCAAGATTCATTTACCTGTGCGACGACATGGACCCGCTCAGGAAAGTCTACCCATTCCTCCCACAGACGTACTCCCAGCATGTGGGGAAACCTTTGTATGTGATACCGGCTCCAGCCGGCGACGGAAAATATTCGGAATACTTTCTTGCACCATTTCTGAAAACACTGGAAGTCATCAACGTAAAGGTAGAGGTCCTGAGAACATCAGACCTGTACAGGAAAGGCCTTTTCACCGAAGCTATCGACATTGTCATGAAAAACCAGGACAGGATCAGAAAAATTCTTGAGGATGTTTCAGGCAGGGAGATAGAAACAGACTGGGCGCCTTACAATCCGATCTGCTCCCGGTGCGGGAAAATAAATTCCACAGCTGTTGTCTCATACAGTTTCCCGTACATTGAATATAGCTGCAAATGCGGAAATACGGGAAAGGCAGACATCAGGAAGGACGATGGCAAGCTTCCCTGGAGGATTGAATGGCCCGCCAAATGGTTCGCATTGGGTGTTACCGTCGAGCCCTTCGGAAAAGATCATGGTGCTGCAGGAGGGTCTTACGACACTGGAAAGAAGATACTGGAAGAAATATTCGGAAAGAATGCTCCAAAACCATTGATTTACGAGCGCATATTCCTGAAGGGCAAGGGTGCAATGCATTCGTCTACTGGAATAAACATCCCAGCATCAGACATGGTTGAGTTCGCCCCACCGGAGATACTCAGATTCCTCATAGCCAGAAGCCAGCCAGGTAGGCATATCGATTTTGATCCCGGACTCGGTCTCCTCAATCTTATAGATGAATATGAAAAATACGAGGACGCTTATTTCAACCGGGAGGAGATCAGCAATGACGATTCAAGAAGAATCTATGAACTGTCAAGGATCGACACCGGAAAAAAGGAGGACCTCATAAGCTTCAGGCATCTGATTACGCTTGTACAGATTTATCCGAAAGAAAACCAGATGCTGGTTGCAATCCAGAGGAACGGTTACAACCATGCCAGCATAACTCCAGAACTTTCGAACAAGATCAAAGTTGTCAAGGCATGGCTGGGCAAATATGCTCCGGATCAGGTCAAGTTCAGCATCCTGCCCCTGGATAGCACCGTAAGCCTGGACGACCGGGAGAAGGGCTTGATAAGGGAATTCCGCAAGAGAATTGAAGGAATGGAATGGCAGCCTGACCAGATACACAATGGCGTTCATGAACTCATAAAGTCTAGCGAATTTGATACCAAGGAGGGTTTTTCAGTATTTTATAAAGTACTGATCGGGAAGGACAAAGGACCGAGACTCGGATATTTCCTTTCGAACATGGACAGAAAATGGGTCGAAACAAGATTCGAGAAAGTAGTCTCATGAAATAACCATTCCCTTAACTTCTTTCTACCGTTACGGGTGACCCTGCACTTCTCAAAGCAGTTGTCGGGAGAGGTGTGCCAGAGTTTTCCGGTGCAGTTTAAGCTGAAGCGCCTCAAAAAGAAAAACGCTGTGTGGGAAAAAACCATTTAGCCCCACGTTAATTGTACATCATGAAGGTTCTCATCATTTTGCCGCCGTTCCTTCCCATAGACGATATCAGGGAGATCATCAGGCAGATACTGCCGGATGGTGAAATCTCAACTTCTACGGATTTTACGGAACACAATGCCGAGGTATTGGTGGCTACGACATTCACAAGAATTGACGGAAATCTTATTTCAAAACTTCCAAACCTGAAAATGATACAGATATCAAGCACCGGTTATGACAACGTGGATCAGGACGCTGTCAAATCGAGAAAAATAATGCTTTGCAACATACCTGTGGCAAACAAGGAGAGTGTAGCGGAACATGTAATAACAATGGCTCTTGCTCACCTGAAGAACCTGATACACTTCCACAACGAGATACTCAAAGGCAACTGGCCGGTCCTGACAAACTCAATGGACCTGATGGGAAAGACTTTCGGCATCATAGGAATGGGTGCAATAGGCAGAAAACTGGCAGAGAGACTGCTCTATTTCGGAGCGAACACTGTCTATTATGATCCAGTAAGACTGCCGGAAGAGGACGAGGAGATTCTCGGGTTGAAATTTTATTCAATGAATGAACTTCTCGCTAAATCTGACATAATATCTCTTCACGTTCCGCTAACTCCGGAGACAAAAAATTTCATCGCCGAGAAACAGTTCAATACAATGAAGGATGGCTCGATTTTCATAAACACATCGAGGGGCGAGGTCGTAGACGAGGCAGCAATGATAAAAGCGATCAAAACAAAGGGCATAAGGGCTGGAATAGATGTATACAGTCAGGAGCCGCCTGATTTCTCATCCGAACTGTTCAGGCTGGACAATGGTTATTTTTTCACCGCACATAGCAGGGGTCACCATGGAAAGCCAGCAGAGGTTTATAACGGAAACAGTCGCCAATGTGATGAAATATGTGCAGGGACTCCAGCCTCTCTACAAGGTGCTATGATTGAAAGGCTATGAACTGTTCGCAAGGACGCTTAATGATCTGAGGATCGGCCCGGTTTTCGGCAATCCGGGATCGACGGAGATACCAATGCTACGGGAAATCAAGGATTACGTCCTGACTCTCCATGACTCCATATCGGTAGGGATGGCCGACGGACTTGCACAGTACACCGGCACGCCGTCTATAGTCAACCTGCACACCCTTCCCGGCGTGGCGAATTCAATGGCATTTATCCACACCGCGCGTCTCAACAGATCGCCTGTTGTCATAACCTCGGGTCAGCAGGATAACCGTCATGTGTACTACGAACCTCTTCTTTCACACGACCTTCTTTCACTGGTCAGCGATGCAGTAAAATACCGGTATGAGGTGAGAAACCCGGAAGATATCGAAAGATCACTCAAACGGGCAGCGATGAAGAGCCTCGAACCTCCCATGGGTCCAGTGTTTGTTTCATTTCCAATGGACGTGATGGAAGAGGAGGCTGATTATATTGGACTGGCTTGGAAATATCCAAACACTGCGCTTGTGGATATGGCTGAGGTGGAATACGTGGCGAAATGCATTGAAGAAGCCGCCAGCCCGGCGATAATATCGGGATCGGAAATTGACGCATACGGTTCCATGGACGATGCCGTGAATTTCGCCGAAAAGGTGGGCTGCCCAGTGTATGCAGAGCCTTTAAGCAGCCGGGCCTGTTTCAGGTCAGGAAATCACAGGTTTGCTGGAGATATCCTGCCGGCAACGACTGCCATGAACATGATCCTGATGAAAAATGACCTGATACTGAACTTCGGGGGAGATTTTACGATCTACCCTTATCTCCAGTCTCCTCTTCTTCCGGGCAAGAAGGTTATAACTATATCCCTGTCACCTTCATTCAAGTACGGTGAGTTCATAACAAGCCATCCGGGCCTTTTTATGAGGGAACTGACAAAGATTGTGAAACCGAAGGGAGATTTCCGGAGACCTGAAGACCTCTCTGCCGGAAGTGTGGCAGCCAGGGAAAGAAGAACCCTGGGCATGAACTACGTACTCCAGAAAGTCAGAAAAAAGTTCCATGATTATGTCATTGTTGATGAGGCAATATCAGCATCAGTGGCTGTCAGAAAAAATCTTGGATACAGGGATCGTTCATATTTCACCGCAAAAAGCGGACAACTTGGGTGGGCGACTCCGGCGGCCGCCGGCATATCCATGAAGAACCCGAGGGTACTGGAGATAATCGGAGATGGTTCTATGATGTACACTGTACAGACCCTGTGGACGGTATCCCAGTATAATCTGCCATTAAAAATCCTGGTACTCGACAATCAGGGATATTCCATTCTCAAGAGCTTCTCTACAAGTTTTTATCCCGGAGTTGAGAAAGCGCCATTTCTTTCTTTCAGGACGAATATTGTGAAAATATCCGAAGCGTTCGGTGTCGAAGCGAGAGAGGGAGACGAATCACTCAATGAACTGGATTGGCTTGCAGAAGGAGAAATGGCCAAGGTTCTGGTTGTACATGTTGATAAGAGCATCCCGAAACTGTTCTTCTGAATACTGATCTGTCAAATTTCTCATTCTTCGTTCGGTGGAACCAATCCGGTTCAGCTATAATCAAAAACTTATATTGGATCACAATTGGTGAGGGAGGTGTCTGATTAATTTGAAGATCCTGGTAAACTGTGCGCTTCCGTATGCGAACGGACCGTTGCATCTTGGGCATGTTGCAGGAGCCTACCTTAACGCTGATATTTTTGTGAGATTCCAGAGGATGAACGGCAACGAAGTGCTTTTCATATCCGGCAGTGATGAACACGGCACCCCCGTCACAATTTCAGCAGATAAACAGAATGTCAGCCCGATAGAAATCGCAGATAAGTATCACCGCGAGCATGAGGAATCCTTCAGGAGTCTGGATATTGTTTTCGATCTTTTCTCCAGAACCACCTATCAGGAACACAAGGACACAGTCAAGGAATTCTTCCTCGACTTTTACAATAAAGGCCTGCTTGTTGAAAGGTCCATGTTTTCCCCATTCTGCCCGAAATGTAACCGCTTCATGCCAGACAGATACATTGAAGGTACCTGCCCGAATTGTGGATTTGAAGGATCCAGGGGAGATCAATGCGACAATTGTGGTTTGACACTTGATCCCATGGATCTTAAGTCTCCAAGATGTGTGATTTGTGGCGAAACTCCGGAATTCAGGGAGACGAAGCACATGTTTTTCCAGCTGGATCGATTTCAGGATCAGCTTCTGCAATGGCTTGAGACAAAGAATTTCTGGAGGCATAACGTCCTTTCATTTACGAGAAACTTCATAGAGAATGGCCTGAAAGAAAGGCCAATGACCAGGGACATAGAATGGGGGGTTCCGGTCCCCCTTGAAGGATATGAACACAAGCGGATCTATGTGTGGTTTGAGGCCCTCATTGGATATGTGTCAGCCGCTAGGATATATTCGAAAATGACGGGACATGATAACTACTGGGAGGAATTCTACAAGAATCCGGAAGTAAAAAACTATCATTTCATGGGCAAGGACAATATATCGTTTCACACAATAATATGGCCGGCCATGCTCATGGCAAGGGGAGATTACAATCTTCCGTATATGGTGACTGCGAATGAATACCTGACTTTCAAGGGTAAGCAGTTTTCGAAGAGCCGTGGAATAGGGTTTTCGGTTGATGAAATAATCAAGGTTGTTCCGAAAGACTACGTCAGATACTACATGGCATCAATACTGCCGGAAGGCGCGGATACAGATTTCACCGTGGAAGACTTGCAGAGTAAAGTCAACACGGAACTGATAGATAAATTTGGAAACTACATTCACAGGCTTGTGAGTTTCATAACAAACAACGGTCTGCATATTTCATCAAAAACTGTCAATACGGATGATAGAGACATCGATGCTATGAGATTTGCCCAGGAAAGAATTCAGGCATTCTCGAGTTTTGTGAATCAGTCTGAGATCAAGAAGGCAATGGGAGAATGGCTTGAACTGGTCAAATATGCAAATGGATATTTTAACCAATCCGAACCATGGAAGCTGATAAAATCGGACAGGAACAAATGCATTTCAAAGCTCTACCACTCTCTCGTACTGGCGCAGTATATATGTGGGATTTCCTATCCGGTGATACCTTCAACTTCACAAAAGATGCTGGAGATAATAGGATCGTCAAAGTTCAGGGAAACAGGTTTCACAGCCAATCTGTTCGTAAAGGAAAATTCAGAATTTTTCCCTGTGAAGACAGATCCGCCATTCCATAAACTGGAACTCCTGAAAGAAAACCCGAATTGCCTCGATTTGAGAATAGGACAGATAAAGGAAGTGAATAACCACACAAATGCTGACAAGCTTTACGTTCTCAGGGTGGACCTTGGCTACAGGGAAGCCCAGATCGTTGCAGGTCTCAGGAATTATTACACTCCGGATGAACTGGTAGGAATGAAGATAGTTGTGGTTGACAACCTGAAATGGGCAAAGCTCAGAGGGGAAGAATCTCAGGGTATGCTTCTGGCTGCGGATGATGGAAAAACGGTTTCTATACTTACTCCTGCAGACAATGCTGCCTCGACAGGAGGACAGGTAAGAATTGGGAACCTTGAGTATAATTCCTCAGGGAAGATAGACATGGAGCAGATCTTGAAAATGAAACTCCGGGTTGAAGAAAATAATGGAATGCCTGTAGCTACTGCCGAGATCGACGGCTTGAGATTGCCATTAACCGTTGCTGGATCAAATGTTGTTTCACAGAAAAATGTCATGGTTCCTGCAAGTGTGAGATAACAGGGAGAGGGCATTCAACGAGTTTAATGGACCATGCCGTAAATTTAAATAACATAAATTATATATTTAGAAAATATGGGCGGTTTGACTATACAAGTTTTAATATATCTGGTTTCATTATCTAGGGATTCTATTGATTTTTATGTCATACACTAAATTTGAAAAAGCGAGGATAATAGGTGCAAGGGCCTTGCAGATATCCATGGGTGCACCGGTAATAATTGATGTACCGCCAGAAATGACAGATCCGGTTGATATAGCGATGTTAGAGTTCGAAAACAACTTTATACCCATAACCATAAAACGCGAAATACCGTAAATCACCTGTCTATTTTTTCCATGAATCCATTAAATACTCTTTTTTTGATGTTCGAAAGAGTTATATACGGTTTTGCTATAATCTGGATTACGCACAAAACAGCTAATTAGCTGATTAATACCAGTCTGAAGGCGAAAAGGGGACAGACCTTTGGGTAAGAATGAACCTTTAATTCCAGGACTGGAAGAAATGGAGTTGTGAGTAATGTCTCACTTCTGACAAGAGAAATGGTGCAAACTGTGGCTCGCCAAATTCCATATATTTATAATTAAAAGGATTAACTCCGGTTGATCCTGCCGGCGGCCACTGCTATCAGGTTTCGACTAAGCCATGCGAGTCAAGGGATCGTAAGATACCGGCGAACCGCTCAGTAACACGCGGATAATCTACCCCTAGGTGGGGCATAACTTCGGGAAACTGAGGATAATTCCCCATAGCCATTATATGCTGGAATGCTTTGATGACAAAAGCTTCGGCGCCTAAGGATGAGTCTGCGGCCTATCAGGTCGTATGTGGTGTAAAGGACCACATAGCCGAGGACGGGTACGGGCCCTGAGAGGGGGAGCCCGGAGATGGACTCTGAGACACTAGTCCAGGCCCTACGGGGCG
>JAMDDH010000064.1 GCA_023488885.1 Thermoplasmatota archaeon | reverse complement strand
GGACATGCATACTGTACAGTAACTATGCTAATGAACATTCCGGTCTGATAATGCGTCAGATGATAAGCCATGAATCAGGTTCCCAGAGTGCTGTCACTTGACATAGTTACTGAAATGATCGATATACGGGTTGAAAGCTAGGAAAACTTAACTAACCAGTATACATTGGAATGTCATGGTGCTGGCTACTGACAATTACGGAAGGCCTGTCAGGAGCATGAGGGTGCAGGTAAACACCACATGCAATTTCAGGTGTTTTTTCTGTCATATGGAGGGCACCGGCACTCATTCCGAATATCTTTCAGCAGATGAGATTGAAAAAGTTATAGAAACTGCAAGCAGATGGGGAGTCAACAAGATTAAATTCACCGGCGGAGAACCCACAATCAGAAGAGACATAGTAGATATTGTAAGGAGGACAAGAAAGCATATTTCCGGCAACATCTCTATGACTACGAATGGCATAATGCTTCCAAAAATAGCGAAAGATCTCAAGGCAGCCGGTCTTGATCGCGTGAACATTTCTCTGCATTCCATAGAAAAGGAAAAATTTGAGTTCATTACAGGCGTCGACGGAATTGATCAAGTTGTTGAAGGCATAAGGGCAGCACATGAAGCTGGATTTTCGCCCATCAAAGTTAATTTTGTAGTCCTTAAGAACCTCAACGAAAGTCAGATCCCCCGCATGATCAAACTTTCTGCCGAGGAGAACGTTATTCTCCAGCTCATTGAGTTCGAAACCACAAGGGAAATGGAAAGTTCAGAGGAATTTCAGAAGTACCACATTTCACTTGAACGCATTGAGGAGGAAATATCAGCGAAATCATTCAGGTCTGAATTCAATGATCTGCATCATCGCCCGAAATATCACCTAATGATCGATGGCAAGGAAGCAGAAGTCGAATTCGTCAAGCCAATGAGGAACTATGATTTCTGCAACAACTGCACAAGAATCAGGTTGACATCCACAGGCATGCTAAAGCCATGTCTTATGAGAAGCGATAATTACAGAAACATAATATCCGGCATCAGAAATGGTGATCGCAATGAAGATCTTGACAGGATTTTCCTTGCATCGGTAAAAGACAGGGAGCCTTACTGGAAAAAGGAGGATGAGCTTGAAAATAACAGTGAAATATTTTGGGTCAGTGAAGGATGATGCCGGTAGGGAAATGGAAATAATAGATGTGCCAGAAGGATCCTCTGTTTCCAGCATAATTGGCATGATAAAGGGAGAACGAAGCGGACTGGCCCTCCGAAAGAATCCACTTATGTTCGCACTGAACCAGAATTTCTGTGACGGAAACAAGATTCTTTCGGAAAACGATGAACTGGCTTTGTTTCCAGTAGTCAGCGGCGGATAGATTCCTTGACTGAACGATGCTGTCTGGACGCGTATACCTTCTGACCTGGCTACTCCACGCGAGATATTTATAAGGGGTCCAAACCTGAAGATATGGCACAGGATCATGATGATAAGGATACAGGAAGAACCATTGGACTTGGAAGAACTGATTCAGGCAACAAGAAATACAGAAGCCGGCGCAATAGTTACATTCCAGGGGACAGTGAGGAAATACTCCGGCAGCATGGAAGTGACCTCCCTCATATATGAAAGTTATAAGGAAATGGCTCTAAATGTCATTCAGACCATAGTAGATGAGGCAAAGGATAAATTCGGAGTACTCGAAGTAAATGTTCTCCACAGAATAGGAACAGTGAATATAAAGGAGGATTCTGTCGCGATTTCAGTTTCATCTGCCCACAGAAAGGAGGCATTCAAGGCGTGTGAATATATAATTGACAGCATAAAGGAAAAGGTACCAATCTGGAAAAAGGATGTTAAACCTGGCGGAGAAGCGAAATGGAGAGATTAGGATCCGGCTAGATTTTTTTCAAGAATAATATCCTCTTCGATCTCCTCTTTGAACCTGAATCCTCTCGCCTCATAAAATTTCATTCCAGGTAAATTCTTTTTATGCACAGAAACAGTTAGTTGCCTCTTCCCATTTGACAGCATCCAATTCTCTCCGTGCCTTAACAGTTCAGTTCCAATGCCATTTCCAATATGATCGGGATTAAGATAAATCCTGAGGAGATGAGCTATCTGGTTCTTGATTTTCATCTCCATAAAACCAACGATATTATTCTCCATCAGAGCAACTATGAAAAGGTAATTCCTATCGCCTTCAACCATAGATATATGTTTCTGCAACGCTTCTGGCGAATAATTCCTGTCAATCCACTTCTCTATTTCTTCGGTATCGTATATCTCCTTGTATGTGTGGTACCACGAAGTAGCAGCAATCCTATTGATGGGATCAACATCAGATTCCATGGCTTTCCTTATGAAGACACCCATGTGCAAAAAATGAGATAAATCTGGTTTAATAATTTTTATGGTCATAGGGCCGAATAAGCTGTCCCATTGAAAATTGAACTGAGTTCGTAAACATCGAATAAATTCAGTTCAGCGCTATACTCCTTCATAATATATATGTGACTTTCTTGTGCCCGGCAGATTGCCTGTAGCTACAAACAGCCTAAAAGATGGATATCCATGTCTTAATCGGCAATATCAAATTTCCTGAATTCCCATAATTTCGAGGGGATTATCTTCAGGAAGGCTGAGATTCTCGTTGCTGTTCTTCAAGAATCCGTAAAGCTAAAAGATATTCATCAAAAGTATTTACATTAAAAAATGCCAAGGAGCTGAACTGTTCTTTCGGAATGAATTTTGTATCTGAAGTAAGGAGTGCTTCTCTCATGTTTTTAGCTTTCAAAAGTCCTCCCCTATATATGCTGAATAAAGGTTCTATATTGCCATCAGAATCGATGGGAGTAACCGGAGTTCCATTATAGCTTGATAAAAGTTTACGAACATCATCTTCGGTGAAAAACGGCATATCACCTCCAATGAGGACAAATCCCTCATATTTCGCTTTAAGATCGATCACCAGATGCATTATGTCTTGTGAATCATCAATCATGTATGGTACGGGCAGGTCAATTTTTGAATAAACTACTGTCTCAGTCACCGACGATACTTTTCTGTATATTCTTTCGATCATGGTCTCGTTTCCGAATTTAAGGAAATGCTTGCCCGGAAGACGTACAGAGAGTTTTACCGGTATTACCGCAATCATTGTCGCAATGATCATGCATTGTCCATAATTAATATTGATTCAGGCTGCATCTACAACATGGGGAGGTTTCTGCCGGAATCAGGTCCAAGTGAGAATGTCTATATTTCTAATCATCATAAACTCAGTATAATGATTGATATCTCAGAAAAGGATATTGTCAGAAGGTACGCAAAAGCATCAGGAAAGATTTACCTGAAAAAGGAAACCATTGAGACCATATCCAATGGCAAGGTAAAGAAAGGCGACGTGTTCACATCGGCAAAAATTGCCGGCATGGAGGGTGCTAAAGATGCCTGGAACAGACTCCCTTATTGCCACCAAATTCCACTGGAAGGCGTAGATATTGATATTGAACTGCTGGAAGATTCTGTAAAAGCAACCTGTGTTGTTATTGCGCAGTGGAAAACTGGAGTTGAAATGGATGCATTAAGTGGAGTCACATCGGCACTCCTCACTGTCTGGGACATGGTGAAATACATTGAGAAGGACGACAGCGGAAATTACCCGGAAACAAGGATTACTGACGTGAAAGTGGAGACTAAGGTGAAAGGGCATGCATGATCACAGAATAGAAGATTTCCACGCTAAATTCGGGGTATTGGTCTGCAGTTCGACGAGAAGCATGGAAAACGATGAATCCGGAACTGCCATAATCAAGCTTCTGGAGAAAAATGGACACGAAGTGTCAAACTATGAAATTGTAAAAGATGACGAAGCTGAAATAATAAAAATGGTGCTCAAATTCATAAACGATGCAGATGCCGTGGTTATTTCCGGTGGAACCGGCATTACGCTACGCGATGTCACGGTTGAGGCCGTCGCCAGAATTGCAGAATATGAAATGAAAAGTTTCTCCACAATCTTTTCAATGTTGTCGTTCAAGGAGATAGGTTCGTCAGCTATGCTGTCAAGAGCTTCTGCATTTGTGGTGCATAGAAAGCCTGTTTTCTGTCTTCCCGGGAATCCAGATGGTGCATCACTTGGTATTGAAGAATTGATTCTGAAAGAAATAGATCATATACATCATGAATTGAACAGATAGGATTCCGGTGGCAAAATGGTTCAGTTCAGGGAGAAAATGGGTAGATTTTTCGGGTTAATCTCATTCGAGGAGGCACTTCAGCGTATTTCTTCGAACAGTTGGACAAAACCTGGAACAATGACTGTACCGTGTTCCGATTCTCCAGGGCTAATAGCATGTTCCACGGTATATTCAAAATCAAACGTTCCCAGGTACAACAGGAGCCTCGTAGACGGATTCGCTGTCAACTCCCGGAATTGTGCTGGTGCCACAGAGACAAATCCTGTAAAACTAAAAATTATTGGCATTGTTCAGGCAGGTGAAACGACAAGCCATTATAGCAATGCGGGAGAATGTATTGAAATCTACACAGGAGGGAGAATCCCCCCGGGGTGTGATTCAGTTCTTATGGCAGAAGAGGTGGAAAGGGAAACAGGGTTTATCATCTCCTCCAGGGCACCTGAACCATGGGATAACGTCGAGAAGGCAGGGGACGATCTTCATGCAGGCACGGAAATAGTCAGAAGTTCCGGCATAATAAGGCCGTGGCAGGCGGCAGCGATGATCAGTTCGGGAGTGCCGGAAGTGGAAGTTTTTCGAAAATTAAGACTCGGTGTTATTTCAACAGGAAATGAGTTGTTCAGGGAATCTGAGGATTATGTAGAGAATACAAATCAGATCATGCTTACCAGATATTTCAGGCGGTCTTTTGTTAGCACGGAGGAGATAGGGATACTGCATGACGACCAACAGGAAATATCCGGGAAGATCAGGGAAAGCATCCAGAATTATGATGCATTGATAATTACGGGCGGAACAAGCCTTGGGGGGAGAGATGAAGTACCGGATGCCATTTCCCGGATTGGAAAAGTAATTTTTGGTGGCGTTATGATGAGGCCAGGAAGGACAATCACACTTTATAAGGTAAATGACAAGCCTGTATTCTCTGTGTCCGGAAATCCAGCCCCGGCCCTGATTTCGGTCGAAGAGTTCTGGGAAAGATATATTGAAACAGCCTTTGGAGTAACTGGCCTCCGGAGAAAGATTATGGCAAGGCTCTCATGCAGCGTCACAAACACTCCAGGTTACACGACCATTTTAAGAGTCAAGGTCGGGAATTTGGAAGACGGTATGATCGCTGAACCGATAATTTCTCACGGCACAGGGAAGTTGAGCACTATGATTGAAGCAGATGGGACAATGGTAATACCGGGTAATGTCGAAGGTTACGATAAAGGCCAAATCATTGAAATCAAGTTCTTTGGTGATCCAAATTGAAAAGTGTTTTCAAGAAGCTTGTAAGTTTTGAAGAAGCTGTAAAAAAAGCACATGAATTCATCCCGCAGGTAAATGACACTGAGATGGTAGGCCTTCTCACAGCCAATGGTCGCATACTGGCTGAGGATATATTCTCTCCAGTAAATAATCCGCCATTCAACAGATCAACAATGGATGGTTATGCGGTCAGATCAACTGAAACTGCACAGGCTGCGCCAGAGAGTTCAGCAAGACTGAAAGTATCGGGTTCGTGCAACATAGGCGAACCACAGAAGTTCCTGCAGGATAAAAACACCTGTTATGCCATATCAACCGGTTCAATAGTTCCCGGTGGTTCAGACTCAGTTGTAATGGTAGAGCACACCATCGAGGCGGATGGAACTGTGATGATTCAGGAGGCGGTTACGCCGGGGCAGAATATTGCGGAGACCGGGAGCGATGTCGCCACCGGTGAGATCATTCTTTTCGAGGGAAAAGAACTGGAAACAAATGATCTGGCGGTACTGGCATCCCTGGGAATATCACACATCAGGGTTTACAGGAGACTGAAGATCGCCATTATCTCCACAGGCAATGAACTTATCATGCCTGGTGAGAAATACACTGAAGGGAAAATACATGAAGCCAATGGAATAGCAGTCCTGTCTGAAATTTCAAAATTCCGATCACTTGACCCGGAATTCCTTGGAATTGTTCCGGATCGTTACGAACTCATTAAGCGCACAATAGTTTCTGCAACTGAGAATCATGATGTGGTTATTCTCTCTGGAGGAAGCTCCGCCGGTTCGGCCGATATGGTTTACAGGATAATAGAACAGTTGAATCCGGGATTGATATTTCACGGGGTTCTCGTTAAACCGGGATCTCCGACTGCTATGGGCCGGCATAACAATGCGGTTATCATAGGCCTACCTGGTTTCCCGGTCTCTTCCCTGATGATCTTCAGAACAATATTCCTCGAACCAATTATCAATGCCTCAAGATCCTTGTCCAGGATGAGGAAAACCAGAAAAGAGATTGGCCAGAGAATTAACCTGGAAATGGGGAAGCAGAACCTCTTTCCTGTTAGACAACCAGGAGAAGACAAGGAACGGATATACCCAGTAACAGGGCTTTCCGGTTCAATATCAAGATTCACTGCGACTGATGGCTTCATTTCACTTCCTGGAAACACTAAATTCATTGAGAGCGGGACGCCAGTTGAAATGACCATGTGGGAGAAAGAAGCAGGAAAGAACGGCGTTTTTGCTGCAGGAATGTTGCTCTCACACCACAGTAACACAATTAATTCCCGTGGAAAAGCAATGACATTTCTCAGGATGAATCCAAGGGACGCCATCCGATCCTACACTAATGGGGATATCGATTTGGCAATTATCTACTCCACAGTGGACAATAAATCAAATCAGGCTCCGTTTTTAGGAGATTTCAAAGTGAGTGAGGAAGATTGCTTATTTATTGGAAAACCGATAAAAATTGTGGCTGTTTCACAAGACAAATCTGAAAATTTCGACACTGTGATCAGCAAAATTTCCGATGGGACAGTCGTTTCCGGACCTCCATTAAGGCTTCTCTCCAATATACTGACTGATAACCTGAGCCTGATTTCCATGTGCAGCACAATACGGAATAATATTTCCCAATATTACGGAGAAACCGGACCTGAATCAATGAAGGGGCTCAGTGAAGGAAGGTATCCTCTTGTTGTGGGCAATCTGGATGACCTTGTCACGGAAGGATATGAACTGATTGAACTTTTCACTGTCGCACCAGTGTTTATATTCGGGAAAAATAATCTGGCAGCACTCTCCTGCCTGAATACTGGGGAAATCAGCCCTTTGAAGCAATAACCCAAAGAGGAATAATTCAGGAATCTTTCCTTAATTTTTCCAGTTTTGATACAAGTTTCAGAATCTCGGACACATTGTCAATATAATAATCCGCGTTCTCAGAAGCCTTATTGGAGCCGTGGCGAATCAGTACAGAAACGGATTTTATCTCCCGTGCCGGGATGAGATCACTCTCTGCGTCGCCAACGAATGCTGCGTTTTCAGGCTTAACTTTCATAATTTCAAGGATCTTCAGATACGGCTCAGGATCAGGTTTACCGAATCCCACGTCGTCAATGGTTATCACGGGTTTGTAAGGCAGATTGAGGATTTTCATAAATGCCTTTTTTGAAGATGTGACTATGCCGGTCTTTATCCCTTTGCTTCCAAGAGTGGAAAAAGTTTCGTTCACATCGTCAAACAGCTTAAGTTCATTGAGGTGTGAACGGAAATATCTCTCTTCCTCAATATCAATTTCCAGTGCTTTCTCGGAAAACATTTTCGCAATAGCAATTCCAGGCAAACCTATTAGGGGCCTCAAAGTATCATCACTCAGGTTTACGCCATAAACTGAAAAAGCGTGTTTCCATGCCTCGATCCGCAATTCCAAGGAATTCAGAATAGTCCCGTCCAGATCAAAAATCACTGCTTGAATCACGCGTCATTCCTCATAAAAAGTCTGAGCAAACAGTACATTCCGGATTCCTCTTTATTCTTATGTTCTCATCTACCCCATTCCACGGATCTATAAAATTCAGATCACCGTCAACTTCTTTGCCAGTTAGAATCTTGACTGCAATTGTCCAAGCCTTGGAAGATGCAATTACGGGAGCTGATGCCAGAACGCCGGTTTCTTCACAACTCATCGCAATATTATCCGACGGATTTACGAAACAGTTGAGGCAGGAAGTTTTTCCAGGTACTATTGCCTTTACCTGGGATACCGTTCCAATCGATGAGATAAATATCCATGGTTTACCGGTCGAAACGCAGTACCTGTTGATTATCATTCGTGATTCCATGTTATCGGTGCCGTCCACAACAAGGTCTGCCTCAGAAAGAAGCTTCGATACGTTATCTTCTGTCAAATAATCCGGTATCGCAGAAATTCTGCAGTCGCTGTTTATTTTCTCAAGCCTTTTTTTCGCTGCAAATACTTTTTTCTCATTGATGTCCTCTTCGCTGAATATTATCTGGCGATGGAGATTCGTAATGTCAACACTATCTCCGTCAATGATTCTTAACGATCCGATGCCTGCTCTCACAAGAAGGTCTGCACATGGGGAACCTGTGGATCCAAGTCCGACTACGCAGACTGATGAATTTCTTAACTTTTCATAACCGTCTTCAGAGATTTCTTTCAGCACAATTTCTCTTGAGTACCTGAGGTTAAACATCCTGTTTCTCTCTTACGCCATGTTACAATCATGAATGCAACAGAATATATATCTGTCTTGGATTGTAAAACATGAAGGCTGCTGTGCTGGAGGAATTAAAAAAACCTCTTCAGATACGTAATGTGGATGCTCCAGAAATTTCCAGCAGTGAAGTGCTGATAAGGCAGAACGTCACTGGAATTTGCTTTAGGGATATACTTACCGTTGATGGTTTCTTTCCAAGAGTTCGCATGCCAGTGGTTCTTGGTCACGAAATTTCCGGTACTATTGAGAAGGTTGGTCCGGACGTAGAGGGATTTAGGATCGGAGACAGAGTCGCCAGCCTGATATACACTCCATGTGGAACCTGTGAATTCTGCCTTAGGGGCGACGAGAACTTGTGTCCGAACAAGAAAACCTTCGGCGAAACAGTAAATGGGGGCTATACACGTTACGTTGCAGCATCCGCATCATCTCTGGTCAAGGTACCGGACAATGTACCGGATGTAGACGCCTCAATCTCTGCATGTGTAACCGGAATGGTTTATAACGCAATTAAGAGAGTGGGCGGGTTGGAAGAAGGGCAGAAGATCCTGGTCACAGGCGCAGGAGGGGGTGTCGGAAGCCACGCAGTTCAGATAGCAAAGGCGCTTGGGGCTTATGTAATTGCCAAGACCTCATCACCGTGGAAAGCAGAAAAACTTCACTCACTAGGGGCTGATATGGTAGTTACTTCTGACAGTTTCGATCGGGAGATCAAAGAAAAACTTGGTGAGGGTGTGCATCTTGTGCTGGAAAGCGTTGGGCTCCCAACCTTCGAAAGAGGGTTCAGAAGCTTAAGGCCTTCCGGAAAACTAGTGGTTATCGGCAACGTTGACCCGACACCGGTAAATCTGCCTCTGGGACTTCTGATACTCAAGGGAAACACCGTCAGTGGAAGCATAAGTTCCACTCGTGATGACATGAAAAAAGCTCTGGAATTGACAGCTCAGGGCAGGATCAGGGCGATTGTCCATAAAACCATTCATCTGGAAGAAGTCAATTCAGCCCACGTTGAGATGAAGAACAAGATGTCAATGGGAAGAATAATGATCGATGTGCATGAATAGATACTGGTTCTATTGAATCAATCAAGCACCTAATTTCCGCCACGACTAATATCAGACTGTACAGTCTGGATTGGAGGGCGTTCATACATGCGGTACGCACCTTTCACCCAATACTGCAAAACTTTACTTTTCTTTCGGAAACATTTTTATAAAGCTCGAAATTCCGTCGTTAGGGACAATTATGCAAGAACTAATTTGTAATATTGAATTTGATCAGGAAGACGATCAGTTTGTGGCGAAACTCAGAACAGAAATGGGTGGCCTGAGGGAATACACCAGCGTTACCTTCGAAGAAGTTCTTAACATGGTCATGATTGAACTTCAGGAAGAATTCGCCTGATTTTGTAAAGTGTAAGTTTGTACCAGAAAATATTATCTTATTGGGTATATGGTTAATTTATTGAGAAAAGCTATTGTCGCACTGGTGCTCTTTGCTCTCCTTATGATCCCCGTAGCCGGGGCTTCATCTCCCATTACAAAAACGAATGATCATCAGGCTAAACCCAGCGACTTATACTTTAACAGCTTTCCTCAGATATATATCAATGCTTCCAGAAACACCAGCTTTAACGTATCTTTTCTAGCATTGATGTTAGTTGCGAGCACAGGGATATATATGTCATATTTCCCCTCAGAATCCTGGGGCATCCAAAGGGTTTCCCAGAATGAACTGATATATCAGGCCAATATCTCATTAAAGCCTCTTGCCAGTGAAGATTATTCTTATATGGAGAATCAGTTCAACATCAGCAATCTTGGCAATATCAATAATACCTACTTAAAAAAATTTGCGGACGGCAGTCAAGAAATTGAGTATTCGAATAAGATAAGTGCAATCGTCCAGGTAATAATCCAGAAGACTAATTTCACGAATCCTTCTTACACAAACAATAGTGGCAGGATAAGCGGATTTGACATCACCTTCAAGTTCACACCGAAATCACAGATACCCAATATGGGGCTATCCGCTCCGGGAGGTTTAATCGATCAGAAATCAGGATCTGGGAACCTCTTCCTCTTCCAGGTTCTCGGGGCGAGAATACAGAATGACATGGAAGGATTCAAGAGCCTCACAAATCCCTCAAGGGCGCTCTCAACAAATCATGCTTCCGGTGTAGAAGTCAATAAATCAGGTTTCAGTTCATACTACTGGTGGAATAACACATACCTGTTAAACAACACACCTGCTGCCTTAAATTACAGTGAGACCAATATGGGCAAGTACCATATTGTTGTATTCAAGTACCATTTCAACAACAGCCTGGAATCAATTGTCCAGGACCCGTATTTCTCAGTGCCTCAGGTTGATCTCTTCAAGAATCCAATACTGCAGAAAGATATCAATAATGCAGCACAATTCGTGTTCCTGCACATCGAACTCTTTTCGGCCGGCATTGGTACAGGTGCTATATTTCTTGGTATATCATATGGAATATATCGAAAAAGACGATTTTAGGCATAGACTGGCGTATTTCCGGTAACTGAAAATTAGTATTATCAATCCAGAAGTGAAAGAACATTCGAGGTCAGCGAGTCGAGGAAACTCTCCCTGAAGCGATTCAAAATAGCTTTTATTGCCGCTGGGTCTCTCAGGAACAGTATCTGGTTTCCGTGATCAACCCTGGATTCTATGATGCCTTCGTGGATAAGCTCAGCAATTGCTTCACGGATCTTCGCCTGTTTTGCCCTCCTTCCTTTCACAAACCTGTCGGCGAGTATCGAATCGCCGGAAAGCAGATCATATACTATTTCCCTTGTAATGCCGTTTCTCAGGTAATAGATCAGCTTGCGTTCACTGAAACCAGTCCCAGTTACTACAAAATATCTCTTGAGTTTTCCATCCTGCTTTATGGATATCTTTTCCTGTTTCTCCAACTGGTAAATGTGGTATTCCAGCTGTCCAACGGCCGATCCTGATTTTCTCTGAATCTCCCTGAAATGTATTCCCGGGTTGTCCGCAATAACCTGGAAAATAGTGTCGCGCAGGGAGTTTCGTTCTTTCAAGATTCAACTACTCCTTACTACTCCATAATAAAAGATGATCAGGATCAGTATGTTAGACAAAAGAAACATGTCTGTAAGCGTCAGAGGGACGTTTAAGATGCCGAATCCTACCAGTACTGAGATCAACCCGTCTAGGAAAATAAGTGCAAAGACTGCAGTCAGGAATTTGAACACCCTGACCCTGGATTTTTTCAGAGCACGGATATTCACTATCAGCAGGAACAGCGAGAGGAATATCGATAGCCCGGACAGGTAGAAATCTATGCTATCCATACAAGCGTGAAAATTCGGAAACTAATAAACTTTTTAGATTCAGGTAAAAGAAACCGCGAATCCGAAATCATTCATCTCTTTCCTGAGTCTTTCCCTGTAACTCCTGTCTCCGAGAATCTTGGAGACCTTCAGCGTCTTAAGGCTTTTTCTCGCGGAAAAGCCTGCCGCGATCTTCCCCTCTTCCACAAAAATATAAAGGTTCGTTGATCCCATCTGTTGTTTTATAAAGTCCGAAAAATACAGTATAATTATGTCCTTGGGTATCATGATTCTGGATTGTTCTTCATACTTCCGGTATTTCAGAGAAACTGGATTAAGGTAAATGAGTCTCTTCACACCAGGAATTATTCCCTTGATTACCTGTTTTGATTTTATCAAGGAGTTCATTACTTTGTAAAAATCGTGGTCAGGATTACGCCCGGTTACATCCGAATACCTCTGGGTGTCTAAAAATCCGAAATTCTTCAGCAGTACCTTGATAATAGTTTCCATTGCTTCTATTCTTCTGTATTTTTCCGGAACGAAAATATATCTTCTGTCAGAATCCTTTGCAAGAATGCAGTCAGAATACAGGGACTTCAATGTATTCTTTGTGCCGAACACGTCCTTTCTGAGGTGAGCTATGATCTCAGTTTCCGTCGCTCCTCCCAGCTCCATTATGGTATGGACCACCCTCTGATCTTCCTCTGACAGGTTTCTCGATTTCAGAGCCCTGTATACAGAAATGGTTTCCAGCGTTCCCATAGTCTGGGTTTCGTATGGCCCGTTGAAATAGAATAACAGTTTCGACTGGAAATAGTTCCTGAGAAGGGCGTTTCTCAGTCCCATATACGAGGCTTCAACCTCATTCCTTATGCCAAGAATATACTCATTCAGCGTTTCGAAGACCACTGAACCGTCATTTATCTGGGTGTTTGCAACAGCATAAGTGAAGAGGGATTCTTCACTCATGTCTATTATTTCGGCATCTCCAAAAATAAGGGAACCGGACTTCTCGGTAAACCCTAATGAAGTTGCACCGGAAATCAGTTCAACTGGCACGTTTTTAACGAATATTTCAGTGCAGCCATACTTTTCTTTAAGGTCAAGGAGCAGGGAAAAGAAAGCGGCTGAATCGTCAATATTGCCAACAAGGTCATCTATCCACAGGGTATCCTGCTTTACCTCAAGATTCAACGATGCAGTTTCCTTTCCGTTAGAAACGTACACTGAGTTGTAGTCAATCTCATTCAGGTACTTTCTTCCAAGATACAGTTCCAATGTATCCGACACCGGAACTATTGCGTTTTCACGACCAGTTACCTGCAATTTTCGCGATCCATAATAAAGATCATCCTTGATATAACTGGGCTTAATCTCAATAAGTTTAATGATGTTGTCCAGATAAATCCAGAAATTATGGCTCAACTCTTTCCTGGAAATGGGTCCGTACTTATTCATAAGTGTGGTCAGGGAGGTTTTAATTTCTACAGGAGAAGCGGACCCTTTGAACAGTTGGAGTTTACCCCCATTGTCCCTAGAAACAGAGAGCCTGAACTCGAGAGATTTTATGATCTGTTTCAACAGCTTAATCGGCAACCCGGATCTCCGACTCAATTCATCCTCTCCCGAAATTCCGGAAGAGATCAGTGAAAGTATCTGAAGTTCTTCTTCCTTGAACGCTTCATATCTCAAGTCGTAGAGACTATCTGCCAGCCATCGGCTCACGTAAGAGAACTTGTGTTTCATGAATCTGCCGAATTTAACATCTCCCTTTTCAATCAGTTCCTGGAGTTCATCTTCATAAAAGTTCACCACTCGTGACCTTATGTTAGTCAGGTCATACGCATAACCGTATTTCTCAAAGTATTCCGCCACTGAATCAACCTGTTTGCAGAAATCAAGTATACGCAACTCCAGTTCATTGCTTTTGCCCCGTCCCAGCAGCGCATCAAGATCCTGCTTCAATATGTATTGTTTTGCAAAGACCGGAGTAATGTAATCATTGATCATCACCTCGGAGGTCACAAGATTCTCAAGTGCGGGAACTAGTAATTCCTGTTCCACCGGAAGTCTGATAGACAATTCATCCATCGTCAGTGGGCCGTAACTCCCTATTACCAGTATAATCGCTTTTTCAATGGCTTCCGAGAATCCAACAGGTTCATGATAGAGATCGTTTTTTCCATATACTACAACACCCTCCTTCAACTTTCTCCTGATAAGGTATGAGGATTCAAGCCTGTTGAGAACATCCTTCAGCTGAGTATCTTCCATGGAGAGTGCCCGTTTCAACTCACTGAATGTGAGGTCCTGGCAAGCATCAAGGACTGTCTGCGAAGCATGATCCAGCTTGTATTCACTCTGGAACAGCGTCCTGATTGCACCGTAATTGTCTATGTGGCACCAGATTGTTCCCCTGACATATACTGATACCAGGACGTCTTCAGAGATTAGCGTTTCAGTGAGATCGGACACACCTTCACTGGAATACGGGAACGGGCTGTTGAACCGGTTCCTGAATGGATCCAGAACCAGGAAATGTCTTGCAAGATTCTCGTAACTCTGCAAATCCGTAACTACAGGGACCTTCGATCGGTAATAGTCGTCAACGGATTTCTGGTCCTGTATCAGAAACCTGATCTCATCTGCACCGTATATTTTGTCAAGAATCCTGCCCTGCAATTCCTTCAGCAGCTTTGACCGGTCTTCCATTAGAACCATGTCGGAAACTCCCGCAAGAATCAATCCATACGAGAATGGGCTGGTCTCCGCTTTGTATTCCAGAATCCTGTACTGTTTAGTCTCAATCACTTCCTTTACATAATCAAGGGCTCGCGGGACATCCATCATATCATTCATTATCTCGTGGTATGCCTCTTTGATCACGGGGAAAGACTTCATACCTTCAAGAGTCTTGAGCAGCTTATCGCTGCGCAACTGTTGCCTCACCACAGATATGTCATATCCCTTATATTTCCTGAGAACCATAAGGGACCTGGCAGCACAGTGCCTGAATCTCTGTTTGAAAACCTCTGTATTGGAAATTGATCTGGCCACGGTCTCCTCAAAATTACTGCTGTTCAGTAGTGAAACCGCCTCCTTGATCTGAACCTTCTTCTGGGAGGTGAGTATGAAACCGTCATCGGTAATTGTTATTCTCGTGTTTACGGAATATTTATTGGCCATTAGCTGCCCATAGGCTCTAGAAAGGGCATCGTTTATCCTCCTCCCGAGTGGTATATGGAAAATGATGCTGAATAGCCCCTCAGAATCATTGTAACCTTCTGCGAGAAGGTGATCGTCAGTCGGGATATCGAATTTCGACTGTGTTTTTATATAAGAAATAAGGCTGTTTGCGCCATTCTGATCCAGGCGGTAATCCTCCATAAGCCATTTTTTTACATCTTCCCCAGCTTCTATCTTCTCGATGGCGGTCTTCCGGAACTTTCCGACCAGGACACCAAGATCAAAACTTCTCGGCAGCATCTCTCCGGTCCATGAAGGCACTGTTGGGCGCATTCCTGTGGCATCCCTGACATAGACCCTGTTTCTGCTTGACTTCAGAAAAGTATATGTCTTGGCACCGAGTACAAAAACGTCTCCCTGCTTGAGACGCTCAACAAACTTGTCACTGAGTTGCCCCAAGTGTCTACCCTTATCATTTATGACCTGGTAATCAGCTTCTTCCGGAATTGTACCCACATTCATGAAGTAGATCATCCTGGTGCTCTTTTTCTTGCCGAAGGTCTGTTCTTCCTCGTCAAACCATATTTTAGAGTATATTGCATTATCCTCTATTCGTCCTGACAGGTAGTTCAGCGTTTCAATATAATCGCTTTTTGGAAGATCATGGAAACTGTACGAACCGCGTATTATATCATAGGCTTCATCGACTTTCCACACCTTTTCAAGAGACATCCCGACTAAAACCTGAGAAAGGACATCGAGTGAATTTGTGGGAATCACGACTTTATCGATCTCACGGTCGTAGGCTGCCTTCGTGAGTACAGAACATTCCATGAGGTCATCCAGATCAAATACAAGGAATCTTCCCTTCGAAAGTTCATTGATCCCATGCCCAGATCTTCCAATTCTCTGCAGACCTTTTGAAACGGATTTCGGGCTTCCGATCTGAACCACAAGATCGATATATCCTATATCTATCCCGAGTTCAAGCGATGTTGAAGTAATTACACATTTAAGCTCCCCGTTTTTCAGCTTATTCTCCACTTCAATCCTTGTCTCCTTGCCAAGCGATGAGTGATGGGCTTCAATGCTCTCTATTCCACGGGCTTTCAGCCTCATGGCAACATGTTCCGTTCCGCTTCTTGTATTGGTGAAAACCAGTGTAGTCTTGTGTTCGTTGATCATGTTGACAAGAAGATCATACATTCTGTCATTCGCAACATCATAACTGGTCTTCGTGAGGTCGCTGACGGGGGTAATTGTCCTGAGATCAAGGAATTTCTTGGTATCAACCTCGACTATCCTGTATGGCCTAGGTTTCCCATTCTCAAACCCGCAAAGATACGTTGCTATGAGTTCGAGAGGTGCTTGTGTGGCAGAAAGCCCTATTCTCACAAAACCCTTGTTGACAGCTGCCAGTCTTTCCAGGTTTACCGACAGGAGTGCGCCACGCTTTGTGGCCGATATTTCGTGAATCTCATCGACTACCACATATCTGAGATCCTGCAGCTTTTCCCTGAATTTCGGTGCAGAAAGGGCAAGTGAAAAAGATTCCGGAGTGGTAATAAGTATGTGTGGTGGCTTACGCAGCATTTTCTGCCTTTCGTTCTGTGGAGTGTCACCCGATCTGACGGCTGCCCTTATTCTGGGGACATCGACCCCTTCCCGAGTAGCAAGCTCAGAAATCTCCTGTAGTGGAGCATTGAGATTCTTGTTTATGTCGTTTGCCAGTGCCTTGAGAGGGCTTATGTAAAGGCAGTATATTCTGTCTTCTAGCTTGTTTTCACGAGACAGGCTGAACATTTCATTGATTACTGAAAGAAAACCGGTAAGTGTTTTGCCTGTACCGGTTGGGCTTGATACCAAGACGTTTTCCCTTCTATGTATAATTGGAATAGCTTTGATCTGCGGCTCAGTAAGTTCACTGTATTTTTCATTGAACCATTTTGAGATAAGTGGATCAAGAAATGGTAGATAGTCTTGTACTCTGAACCCATTAGATTGAGCCTGTTCCATTTTCTTTAATCCTAGTCATAGTGGGAAACAATATTTAACAATTATGCAGATTTTTGTGCATAAATTGTATAAAAATGCTCACGCACCACGCTCTTCAAAGCATAATACGAGCACATCAGGTGGTCAGGAAGTCCTTTCCATACTCATCCTCGCCATTTTCTTCGCCAGGTCTTCAAGATCATAATTCCCGATACCGTGATCTCTAAGGATCTCCCTGTAAAACGAAATAACCTTGTCATAATCATAGACATTGACCGGCTTCGGCATCCCGTCCTTTCCTCCAACTGCAAAAGAAAACTTTACCGGATCCACAAAAGACGGAGGAGTGCCGTAGATTATCTCGGCTAGATACGACAGCGCCCTTATTGTTGATTTTCCCACGCCCTTCATGAAAGCCAGTTCCTGAAAATCATCAGGCTGGTACTCGTAAAGTTCTCTCATTCTGTTCCAGTCTATCCTGTAATCCATTCTGAGCACCTGGTTTTCACCAGTAAAATTATCCAGCGTTCTCTGGCTGCCGTACTGGAGCCTGGAGGCATATCTGTTTGGGTTATCCCTGATAATGTTGATCATTCCATTACGGTTACGCTCACTTGATGAAGTCGACAAATCGAGCACAGCAGACTGTTCTGTCACAGATGATATTCCATTTCTTCCGTCATTGATAAAGTCCAGGCCTGTTTTATGTATCCAGTGGTATCTTCTGGCCATCCTCTCATTCTGATTCATTCCCTGCTGAACCACAACCCACTTGCCAGTCGAATTCAACACAAGGAATTGCATATACAGGTCGAAACCATCCTGCAGGAGGTTCTGATCCACTCGAGCTACTTTTCGTGCATCCTTGCGTATCTTCGCTGCCAAGGAATCAGAAATGGCTCCATCTCTTACTAGCGTCTGAAACTCAGTTTCCATCTGACCAAGATGCTTGCCCTTTCCTCCAAGGATGAATACTTCGCCTCGATTCCCGGAATAATACTCTTTCAATGCGCTCAATGTAGCTGTAGTAGTTCCGCTGGAATTCCAGTCGAAGCCTATTGCAAGCGACAGGGAGTGGAACCAGAACGGATCTGAAAGGTTCTCCAGAAGTTTTTCAATGCCAAATTTTTCAACAATGAGGTCAGAAATTGTCCCTCCAAGCTTAACCATCCTTTTGTAGAGGTATTCTGGCGGATGTCCGTAATGAAGCGGAAGAATGGCAGAACCTCTCCTTTCCATTGTATCTCCATTGGATATCGGCTATTCAACTCTTCGCATAATACGCGTGAAACTGGGATTTTGAAAAAATACTTGCTTAAATATTCTCATCTATTCTGATCGTTATGGAAATCGTAGTTGTTGGTTGTAAAGGTTTTGGCAAGGTTCACCTGGAATCTATCAAAGGAATGGACATCAGCATCGTGGAAAGAGATGCTGAGACCGTGAAATATTGCCAAGAGACCTTTCAGATCAGGAAGGTGTATGACAACATTGACGACGCTCTCCGCTCATCTGCAGATATAATTGATCTGGTGGTACCGCACAACGTGCATAGGGATCTATCCACAAAGTCAATGCGTGCTGGGAAACACGTTCTACTTGAGAAACCCATAGCAACTTCAATGGAGGATGCAAAAGCCATTGTGAAGGCTTCGATCGAGAACAAGAAAAAATTCATGGTTGCGGAACAGTATTTTTTCGATCCTTCATATATTGAGGCAAAACAGATCATAAGGGAAGGAAAAATTGGAAAAATTTACACTATAATTGTAAGAGATCAGAGAATTCATCAAAAGCCCGGCTGGAGAAACGAGGAAATTAAAATGGGTGGTGGTGCACTCATAGATGGGGGAATACATTATCTGGACACACTGTTGAATCTGGGGGGAGACTATTCCGAAGTTATTGGAATGACGACCAGAAGTGGTTCAACACTTAGCGGAGAAGACACAACGCGCGCCTTGTTCAGATTCACAAATAATTCAGTAGGCATTTTCTTCTACACATGGAGTTATTTCAACGCGCCTCTGGTACCTTCATTCGAAGTTGTAGGAGAAAAAGGTTCTATGTACGAAGATCCGGAAACAAGGCCGAATAGGAATTTTACCTCGTCTGAGCAAATGACCGCTTATGGGGACCTCGTATTAAATGGTAAAAAATTGAATGTAAAGAAATACAATGTGGTTCAGAGAGAAATAGATGAATTTGCAAGAAGCATCAAGGATGATACTCCTGTCCCTTACGATCCCAGTTTAGCGATCCGGGATCTAAAAGCGGTCCTGGAAATCTACGGTCAGAATCAGAGATCAGGGTTACCATGAAGTTTGTGCGTTAAGAAGTTAACATAGTAGCTGGAAACAGGTAATTTATTTCAACGGTTCCTGAATGAAACTATAATGTTTTATTGTGGTTAGGATTCAAGTCATATGGCTGAATTTCAGTGCTACGCGTGTAACACCAAAGTAAAAACAGGAGAGAAGTTTACCTTCACCAAGAAAGGGTCTGTGCATTTTGATTGCTTCATATCACAAAGGAGAAAAGAAGTTATTCCGGAAAAGCAGGAAATGCTGAGAACATATTCAATTCTACTGGATAGTGAGTTGCAGCACCTCATCAGTATCCTGTCAATTCAAGCGGTTCCAGATGATGCGAAGGAAACGGTTCGCGTGAAATACAAAGATGTTGAGAAAGCCTGTGGCGAAACAACACGATTGATCTCTGAACTCTAGAGGTATCTCAACAAGTAGAACAGTGGTTCAAATCCAGTTATCGAAGAAAGCTTGCTGGATTGATGTGGTGGTAGATAACGTCTACTACCTTAGCCCAAAGCATACTGGTTTTGAAACGAATCACAAGAAGCACCATAGTCTTTCGAACATTATATGTTCAAGCTAGCAATTGCTGTGCACGTACAGATCGACGGGATTGGATCTCAATAGTCAGGGCTGCGAGGAGACTATCTCCACTTTTATAAATATAGAATCGGCAGGAAACATTATGTATGAATCTTCAAGAATAGGTCTCTCTGGAAACAGAATAAATCCGTGGGCTCAATGAAAGAAAATATTCCAGAACCCAATCTCAGGGACTCACGCATATCGTTCATATCTGCGGGTTTGATTCTGGTATTGACCACGGTATCAACACGCTCAACAAATAACATGCTTGTAACTACACTCCCCATACTTTCCAAATATGTCCTTGGTTTTCCTAATGTCCTGATCGGAACCCTATCAGCAACTGGATATGTGGCCACTTTTCTTGCAACATCATATTTTAACCCTCGACTTGGAAGCAGGATGCGGCGCAAGATGTTCATCGTTTCCAATATTATGGTCAGCCTTTCTCTGGTTCTCTACTATTTTGCCAATGAAATCACAATCTGGCCGGTTTCTGTTGCAGTTGGTTTTGCATTTGGAATAATTTTTCCCAACATAATCACATCAGCTACTCTCCATAAGGATCATATTGTTCAGATGAGACTGCTGGCAATTTATTCTGTCAGCCTGAGTTTGAGTCTTGTAGTAGGGCCGTTGCTGGAAACATACCTTCTTTCAATCATAGCTCCAAGGGAAATATTCCTGGCATTCCTTTCGCTTTCGCTAATGGGCCTCGCAATATCTCCTCTTGTTAAGTTCCCTTCAATCAGGAAAGAGAGAAGCGGCAGAACCACGCTCAAAAATAGCGGTCTCGTTGCATCCTTGCTTTCAATCACAATATATAATGTCCCATTTGCTGCAATTACGTCATTTCTGGTATTATTTGCAGTGTACAAATTCGATGTTACTAGGGATGTAGCTTACTCGGTCTTCGTGTATTTCTTTATTGTTTCATTCGCAACAAGAACCTACATGGCAATCCGCCCCTTCAGATCGATCCGTTTTCCCCTTCTCGGGTCGGCAATCGTAACTGTGGCCGGGTTATCAGTTCTGCCATTTGTTCACAATTTTACGCTATTTGTGATAGTTATGGCGATTCTAGGTATACCGCATGGAAGCATATTCCCCATGTCCACAATAATAATTGCAAGAGGAACAAAACCGGAGGAGAGAAATGCTGCAAATTCATACTTCCTCGCTTACAACAATATCCTCTTCATTGCTGTACCTATTGTCTTTGGGTATCTGAGCACCATAATTGGGTATGAAGTCAGCTTTATGCTGCTTGCAGCATCCGCTGCATTTTCTACAGTGTCCCTTATCAGGAAGTTCAGATCAAGCAGTGAAATATTTTCTATTTTAGAACCGGCCACACACACTTCTAAAAATGACTAAAATACTGGTTGGAGAAAGAGTTACTCACTCTTTTCCTTTTTTGGTTTAGGTTTTGCTTCTGTTTTTGGTTTTTGGGCTGACTTTGTCTTTGTTTCAGGGGCTTCGCTTTTCGGCTTCGTTTCTTTCTTGATTTCAGTATAATTGCATCTGCCGCACGCATATCTGTCTGCATGTTCGGCCAAAAATACGCCTGGTCCGCATCTGGGGCAGAATCTTCTCTGTCTTACCAGTTTGCTGCCTTCTACTGAATATAACTCTCTCTTGATCACTTTGCCTCGCCCTCTTTGGACTTCAGGCCATTTCTTATCAGCTCATAATCCGGTTCATACAGCAAGGCGCTCTCTTTATCCTTGTAAATTTTTGAATAGCCGATAACCTCGCCCTTTCCGGTTTCCTGAATATTCCTATCTATGATTATGAGTTCCTTCTTGGAACCGGTGTTCTTTGCAATGATCTCCTTTATTTTCTCCCTGCTCGGGGTTGCTTCGTTCTTGAAGACAATCCTGTACCGAATCTCTCTCCTGTGTAGGAGCTTGTTGTCCCTCTCGTTTTCTACTTTTAGTTCTGGCATTTAATTTCCATCCTTTCTATTAACTGTTTAACGTGTTCCTTGATTTCAGAATCTACCCTTATGCAGGCCATTCCTACATTTGGAATTCCGTAAGCTACAACTGTATTTTTGTCTGAATAAAAAATTATTGGTATAACTGCAAGATCTTCCTCGCCATCTATCTCAATTCGTCCTCCTCCAGTAGCGATAAGTCTCTCAATTAGCATGAACAGGTCATGGCTTAGAGTTCCGGAATTATTGCGTATTTTATAAGATCCTGGCACCGGATTGAACACTCCCTCAGTTCCGCGTTGGGTCTTTAAATCCACCACTTCCAGGAAAGGTGTCAAAAGCGCGTTGTGCAGGTTCCGGGTCGTAACGTCGCCAACGGAAACAATTTTGCAATCCTTATATTCGGAAGAAAGACTTTCAACGGAACAGATTGGCCCGTTACTCTTCGAAATCTCAACTCGCAGGTCTTCACTGATTATGAACTCACTGCCTGACTTTAATTGCATAACTACCCGGCTCCAATATTTCTGCTCTGTTAGCTATTGCTGAAAGCCTGGGTTCAGTGATTATGATGAAGCCAAACCACTCTGCAGAGGTTTTTTCTTCTCCGTGAATGGGGCAGTTCTTCTCAGTTGTTATCAATTTGCATTTTTTACAGGCACGATAGATTTGCTTCATATAACATCTAATTCTCTATTTTTTTGCCTAGCCAGTCTATTTTAGACAGGCCAAGCTGTTTCATCGTGAATCCTATTTTGCTATCTTCTATAGACGAAGAACTAAGGTTCAGAGCAACAATTCTAATTCGCACTTTGTCACCGGCCTTAATGTCTCTTTTCGTGTCCTTTCCTATGAAACGCTGGTTGTTAAGATCAACGTCTATCCTGTCATCCATTATCTGGCTCTTGTGTAGCAGACCCTCAAACGGTCCGAATTTTATGAAAGCACCAAAATTCTGAATTGAAACGACAATTCCCTCAACAATTTCCTGCATCTCCGGGTAATATGCCAGAGCCTTGAAATGCACTGATTGATAAACTCCACCATCACCGTGAACTATTGCGCCATCGCCCAATTTATCGACTCCCATGATGGATACCACATAACACTTTCCGATGATTCGCGTATCGTCCTTTTCATCTTTGAAATCTATCAACCGACCTTCAAGTAACGATTTCGCTACATCAAGGACTGCTTGATCGTAATCCAGGCCAAGTTTCTCTGGAGGGATTCTGGCTATATAGTCATCTTCAACTATAACGTACATTTTGCACCTTCCCTGCAAAAGTGAAATCTGATAACCCGGATTTAAAGTAAAGCTGGAAAAACCCCTTATTTTTTCCTGGCGTTATGTTCCCAATGCTTTGCCTTTCCCTAGGTTTCACTACCTGCAGGCTTATTATAGGGCATATTATAAAGCATTATTAACCTTATGCTACTTTTGCTACAATCATTTGATTCTGATCCACTTTTCCCATGATAGGATGCTGTTTCACCTTACCAAGAAGTTAACTTCAGGAATCTAACCAATTACTTTTTTCCCTGTTTTTATACTTTGAAACAAGTTCACTATCTTAACGGCATCCTGCTCACTCAAATAGAGAAAGCTTCTTTTTCGAACCTGTTTTGAAATTTTTCTGGCACTCGCAAAAATATGCCGCAATTTGGGCTTTTCTCCATGCTCCTTCTTGTCAATATTCTGTATCCTGGCCAACAATGAAATGGAAACCGGAAGATTGGTATACAATCCATTAAGGTCAAGATATCCATTTGTCGGGAAAAAAACTGCATAATAATTAATAGTCTGAAGTGGACTATTGATCATAACCGCTCTTTCAATTTCATTCATGGGAAATTCTTTTTTTATTTTCCTGCCGAGGGATGCAGCTATTATCGCTCTCTTCTCAGTTACAACATACACGGTTCTGGAAATGCTTCTTATGCTGAACCATTGAGGTAATACTGAAGCCAAAGACACTATAACCAGAGAAATAATTATGAGTTCAAAGATATGGAGACTAATGCGTTCTATTGAAATGGCTGGCAGTATCACGGAAGGAACAGTCATTAAAGTCACCTGAACTAAAGCAATCCCGAATTTTTGCCTTGAAAGACTTTTAAGGGCATTCCTATTGGGTGTGAATTGCCCAACCACCCTCTCCACCGAAGGATCGACATTGGGGTCCAGAGAGATGATATTATCTGATGATGGATCGATGTTGTGAGGGTCCATGCCAGAGTTATTTTCATCAAAAGGATTCCCGCAATGGTTGCAAAAATTTTTCCGTCTTGATATTCGGTTTCCACATTTATCGCATCTCGTGATATCCTCTCCTCAGACAGCGTGGTGAAGCCCTATATTTTATTGACCAGACACATTTCCTTATTATCTGCGAGAATGGAAATTTACCCAACAAATCTATATGTTGGTATATCTGACCATCGCAGTTCTCCACCCAAACCCCCATATATTAAAAATCAACTATTTTAATTCTCGTGAGTGGGGAGTGTCAGGCAACAACGGGAAGGACATCATCGGTCTGAATCAGTATTTCAACATAACCAGCAAAGGAATCAAGCTCATAACAATTCCAGATATCGCACCAAATGATCGCCATTAATTAATATCCAATTTTTCTATTACACACCATGCAAAAAACTGCTTCTCCAGAAGTCTACGAATTATTCCGGTCCACGGCAAGAGAATTTGTACTCAAAGAGGTGATGCCTTTGGCTTCCAGGATTGACAAAGAGGATGAATTTCCGGTTGACATTTTTAAAAAAATGGGAAAGCTAGGATTCCTTGGTGTAACGATTCCCGAAGAGTACGGGGGATCAGGCATGGACTATAAGGCACAGGCAATAATCGAAGAAGAACTTGGGTATGCATCAGCCTCACTGGCTCTCTCTTACGGCGCACATAGCAATCTATGTCTTGATAATCTCTATAGAAATGGCTCCGAATACATAAGGGAAAATTATGTCCCAAAACTGGCATCCGGAGAATGGATCGGATCGCTATGTCTCACAGAACCCGGGTCCGGGTCTGACGCCCTTGCAATGAAAACCTCAGCCACAACCGTTGGAGACAAGTTTGTTATAACCGGGAGTAAGACCCTTATCACCAATGCACCGTATTCTGATATTTTCCTGACATATGCAAAGACCGGTGAGAATCATACGGCATTCGCTGTCCTGGGGAACGACAGTGGAGTTTCAAGGGGAGTTAAATTTGATAAGATGGGAATGAGAGGGTCTCCAACGGGCGAGGTATTTTTTGATTCTGTTGAAATTCCTAAAAATAGAATTGTCGGTGAATACGGAAAAGGGAAAGATATAATACTGAGCGGGTTGAATTCCGAGAGGGTTATACTGTCATTCATATTTATCGGGTTGGCAAGAAGGGCTCTGGAACTCTCACTAAAATACGCTACTGAGAGGAAACAGTCAGGTAAATTTCTTTACCAGTTTGAAATGATCCAGGAAAAACTGGCATACATGTACACAAAATATGAAACAAGTAAATTGCTTGCAAACAAGGCATTGACTGATCTTGAAACAGATCCCATGAATTCGTTAAGCGCTGCCGCCACAATAATGCATGTTGCTGAATCTGCGGAATACATTGCGAGAGAGGCAATACAGATATACGGTGGAATCGGGTATGTCAGGAATTCTGAAGTTGAGCGCCTTCTAAGGGATGCGATACTAGGTCAGATAGGGGCAGGAACTACAGAGATAAGAAAACACCTGATATCTTCAGCACTCGTTAAAAACTATAAGTTGGATAACAGGATACCGGAATGAATCATGAATTGCATTGTCTGTGATAAGAATCCGGCAGTTATCAGGGGTCTCTGTGGGGAGTGTCTGTCAAACCATGTTCAGATAACCACTGTTGGTTCCGTAGATGTTACCTTGTGCCCCAAATGTGATTCTTACAAGATAGGTAATTCCTGGTCTAGAGGTAAAGTGGAAGACGGGCTTTCCAGGAAACTGGAAGAGCACTTGGTGAGGAAAGACCCTAAAGTCACTGTGAGGGTGCGGAAGGATAACATCATTCTGAGGCGACTTGATTCCAGAATTGATTTTCACACGGAGATTCAGACTGATAACGTAAGCGTCCCGGGGAGAAGTATGAGCATTCCGTCCAAAATACTTCTGAACAGTTGCCCCACTTGCAATAAAATTAGCGGGTCATATTACGAATCCATTATCCAGCTGAGAACTTATACCACTGATTATTCAAAGATAATAGATACAGTTCTTGCCAACATCTCAAATATGCTGGACAACCTTGACTCCAGTGCAAGTGATTCTTTTGTGTCCAAGATTACAAGGGTAAAAGAAGGAGTCGACATTTATCTTGGGAAGAAAACGGACGGGATCAAACTTACCAAATATATTCACGATCACTATTTCTCCGAAACCACGATTACAAAGAAACTGGCCGGAAGAGGTGATGGGGGTGATTTATACCGGTATACCAACCTGGTGAGGATACTCAACCTGAAACCAGGTTCAGTAATTTCACACAAGGGTTCGGCCCTTATCCTCCAGAAGATCAATGCGAATACTATCACCGTAATAGATCCCATAACCGAACGGCGGATTGACATTGTCCAGAATGAATTCTACAACGGACAGTACACTTTTTCCGATGAAGTATCAGAGATCCGAGATTTCATAGCAGTTTCATCAGACAACAATGAAACTCAGTTGATGGATAAGAAGAATTTCCAGACGCTAACCGTAAAGGGAACACATCATGGGGAGATCAAGGGGTTTGATTACAAGGGAAAAATACTGATCTTTCAGAGCGTAAGTTAATTTTAATGTAATCAATCCAGTAAAAGGTTTTTATGAAGATCAGGGCTGAATGGCATTCCCTAAAAAGAGTTATGATGCACAGACCCGGAATTGAAATTGATTATGCAATGCTTTCACCAAAACCGTTCCTTTTTGAAAGGCCCTATAGGACCAGGATCGCAGTTCAGGAGCATGAAAACCTTGAAAACACCCTGAAGGAGAATGGCGTTAAGGTAGAAATTCTCAAGGATTACGTGATTCAGAAAGCAGATAGCGACCCCATTTTTCGGGAATCCCTGGAAGAGAAAGTCATGGAAACTGTCAGATTTTTCGGTACGGTGGTATCATCGAAAGCAGCAAGGGCGGAGATGGAGAAAAACCTCAAGGTTCTGGATTCATCAACGCTCTTCACCACAATCACTCTCGAGCCATCTATCGACCTGAAACACGAAGAAGGTATGCAGGTAGAATACCCCACCGTATATTCGAATCTGCCACTTGCGAATCTCTATTTCATGCGAGATCAACAGGCAGTTACCCCGGGTGGGGTAATCCTTGGGAACATGAAACGTAGACAGAGGATGAAAGAACCGGAAATAACGGGTTTTGTTATCAAAGAGGCTATGGGGGAGGAAAATATATTTGGTATCAAGGGAGATGGTATTTTTGAGGGTGGAGACTTTATGCCTGCAGGAAAGTTTTGTCTCATTGGAATAGGATCCAGAACTAACCTGGAAGGGGCAATGCAGGCAATTAAGTCCGGATTTCTTGATTACGACGAGATTGGAGTGGTGGAAAATCCAATCTACGATTTTATGGAAAATTCTCCAAAGGACCCGATGGTGAATATGCACCTTGACACTTACTTCAACCTGGCTGGAGATGGGATTGCCGTTGGTTCACCTGAACTTATGCAGAAAGCGAAGCTTACAATATATGCAGGCGGAAAAGGCAATGAGGGAGATATTCTGGGCAAAACTACGCTTTACGAGTTTCTGAAGTCTCACAATTACAACTTCATTCCCCTGAGCCTGAGTGAACAATTGGCATATTCCTCAAACTTTCTAACAATTTCAGACAGAAAGATAATTACTGTAAATGTTTCCAGTGTGCTTGAGAGACTTCTCAAGGAACACGTTTTCCCTGATTACGTAGAAAAAGAAGTCATATCTGACCTTAATCGCAGAGGAAAAGATTCTCTTTTTCCGCACAATGAAGAGATAAGGAACCACGGCATAGATAATCTACCCGTAAGGTTGAGTGAACTGACTGGGGGGTATGGTGGTGCTCATTGTATGACTGCAGCACTGGAGAGATGAGTTTCCTCTCTTTTCCAGAATCAACGAAACATTTAATTCAAAAAAGGCATTACGGAGACATTACGCTAAATTGCGCCTAAGCGCGAGGGATTTAATGGCAAAGGACAGATCACAAAAGAAAGGAAAAGATAAGTGGAAAGAGAAGACCTGGTATACTCTAGTTGCTCCGGACTATCTTGGAGGCAGGGAGATAGGCATGAGTATAGGCAACGGAGAAACGAATATGGCAGGAAGGAAGATTGAGATCCCTGTATCTGACTTCACAGGCAATTTCAGACGTGCAAATGCAAAAATGAGTTTTAGGATACTTTCATGTCAGGGAACCAAGTGCAGCACCGAGTTCATAGGTCACAGCCTGAGTGATGATTACATAAGAAGAATGGTAAGAAGGCGTAAGGAAAGAATCGACATAATTAAAAATGTTTCAACATCAGATCATGCGAACATGGTTCTTAAGGTCGTTATTGTTACAGACGGGAAGTTAAATACATCCAAGAGAACTGAAATCAGAAAGACTGTTGAAAATTTTCTTGTCGAAAAGGCAAATACTGTGCCATACGGCGATTTGGTGAAATATGTTATTGGTGAAGATGTCTATGGAGATATCATAAATGCAACGAAAGACATATATCCCATCAAGAAGATAGAAATGAGAAAATCAGTTCTTTCTGAGTTGTCCGCATCGCCACAACCAAAAACAATTCCAGTAGAGGCTAGTGTAGAACAGGTCTCATAATTTTACTGCCGGGGTGGCTTAGCTGGAGGAGCGCCGGACTCATAAGAATTAGAAGTTCTGAGAAATCCGGAGGTCTCGGGTTCGAACCCCGATCCCGGCATATTAATCTTGGTCAAGTACCATGAAAATTCTTAATTAACCGTAATTCTGCAATTTCTTGG
>JAMDDH010000055.1 GCA_023488885.1 Thermoplasmatota archaeon | reverse complement strand
GAAGCTTATGAGATTATCAGAGAGAAGGATCGTCTCTCCCTCAAAGCTCCAATTTTTTTATTTTTTTGCATGGCTCGGTGCAATCTAATCCCCTATTTGTGCATATTCCATTCAATAATGCATAATTTGTCATCAATACAGATAAGAAATTGCCTGATCTCGTAAGAAGTCAGAAATATTCCTCCGTGTTAATTTAAGGCTGAGTGGAGGGATATTTTCCAAGCAATTTGTATGACAAGACTTTTTTCCTGAGTTCGTCCATTGCAGCATCCTGGTCTTCAATTGTGCCGAAGTCGAGAAAGAAAATGTAATTCCAGGGAGTAAATCTTACCGGCCTAGACTCAATTTTTGAAATGTTTATTCCATATTTATAGAAAACCTCGAGAGCTTTGAGTAGGGATCCGGGCTTGTTGTCCACGGACACTACGATGGAGGTTTTGCTCCTCAGAACTTTACCGGACGTGTCCTCTTTATTTGACAGGGAAACAAAGCGCGTATAGTTTTCATCAAAATCTCCGATGTTACGTTCAAGAATTTTCATACCGTGTATTTGAGCAGCCGTTTCACTTGCTATGGCAGCTGCATTCTGATAGATTCGATCCTTTACTCCGACAACAGCTGCCACGGTATCCGGGAACGGTATCACTTCATAATTCCCTTTAGATATAAAGCGCGAGCATTGTCCAAGGGCCTGGGGATGTGATAATATTATCTTTACCTTGTCAGTAGTCATATCATCGGATGAAATCAGGCAGTGGGAAATTTTCAGATAAGTTTCACCAATTATGTAAACGTCATTTCTGAAGAGAAGATCACTTGTTATCCCCACAGACCCTTCCACCGAATTCTCTATGGGCACCACAGAAATATCAACGGTTCCGGCAATAACAGCGTTAAATAAGTCTGGTATGGTCCTGAATCCAACAAATTTTCCGGAATGCATCTTCCTCGCAGCAGCTTCACTGTATGTTCCCGGCGTTCCAAGGTATCCGATTCTGGATTCAGACATCTATTTCTTCAGAACTTGATAGTCCATGAGCGTAATATTATTTTCTTAATTCCGGGCTTCGACAAATTAAATTTCGCTCGTCTGAGGGTGAAGTATCGTTTTTTAGCCATTATCGGGCTTTAAACGGCGTTATTTGACTGAAGTTAAGATATTTTTTCGAATCATGTCAGGTGCGAAAGTTTTAATAACCTACTAATTAGTAGTGATCCTAACATGGACTCTGATCGCCTGATGTATGGAAGTATAGGTGCAGGTGTACTGGTAGGTTTGTTCCTTCTTGTCCTCTTGGGATGGATCGGTTTTTACGGATGGATCGTAGCGGGCATTGCAGCCGGATTAGCTGCAAGAGGTGCGGCTAGAGGTCTGGTTGCCGGTCTGGTTGCTGGTATCGTGACTTCGGTAATCCTGATAGTCTTCGCTCTGTTTGTGCCAATTGGAGTATTGACCACGCTCGACAGTCAGATTAATAGCCCTTTCCTGACAAATAGCGTCTTTCCGTTTATTTTCAACGTAATGGGCCTGCCGGCACTTACAATAATAAAACACGTTGCCATAGATGGGATAGTTATCCCGGCACTCGGGGGCTTCGTTGGCGGAGCAATCTTATCCAACGGGTATTTTGTCCAGGAAGTTGCACCTAAGGAAGAACCAGTAATTTCAGAAGAGAAAAGAGAACAGGTATCATAGATACCCGGACTTTTCTCCAAATATTTCTTTTGCCAGTCTTTGATTATCTGATCTGGAGCGCTGCAGAAGTATAGATAGCCCCATTGCGTCCCTGTAGTATTTTTCCACGCCAAAATCCTCAATGTAGCCATATCCGCCGTGAAACTGCAACGCGTACTTACTTGCGCGTTTTGCCAGATCCACAGCAAGGACCTTGATCATGAGCTTCTCCTTTTCTTCCTCGATCTCCTGGTTGTGCAGCGCCATTTCCAGAACTCTCTGTTCACTCATCAGCTTAGATATGGTAGAAGCCACCGGACCGTAGTCTTTAAGGGGTTTGTCAAACGTTTTCCTCACTTTGGTGTACTCAATTACTTTTTGCAGCGCCCCTCTTGATATGCCAAGAGCTATAGCTGAAATTTCCAGATCAAGCGAATCCATGACTTCAGCTAGCCTCTTTTTGCCGTTGTCTGCGAGTTTAACGTAAGTTGAGCAGTTGACTCTTGCTGTGCCAAGTTTAATGCCGCGGAACGAAAGTATCTGATCTTCTTCCTTCGTCTCTATTCCGCCCTTGATAAGGTAAAGAAAACCGCTTCCCTCTGCTTCAGATATCAGGTAGTCCGGATTCGCGTTGAGGATGTGTTTCCTTTCCCCGGTCATTGATTTTCCGGATTCTTTCAGCCCTTCAACCGTTGTGTTTCCTTCAAGGATAGAGTCGAATGCCACAGATGCCATTGCTTCACCGGAAGCGACCCTCCTCACTGCCTCAGGATCCATATCTCCTACCAGCTGGGCAAAAACCGAACTGGTTAGCATAACCAAGGCAGATACGGAAGGAGAAAAGGTTGCAAGTTCCTCCAGCACTACCAGATATCCCGACTGATCTATGCCGGACCCCCCGTACTTCTCTGGTATCCTAGAACCGAGGAATCCCTGTGTAGCGAGAGCACGTACCATAGAATCGTCTATCCCTTCCCTTTCCAATTTCAGCAGGTTGTTCAGAAGGCTTTTCTGGGCAAATTCCTGAACCGCACTTTTCAATATATCCTGTTCTTCCGATGGCATTTAGTTCCCCTCCGATGCTTCTTTCAAAAGATTCCTTGAGATTATGAGCTTCTCAATTTCGCTGGTCCCTTCCCATATCTCCATGATCTTTGCATCCCTGAAGAATCTTTCCAGATCCCCGGTTATGCCCGACACCCCGGTTATCTCAAGGGCTTTCTCGGTGGCGAAAACAGCAGTTTCTGACGCATATGCCTTGGCCATGCTCGTAAGAGTCGGGTTGGGCTTGAACTGGAACAGGAATGATGCCGCTTTGTAGGTGAGTAATCTGGAAGCCTCTACCCTGGTTGCTATATCGGCAACGAGAAACTGTATCTCCTCGGTGATCTCCTCAGATCTTCCTGATTTAGCCAGGTTTCCAAGATGAGAAAGTATCCTGTCAAGAGCTCCCTGGGCAATGCCTATTGCCTGAGCTGCCACATAAGCCCTGCTTATGTTGAAAAACGTCATTATGTAGTAGAAACCTTTTCCTTCTTCACCAATAAGGTTACCGGCAGGAACTTCTACGTTTGACAGTATAAGTTCTGCAGTATTTGTAGCCCTTACTCCCAGCTTACCGGAAAGCTTATTCTTGGTAAACCCTGGCAGATCAGCTTCCACAACGATAGTGGACAGACCATGGTGGCGCTTTCCATCGGGGCTGGAAGTCCTCACAAGCATCACGAAGAAGTCAGCGATGGATCCGTTGGTTATGAACATCTTTGAACCGTTTACTATGAATTTATCCCCTTCCCTTTTTGCAGTAGTCTTTATGCCGGCAACATCGCTGCCACCTCCGGATTCCGTCACAGCCAGACCCATTATCTTTTTACCTGTTTGTACAGACCCGAGATATTTCTGTTTCTGTTCATCACTTCCGAAAAGCATTATTACCTCGGCACCAAACAGGCTGACAGTAGCAGCGATCCCCATTCCTGCATCGGCTCTGCAGAGCTCCTCTATCGTAACCAGCATGGACCACGGATTGGTATAATCCACTATGCCGAGTTCGAATGCCTTCTTCCTGAGATCATCCGGGAATTTTTCCTGTTTGTCGTAAACCCGAGCATCTTCAGGCTTTATTTCCTTCTTTGCAAAATCTGAGGCTTTCTGCCTTGCGATTACTATATCTTCCGGAAAATCAAAATCCATTATTACACCCTCTCCAGCATCATCGAGTAACCCTGTCCGCCACCTACACAGAGAGTGGCGATACCATGGTCTTTCTGTTTCTGGTTTAGTTCGCGGGCGAGCGTACCTGCAATCCTGGCACCGGATGCCCCGAGTGGATGGCCTATTGCTATGGCGCCTCCGTTGATGTTAACCGTACTGGGATCCAGTGACATGTCCTTTATGGCGTTTAATGCAACAACTGCGAATGCCTCGTTTATTTCCCACAGATCAATGTCTTCAGTTTTCATTCCGTTCTTTGAAGCGAGCTTCTGTGATGCCGGTACAGGACCAAGTCCCATAATTGTTGGATCTACTGCAGCCCATGAGAAACCCTTGATTTTTGCCATTGGCTTTAATCCGTATTCCTTCAGCTTCCTGCCTGACATCAGCATTACCAGTGCAGCTCCTGCATTGAGCGGCGAGGAGTTCCCTGCCGTTATGATGCCGTCTTTTACGAAGGCTGGAGGGAGCCTGGAAAGAGTGTCCACTGAGGTCCCCGGCCTTATGCTCTGATCCTTGTCTATGGTGATAAAGTCCCCTCCGCTTTCAACTTCCAATGGTAGAATTTCATCCTTGAAATAGCCATTTTCCTGGGCGTTTGAAGCCTTCCTGTGACTTTCAGCCGAGAACTGATCCATCTCTGACCTGTTAATGCCCTTGACTTTGGCCAGTTTCTCAGCAGTGAGACCCATGTTGTAGGATGTCGTCATATCATATTTTGCGAATTCCGGCCTTACTATCAGCTTTATATTAGGTTTGACGTTTGGATTGTTTGATAACGGAACGTGAGTCATGTGCTCCATTCCTCCAGCCAGAACAATATCAGCATTTCCGGTCATGATTTCCATTGCACCTATGCTCATGGCATTCAGGGATGACGAACATGCCCGGTCGAGCGACATAGAAGGAACGTTGAATGGCAGATTGGCCATAAACACCGGGTGCCTTCCCCCGTAAAGCCAGTTTTCGTCTGCCTGAATGGCACAGCCGGTTATGACGTCGTTAATTTCTTCTGCCTTGACACCGGTTGAGGAAACTGAATCCTTTATCAGGAGTCCCAGCGCCTCGTCCATTCTTATCGGATTGTAAACGTCTTTTTCGGGATCGTTTGGTCTGGACCTTGAAAATGCAGTCCTCCTGAAATAAACCATAAAAACTTCATCGGTTTGATTCATGTTTTGTACCAGATACACTATTGGGAAAATTTTATTTAAGTTTGCGGGATAATATAATGTCAGTGTATGTCACGGCAAAGTAGCGTTTCACCACAAAAATATAAAGGGATGTTCACACTAAAGTTTTGGAAGTGTGATTCATGGGCTATAACATCATTGTTCTTGTTAAGCAGATGCCTGATCTGGAACAGGTTAAACCTGATCCCTCGACCGGTGAGCCCCAACTGAGAAATGTTCCGCTGAAAGTGGAAAATCTCAGTGAAAATTCAATAGAGGCTGCAGTTCGCCTTAAGGAGAAATATGGAGGTACCGTTACGGCCATTATATTCGGGACCGAGCAGTCAAGTGCCATAATGAAAAAGGCATATGCCATGGGAGCTGACAACGGCTACATAATAACTGGGTATCAGGGTAATGATGTTTCCTTCACTGCCAGGGTTCTCGCCCAGAAAATAAAGAGCACGCCGCATGATATCACCATACTGGGGAATCAGTCTGCGGATTCTATATCAGGACTCCTGGCTGGAAAAATTTCGGCATTGCTGGAAGAGCCTCTTGTCGGAAACGCCATATCAGTGGAAATAGAGAACGGGTCGGCCAGAGTGAAGAGGGTTCTGGAAGATCATAATTTAATTGTTGAAGCCAAACTTCCTGCCATAGTTTCAGTAACGCAGGAAATTAACGAGCCGCGGTTACCTCCTGTAATGCAGATCATGGCAGCCGGAAGGAAGCCCATAAACTCTGAAAAAACATCTTTGTCACCAACAGGTGCAGTCAAGATAATATCAAACAGGGCTCCAAAAAGCGAACGCAAGAAAATAGTGATTGAGGATGTGGATAAGAGACTGGACGAGATCGTCAAGGTGATAAAGGAGGAGATGAGATGAAAGCGCTTGTTTTTTCTGAAGATGCTGACATCGCTTCACAGATGGTTACATATTTCAGCAAAGTCATGTCAGTCGATTCAGCCACCACTTCTGCTAAATATTCTGAGCTTGCAGATTTCGGGGCAGGAACTATTTACCATATGAAAGGGGATGTGCAGTCCGATTCCATTTCGCTGAAACTTCAGGAGGTCTTCAACGGAGGCTACGATTATCTGTTTGTTTCCTCCACAATTCTGGGCAGAGAAGTTGCCGGAAACGTAAGCGAAAGACTCGGGAAAGAAATCGTGCCTGAAATAAACAGTTTCGAACTCAAAAACGGGAAAGCTGTCACGAAAAGGTTTTTCCTTGGGGGAAAGACTGTTCTTGATGAGGAATCAGATGCCAGGGTTTTTACGGTCACCCCTGGAATCAGCGAACCACAAAAAACAGCGGGTAAATCTGCAATAACTGAGGTGGAGTTGCCCCAGTCTGCGCTCAAGACTATCAGCACTGAGGAAAAAAGCACCACCGGAGTAAACCTGGAAAAAGCCAAAGTGATAGTCTGTGTGGGAAGAGGGCTTGGGAAGAAAGAAGGCATAGCTTCTGTTGAGCCCTTGGTAAAAGCTGTTGGTGGGGAGCTTGCCGGATCAAGGCCGGTATGCCTGGATTATCAGTGGTTGACCGAGGACAGGCAGGTAGGGATATCCGGGAAGAAGGTCCGGCCGAACCTGTACATCGCACTGGGCGTTTCGGGGCAGATACAGCACATAGCCGGTATGAGAGGATCAAGGACTGTAATAGCAATTAACAAAGATAAGTCTGCACCGATATTCGAGGAAGCTGATTATGGGCT
>JAMDDH010000060.1 GCA_023488885.1 Thermoplasmatota archaeon | reverse complement strand
GATAGGGCCAGAAAATCTGTTATCTTGAATATCCTTAGTCTTGCGATGCTCTGTTCAAGCAAAACAAGCAATACTATGAGCATGACCCATTTCAGGAACATTATTGGTATATCTATCAAGGAACCAATCAAACCCGGCTGGAGCCCCCAAGGAAAGATGAATACGTTGAGGAGTAGGGACCCCAGGAGATATTGCTTTATGAATGAAGAATACCGTATGAAAAACATGTTTTTCCCTCCGTATTCATAAGTCCTCCCCTCCTCTATCATGCTCAGTTCTGAGAGTCCACCGCCCTCTACAGGTAGTTTTCCCGTTTCAAAAATGAAGAATAGAAGGAATGCAATTGATGCAAGAATATGGGTGAGAGACAGGAAAAGATAAGAGTTTGTGGAAAGGTCCGCATTTGTTATGTAAGGGTTATTGGTTCCCGTTTCTATTGCAACTGCAAAGAAAACTACTATTAACGTGGGTTCAGCAAGCGCAGAAAAAACAGCCGTTCTTCCAGCACCCATTGCCGTAAAATTGCTTTGAGTGTCAAGGGCTCCGAGAATCATAAGAACGGAGGCAAGAGTAAAGAGCATTGCCCCTCCAAGGAAATCCCCAAGAGAGGCAAATATGGTATACCCTGGTTGTACGGGTATCATAAATGCTAGGAGGATCATTATACCAAGTACAAATAAAGGGGTATTTTTATGAATAAAACCGGACCCGCTGCTGACAACTGGCTCCTTTTTGAAGAACTTTATTAGATCGTAGTAAGGCTGAAGAAGTGGTGGACCCTTTCTGAATTCCGTTTTTGCCTTGATGTTTTCATAAAGGCCAGCTATCAGGGGAGATATCAACAAAATGCCAATAACCTGAATTGCAGACTCAAGAAAAATTTGCAGCATACATATCAGATACTGACCATTAGATCAAGAACTGATAAGGGATATATGACTAGTATTAAAACAATAAGAATCGAAGATTATTATTCGACGAGTAGAGCGAAATCTTTTATTTCACCGACGTCGACCTTGATCTTCAGACCTTCGTCGGTAGAAATAACCATAAAGTCATTTTCAAAAAATAAGAGATTGCCTTTGATAGGAGCATCCATCATGAAAGATTCCTTGACCGTCCCGTCATCGTAAAACCGTTCGGCATAACCATCAATCTCATCACCATATGTTGACAACAGAGGATAAATTATGATTCTGGAGCCCTGTACCAAAGAATTACTTTTATTTACAAAAGCTGTGTGTTTCAATGTGAACTCCCCTTGCATACTCACCTCAACATATTATTAAAATTTTGTGGAACTATAGTCCATAGTAATATATTGTAATAGTTATTTCACTGAGAATACAGAAATTAAGGAATGCTAGAACTCTCCAGTTATACCGTATAACCACTAAAAAAAATTTCGTCTTACACATGTTTTTTTGCAAGATCCAATAAAATTCCCTGTGGCCACAAGTCTTGATATTTTCCGATATTCGAGGCAAATCTAATTATAAACGAAATTCCATTTACGAGTGTTGATAAGAGTTTTTACACCGAAAGATTCGACACTCTCAGAGAGTGATATCGATGATTTTTCTGAAGCATATCCTCCGGAAAATGCAGAATTTAAGTGGTTCGATGTCGATGATCCGAAAGAAGACGATTTAAAACTGTTGGGCAAGAATTTTTCACTGCATAACCTGACTGTTGAGGACATTTCTTCTGGAAAACAGAGGGTCAAGGTCGATGAATACGAAGAATATATTTTCGCCGTGTGTAAAGGCGTGTCTGTTGTTAAAGACCAGGATTTTGAATATGCGATCGATGAGGTGTTCATAATTTTAAGCAAGAACTATCTAATAACTATTCACAGCAAGGATTCTATGATAATGAATCACAGCGTTGAAGCGATAAAGAATCAAGTCACCTCTTACGGTAATCGTAAACCACTCGGAACCTTGGTCTTGCACATGTTGTTTGATTTCGCTGTTGACTCCTTTTACTCTTCCCTGACAAGTGTTGAAAACTGGCTGGTCTCGTTTAGGGAAGATCTGATCGATATCGATTCCCTCAAGTCAAAGGATCTGAGCCAGGTCAGGAAACTCATGTTTTTTATAGCTAAAGCCAGAAAAGAGTTGAGCGATTTCAGGATTGTCCTTTCCCAGCACCGGGATGTGATGTCACTGGCTGAACGCGGCACGTTAAAATTTGTATCGCTGGACTATATGTTAGCTTTTAGGGACGTGTATGATCACACTTTCCAGCTCATTGAAACTGTTGACTCATACATAATGAGGACAAATGATGTTAGAGACTTGTATTTCACGTTGAGGGCAGCGTTTACAGACAATATAATTCGCTTGTTGACAATTGTTGCTACCATTTTCCTTCCACTGACTTTTCTTACCGGTTTCTATGGCATGAATTTTACACAGGGATTCTATGAGCCCGGATCCGGAAGCCCATACGGGTTCTATTCTATGGTTGCCATAATGCTGTCGCTGATCGCCGTTTTACTGATTATCTTCAAGAAAAAAGGATGGATATAGACAATAAAAGTTGAACATTTAATAATCAATAATTTATAAAATCAACATGCTTAAGGGCAAAAGAGGCAATGATTCTATTGCGGATATCAGGCGGATTGAACGACTATACAATCAAGGAAGATTCAGCGTCAGGTAGATGATAACATAGTTAGCAGAAATCATATTTTGATTTTATTTCATCCTGGATCCAACTAATGAGGTCCCAGCCGTCAGAGACACGATCGTTGGTTTACAATGAATGCCGACAAATATCTGTGAAATAATATAAGGTAGATAGGGATCAGTGATAAAGTGGGATTGGAGGCATGATTAATTGACTCGTGGAATGAGAATTGGGATGGTTGTATGGGTTGTCTACCTGTTGATTTTAATCCTCGTCGTGTTTCTGCTTCCCACCATATACCCTGGTATCCGATCATATGGCAGTTTCTTCCCATTCTTCTTTTTCTTCCCGTTCTTTTTCGGCGGATCAGGATTGAGGAGGAGAAATAACAACAGACAAAATAACGGGGACTCTTCGGGCAAAAATAGTACTTCTTCAACTGCCGGGATTGAGACATCAGATCCTACACTGAACGCAGATTATCTGAATAAGTATAACACCAAAATATATGATGAATTTGGAGTACCAATACGTAGATCCGCTTCACGATACTGGTATTATGCAGGTTTTGCCATAATAGCAGCAGGAATAATTCTCCTGTTCTTCAGATTGCAGTTATAATTTCAGATCGCGGAAAGAAATGTATATATTTCTGCACCGCCTAAGAAGGTTCAATTGATGTCTCTCATTTTTTCACTTTTTATGCTGCTCTTTTCGGCACTAATTGTCGGTGAGGCGTTTGAACGCTTCGGATTTCCTGCTGTAGTTGGAGAACTCCTTACGGGACTAATACTTGGGCCTGCCGTCTTCGATATCATTCGGATCAATGCTGTTTTCAACGGACTCTCGGAAATAGCTCTATTCTTTATTGTGCTTTTGATCGGTGTTGAAGCCACTACTGAATCACTGAGGAAAAATTATAAACTGGGCCTTCTTTTCTCGTTTACCAGTTTTGTAGTGCCTTTATCTATTATGCTCGCAGTTTCACACTATTTCCTGCATATACCAGAAACAGAATCCGTCCTGCTTTCCATATCCATCGCAGTTCCTTCTATCTCAATAATATCTGTGCTGCTGAAGAATTATGATTTACTGAGGATTGAAGCTGGAGGTGTGATCCTTGCAAGTGTCATCATAACTGACGTGATCTCTTTTGCTGCAGCTTCTGCCTTCACAAACCCAAATGGAATCACATTGGAGATAACAGGAATTATAATATTTCTCACTTTCCTGTTTCTTGTAGATCGCCTGATTAACAAGCATTCTGCACAAGTAATCGGTATTTTTGAAAGACTTCATGCAAAGGAAAGGGGAGAAAAAATAATCTTCGGATCTATAATAATATCCGGACTCATAATCTCAAGCATCTTCGAGATAATAGGCATAACCTACGTTTTGGGAGCTTTCTTCGCAGGAATAATAATAAGTGACGTTGTGGTTGGAGAGGAGTTACAGGGGATATTTACCAGAACCCTAACCAGGCTTAACGACAGTTTTTTTATTCCTATATTCTTCAGTATTGCCGGACTCAATGCGATTATTCCAAACATGCTTTCTGCCAAGATCATCCTTGTTCTTGTGGGAATAAGCGGTGCCATTGGTGGCACCTTAAACTATCTTTTTGGCAGGAAATACCTGAAAAACATAAAGGGCAGGACTACAGCCGGGATATTCGGCGCCCGTGGATCTGTTGGGATAATTATTGCAACGGTTGCGTATAGTTCCGGATATATAAGCAATGAATATTTCTCAGCGGCAGTGTTCGGGACATTAATCCTGTCGTTTATCTTTCCGCCTCAGATAAGAAAAAAGGATATTACTCTGCCTGCAGCGACAGAAGTCTGAAATCATTTTACGACAGAGAAGACCGCTATGGTCTCTGTTTTCTCGACGCCTCTGATTCCTCTGAGCTTGTCAAGAACAAAATTTCCTACTTCCTCGACTGATTGTAGTCTCACTTTTACAAGCATGTCCCACTCACCTGTCACGATGTAAACCTCCTCTACTTCACGGAATTTTGATATTTTGTCTGCAAGTTGTCTTTGTGTAACATCGGCGTTTGGGTTGAAAGCAACGAAAATGAATGAAACTACAGGCAGCCCTATAGCTTTGTAGTCAGGGATTATCGTGAATTTCTGAATGATGCCGTCTCTTACCATGCCCTGGATGCGCTCATAAACGGTAACTCTGGGTATATCAAGTGTCTTGGAAATATCCGAAATCTTGTCCCTTCCGTGTTCTAACAAATATTGAAAGATTCTGGAATCTTTACTGTCCATGACCCTTGTATAGATTCCTAGTATTTAAAAATAGACATTATGACTGAAATATATCACTGATACAGACAATATCAAACATAGTGTTCAAAAATTAAGACAATTCTTCATATTCTTGAAAGAACTGAATGGTTATGGAAACAGACACAGTTTCTGAATTGATAGAGCACCTCAGCGATAAAAGACTGGGTGTTGCACTGAAAATAAATGGTACAGTAAGGTCACATATGTCAGAATATCTGAGGACCAAGGGATACCTGGAGATACCTCCGGTTATTTTCTCCACGGTGACTGATCCGCTTAACCATCCTGTTGTCGATCCGTCGTTCGACTATGATGGCGTAAAATACGCCCTTACTAAGAGTATGATATTCCACAAGCAAATGCTGGTCCAGAAATTTGAGAAAATATTTACCTTTTCACCGAACATAAGACTTGAACTGCCAGAAAAGGCATCTACAGGAAGACATCTCCTGGAATTTACTCAGATTGATATTGAACAGCAGGGTGCTACCAGAGAACAGATGATGAAGTTGGCTGAAGATATGCTTGTCAGCCTTTTCAAGAAAGTTAACCAGACTCATGCTGCAGAGTTGGAATCCCTGGGGAGAACCCTGTCTGTCCCGGAGACACCGTTCAAGAAATACAAGTATCTTGATGCAGAGAAAGAGTATGGTCCGGATTTCGAGAATGTGCTTTCCAAGAAGTCATCTTCTCCGTTCTGGATTATTGATATCCCACTTGATAAAAGGGAATTTTATGATCGGGAGAAAGCTGATGAACCGGGAATCCTTGCTGACATGGATCTCGTCTATCCGGAAGGTTTCTGTGAGGCACTTTCCGGTGGGGAACGAGAATATGATATGAAGAAAATCCTGGAGAGAATCGCAAAGAAGGAACAGACTGAAGAACAGTTCAAGTGGTTTCTCGAGTTCGCTAAGTACGGGCTTAAGCCGTCGTGCGGTTTCGGTATCGGGATTGAACGGCTGGTGAGATTTATCTGCGGATTCCAGAGAATAGAAATGGCACATCCATTTCCAAAGGTTCCTGGCAGAAGATCCATTTAGACTTATAGACAAATGTTTATCCGGAACACTGAACAGATTCCGGATAACAAAAAAATATTTGTAACTCTTCTGAAACTTTCAAGATTCAATGCTCCATATTACTTGAAATCTTTAGAGTTCAACAAATCACAGTCACCTTAAATTAGTATAAGTTAATGAAGCCACATGGTAGATTTAATCAGAGAATCTATGTCGGGTAAAGTAGCCGTTATTCTGGGAGTAGGTCCGGGACAGGGAATATCGACCGTAAGAATGTTCATAAACTTCGGAGCAAAGGTAGCCATCGTTTCAAGAACAGGTAACACTTTTGGTCTGGTAGAATCGTCTACAATAAAGGCTTACAAAGCAGATGTGACAAATGAGAACGAACTGCAGATTATCAGGGACAAAATCATTGGAGATTATGGATCGATTAGCTTTGTCATATCTAATATAGGTAAATGGCAGCCACCTAGAGGGACCTTCCCCGGAAAATCTGAATTTGAAGAAATGATCAGAGTTAACCTGGGAACACACGTCTCGGTTATGAAAATCTTTTCTGAATCTTTGAAAGCCAAGGGCGGATCGTTCGTGCTTGTAGGTGCATCAAGGGGTCTCTTCAAAAACAACGATCTGGCATACAGCGTATCCAAATCCGGCATCGAGGAACTTGTCAGAAAAGGAGCTGAAATGCTGAGAAAATACAATATCAGGGTAAACGGCATTCTTCCCGGAAGTGTTGGAAAAGAAGATACTTACTACAAGGCATTTCCGTTCAATGTCACAAAATTTTCCGAAAAGACAGAACTGGAACCCATAGAGGTTGCGATGACCAGCTCATTCCTTGCCAGTGAAATGGCCCTTGGAATCAACGGACAGTGCATTGCAGTTGACAGAGGCTTGAGTACCTTCTGACTAACTCTTATTTATTATGCAGTAATTATTGGGTATGCCATTCGAAAACGAGATGACTTTTGTTAAGATGCAGAATGCCGGAAAGGAAGAAGAATTTCATAAATTATACGAAAAAGCCTTGAAAGAAGCAGAAAAATATCTGGGAAAGGAATACCCGAATATTGTTGTAAATGATGTTATTGAGAAAGAAAAAATAAAGGATATAAATCCCATCGATGGTTCTGAGCTTGCAACATTTCAACTTTCTTCTGCTGACACTGTGAAGAAAGCACTTCAAACGCTTAGCTCGTCATACAGATCCTGGTATGCAAAAGGGTACACCCACAGATCGATGGTAATGCTGAAGGTGGCTGACAGACTCAGCGAAGAGAAATTCAACATTTCCGCTCTTCTGGCATACGAAAACGGGAAGAATCGAACTGAAGCCATGGCAGATGTCGATGAGGCTATCGATTTTCTCAGATACTATGCACTGAATAACATTGAAAACCAGGGTTTTGCTAGATTCACTGGAAAGGGTTATGACAATGAAGAAAGCATTAGCGTTATGAAACCTTATGGTGTTTTTGCAGTAATTCCTCCATTCAATTTCTATGCCATAACTGTAGGAATGGTAGCTGGTCCCCTGACTGTTGGCAATGCAGTACTCCTGAAGCCTTCCAGCGATATACCAGTTTCTTCCTATTTAACGGTCAGGATTATGCACGAATGCGGAGTACCGAAGGAAGTGCTGGTGTTTCTTTCGGGATCCGGCAGTATTGTGGGAAAACAGATTGTGGAAAGCGATCTGGTATCAGGAATAGTGTTCACTGGATCCCGAGAAGTGGGAATGAATATCTTCAGAAGAGCCCAGGAAAGACGCCCTAAACCTGTGATAACAGAGATGGGTGGAAAAGACGCAGTTATTGTGACTGCCAAGGCAGATATCAAGAAGGCTGTTGAGGGTGTTTTCAGGGGCAGTTTTGGTTTTGCCGGACAGAAATGCAGTGCAACCTCCCTTGTGTACGTTGAGGAAACCGTTTATGACAGTTTTGTCGGGGGATTGGTCGAAAGAACAAAAGATGTGCATCCTGACGATCCCAGAAAAAGGGATACTTTCCTGAATCCTGTAGTGAACAGAGAAGCTTTCGAAAAATTCAAGGCACTTGTACCTGAATTCCATAAGTACGGCAAGGTGGTTGTTGGGGGAAAACACGTTGACCGTCCCGGGTTCTATGTCGAGCCAACGGTGATAAAGGATGTACAAAAAGATTCCGACCTTGTCAAAAACGAACTGTTCCTTCCTGTACTGGGAGTGCTAAAAGTGAAGAACCTGAAGGAAGCCGTGGATGAGATCAATAAATCTGAGTATGGACTCACCGGAGGGATTTTCTCGGAAGACAGGGCTGAAATACAATACTATTTTGACAATGTGGATGCAGGAGTAATTTATGCGAACAGGGTAAGAGGAGCTACCACGGGAGCAATAGTCGGTTCACAGCCGTTTGTCGGATGGAAATGGAGCGGAATAAGCGGGAAGGGAACAGGGTCTTTCTATTATTTACAGCAGTTCCTCAGGGAACAGGCCCAAACGATTGCTCATTGAAAACTCCCTAAATTTTTCCATTGAATTAAATCTAATATAATCATTTATTCTCAAGGCAGAAAGAAGTTCTCCCATCAGTACATAACGGAAGCTCTCTATTTCAATTTCTCTGCGAAGTTCATGATTTACACTGGTCATCACGGCAGGATTCATTCCACATGGCATGATGAGATCGAATTTTGATAAATCAGTGTTTACATTTACGGCTATTCCGTGAAGGGTTGTAAAACCTTTTAATGCGAAGCCTATGGAACAAATTTTCCGATCGCTTACCCAGACTCCAGTTTCTCCGTGTAGCCGCCCCTCTGACTGTATACCATATCTGGAAAGAGTTCTTGAAATGGCACCCTGAACAGTTTTGATAAGATCCCTGACATTGATTCCTGCCTCTTTGAGATTGTAAATGAAATAGACGACAAGCTGTCCCGGACCATGGTAGGTGAGTGACCCTCCACGTTCAACCTCAATTGGTTCAATGTTATCTGAGAGCACTTCAGATGGATTCCTGTGAATTCCACTGGTGTAGACGTCCTCATGCTCAACAAAGATCAATACATTACCAACCAGATTCTCGTTCCTGAGATGGTTCAGATTTCTCTGAAGGTTCAGTATAGGGATGTACTGTTCCCTGCCAAGATTGAGGATTACAGGTTTCAATCCTTCAACCGCTGAATCCTGTGCCATTTCCAATTCTCGGATTTCCTCCATTAATATAATATGTTCATCAAGCTTTTACCTTTTAATGCTTCCTGACCAGGGTACAACTACACAGATAATGATACTGTTGAATCTGTTTGACCAGGTTGATAAACCCTCAACAATAGCGAAGAGAATAGGCATTACGATTCAAGGTGTGCAGTACCACATCAAGATTCTCAAGAATAAAGGATACATCAGCGAAAGCAACGAAATAACCAAAGAAGGATACAATTTCCTTGAAACCGGACTGAATTCCATGCGTGACTTTATTTCTGAAAACATAGCCAAACTGGATGATATTGTGACTTGGGAGGCTATTGCCGATGAATCCTTGAAAAAAGGCGATCCGGTTTCAGTTTACATGGATAACGGTTATCTTCACGCCGGCAAGGGAAACAATGGGGCAAAAGGTATCGTAAAAAACACTGCCGGAAAAGATGAAATTGTAGCAGTGTCCTCGATGAGCGGCATAGTGAATTTCAAATTCGGACTGGTTAAAATTGTAGTTCTGCCGGACGTGGAAAACATCTCAGACGAGACATCGTTAATCAAGGAACTGAAGAATGAGCATGAGGAGAACGGTGGTAAGATAGCAATTGTGGGAGAAGAGGCCTATCTCATGATTATGAAATCAAATCTTAGGATAGACATAGAATTTGCCTCCCTTCATGGTGTCTTTGAAGCTGCTGCCAGAGGAATTTTTTCTACACTCTACATATCGCCCAGAAGGTTCCATTATTTACTCTCCGACCTAAGAGAACTGCAAAATAGATATAAAGAAGTCACGGTCAAAATAAAATATTTGTGACATTGTTAATATAAAATTAATATTATATTGTTATTGATATGAAGTTAAGGCAATTGAAATACCACAAAGTATTGTGCTATTCTTATAATAATAAACAATGATTGAGCTCATAAATATTTAAATATAACATTTTAATACACTGCATTATCAACCCAAGAGGTGTGTAATATGGAGGAAGATGGCAGTGGCAGTAGGTTTTCAAATTTTGGCAGATCTTTATGGTGTAGATGCGGACATAATATCAAAGGCCGATAGCGTATACCCGATAATTGAAGAGGCTGTAAGAGTGGGCAACCTGACTAAGATATCGTCAGATTATTACCAGTTCCAGCCCATGGGCGCAAGTGGAGTGGTTTTGCTTGCAGAGTCCCATCTTTCGTTCCATACCTGGCCTGAACATGGTCTGGTTACCCTTGATATCTACACTTGCGGAGACCCGAAAGCGGCAGAGATGGCATTTGATTACATTGTGGATCAATTACGCCCAGATACCATGGACTGTAAGAGGCTCAGACGCGGAACATCTGTTACCGAGGAAGTCAAGGTTGAGAGACCTGAGCATATCCTGATACCGTGATTTTTACGTCACGGAATAAATTCCTTCTGCTAACTATTCTTCTATCCATATATTTTATTATATTTTCCATTTTGATTACAGTAATCCCCCTCTATGCCGAGATTGTTGGTATCTTTCTTTCAGTACTGAGCCTGTATATCTCTGGCGACGTATTCATAGATGAAGCCAGAACCCTCGGAAGGAGAAACGGTTTCTCGTCAAAATCTGTTGGAGTCTACCTGATTTCTCTTGGTGCCGTCGTAGATGAATTTGCCGTAATCATATCTGCTTCAGCAAAAGGGTATGGAGGGATAAGCTTTGGAACGATACAGGGCTCAAACATTATCACCCTTGTGAGCTTTCTCGTGATATTGCCATTTGTCTTCGCAGGATCATACAGGAAATTTGCGAAAGACGGTTTGGTACTTTTGATTTCCACTTTTGTTCTCCTGGGACTGGCAGTAATATACACCATTGTTCCGTGGTACGTTGGATTTCTCCTGATTCTTGTGTTCTTAATGTACCTTTATGTTGGAAAAAGTGAACGGATTCCTATGGAAATGGAAGCCGAGAAAATTGAATACAGTTCCATTTCCCTCATCGCGTCGCTTGTTCTCCTTATTCTAGCATCACAGGCAATAGTTGAATACACGCACGGGTTGTCCGGACAGTTTCATATTTCACCGTTCATCTCGGGATTTGTAATCACCGGCATTGTCGGGTCACTTCCTGAAATCATAATGTTTTCCCTGAGCATTTTAAAAAGGGACATGGATGCAACAATTGGTATAGTAACTGGTAGCACAATTTATAAAGGCACCATAATCCTCGGGATATCAATGTTCTTCGGTGTGATCGAACTGGGCGTCGGCCTGAATAGTATCTACCTTATGATCCTGCTATCGCTCATCTTCCTGCTTTTCACTGTCATAAAGGTGAGGAAATACTCTTCAATAATTCCGCTGGTCGCCGTACTTATTTTCGGAATATTTATCGGCATATAATTAGGTCCTGGTACCCCAGAACATATTCTCTTTTCTTTTTATCTTTATTATTTCCTCAAGTGTCATCATGGTTTCATTGTCCAGTTTGTGCTCCCTGAGTTCCTTCACCACAGATTCCTGGACATCGACGTACAGTGGTTCTTCCGGAGATATCTGACGGTTTAGCGTAACTCCGTCTATTGAGACTGCCACTTCGGCAGGCGCATCTATGAACTGTTTTGATACATCTCCATCCCTTATGCTCTTGATGGTACCGCCATATCTGCCGTCCGATTTTATTAGAATGTCTCCGACCTTGATCCTGCCTGAGTAGAGTTTTACTCCGGCAATTACAGGTTTCGTTGCCCTGAATATATACTCTGGCATTATGGTCAGTTTAGAAGGGATGGACATCTTCTGCTTCCTCCCTTCGTTCAGTTCCTCCCTTTTCTTTTTCAGCCAGGTTTCAGTTTCTTCCACAAGGGAATATATTATGTTACCAACTTTCAGTCCTACGTCTGAAGTCAGCGTGGCCTCATTTGCTTCCGCCACAACTTCTACATTGAAACCTATTATAATCCTATCCATGGGATCATTCAGCGTTGAAGCGCCGGTTATATCCCTTTTGTTAATGTCGCCTATCTCTGCGGACCTGATCTCAATATTCTTTTCCTGAAGTTCGTAAGCGAGTGCTTCGAGGGAACCAAGTGCATCCGCCTTAATCGTGACTCCATGCTCTGAGAGCGGGATGTTGGCCTGAGATTCTTTCAGTATCTCTTCGAATGCTTCAGATGTGTCTCCCTGTACAACGATAATTGGTGATCCGGAAAGCACTTCAAGTTTATCCGTGATCAGGATTCTTACACCTGCCGCAGACATAACTGTATCTTTCTCGATCAATTTTTTAGATCTTCCTCTGGAATTCACGAGCATTGCCTTGACACGGGTGACCGCGGGACCTGAACGTGTGTTAAGAGCTATAGAATCTCCTTTTCTCAGGATGCCCTGGTAAACTACTGTATCGAGAATGGTCCCAATGGATTCTTCCCGCTTCAGTTCGATGATTGTACCTCTTGTACCGGTGCTCCTGAACTTGATTTCTTCGTCCAGATATCTCTGGGTTAGTCCTGAGATCACCATAAGTATGTCGGGGATTCCTATGTTCAGTTTTGCACTCATGGGAACGATTGCAAATGCCTTTGAGAAGTCAGTGATTCGATCATATCTGTCTGTAGTCAGCCCATTTTCATAAAATTTGTTCACGAGTTGGTACAGTCTTGCGTCAAGTTCATCCAGATATTCCTGCCTTTGGGATTTCAGCATCTGCTGGAAACCGGAATTCCTCACCGGCGTGAATAATGGTACAAGGTCAATTTTGTTGGCAGCTATTACGAATGGAGTCTTGAACTTCTTCAGAATGTTTATCGATTCAACGGTCTGGGGTTTAAAGCCTTCATTTATGTCTACGACAAGGATAGCTATATCGGCAAGAGCCCCTCCTCTTGCACGCATATTGGAAAATGCAACGTGACCGGGTGTATCTATAAAAAGGAGACCAGGTATTTTCAGTTTACCTTTTCCAACCAGGGATTTTGCTCTCTCCTCAATTTCGCTGATACCTATGTCTGTGGCACCAATCCTCTGAGTGATGCCTCCGACTTCTTTCTTGGCTACGGAAGTACCCCGAATTGCGTCTAAAATTGAAGTTTTGCCATGATCCACATGGCCAAGGACGCACACAATCGGCTCGCGGTATTCTCCGTTATTCATAACCACCTCAGAAGATTTGTTTTTCATCCCCGTATTCGGTTTCTACGATTTCGCTTTCTTTGAAAAAAAGCGGAAATTCGTGTTCATAGGACTCCTGAGAATCGGATGCGTGTATGATATTCTTTTCTATGCTCATTGAGAAGTCGCCCCGTATGGTACCGGGTGGTGCTTTCGAACCGTCCGTAGGCCCGCACAGAATCCTTGTGACTGAAATTGAATTTGTTCCTTCTAGTATAGCTGCAATTATTGGCCCTGACGTGATATAACTCACGAGGCCATCAAAGAAAGGTTTTCCCTTGTGTACGGAATAATGCTTTTCTGCGTTCTGCCGGTTGAGCTGCAGCATCTTCAACGCGACGAGTTTTAGTCCCTTTTTCTCAAATCTCTGAAAAATTTCCCCGGAAAGGCGTCTTTTAACACCGTCCGGCTTGATAAGTATTAATGTTCTCTCCACTGACAACACCAGGACTAACTTTTGCTACTCTGTTTCTTCATCTGCTTAATAGCGTGGTATTCATTGGTCCATTTTATTTTTCTTGGGACACGGCCTAATCCTATCATGTTAACCTGACACTTCCTGCTGCAGAAATGCATTGTGTTTCCATCTCTCCTGATAAATAGGAAGCCGGTACCTGGTTCAATCTGGGTTCCACAGAAGTGGCAGTTCCTCATAACCATCTTATTACCTCATTGAGAGTTTTTTAGCTTCTCTTGCTGTTTCTCGCAACATCAGAATGTCGCCCACCCTGACCGGACCCATGACGTTTCTCGCAATGATCCTCCCCTGATCTCTCCCGGAAAGCACCCGGACCTTTACCGTTGTAGCTTCCCCGGTCATTCCGGTTCTGCCCATTAGTTCGACAACCTCTGCAGGAGTACCTTCATCTGCCAATAATTTTCACCTTACTTTTTCATCTCAGTTAATTCTGAGACGATCTGTTTAAAGATTTCTTCGCCTTTTCCATAGTCAACGACAGAAATTGAAGCTGCAGATGCTATTCCAACCTTTGATCCGAGATCACTTCTCTTCTTCACATAGGCGTATGGAACCTTCCTCTCTTCGCAGAGCATAGGAAGATAGTACACGACTTCAGGTGGTGACACATCCTCTGCAATTACGACAATCTTGCTTTCTCCTCTCTCAATGGATTTAATAACCTCATTGGTACCTTTTTTGATCTTTCCGCCTCTGAAAGAATTCTCTACAAGATCAAGCAATTTCTTTTCCACTGACTCGGGAGTTTCAAATTTCACATAGCTGTTTTTATCCATTCTGGAACCTCCTTCACTAAGGTAAAATGTAAGGTCAAGACCGTATTTATACTTTGTTGGAATTTAGTCGGAATTGACTATATCGGCAATTGCTTTCTTCACAGAGGCTTCCGGTTCGATCATGGGAGATCTGTAACCGCCCTTCTTCAATCCGAATTTTGAGTAGAAAGCGTAGTAGTAACCGGATGGAAAACGCGAACCCATTAAAGTCCTCAAAAGCGTGTTGATCTGTTTTTTTTGGACCTCGGCAGCCTTGTCCCTGATTCCCGTTGTGAATTCATTGTAAGCGTTAATAACAGCCGACGAGAAGTTACTCAGGCCACAGACACCGCCATCGGCACCGATGGAAAGAGAAGGCACCAGAAGATCATCCTGTCCCTGTAGTATTGAGAAGTCTGGCCCTGAGAAATCCATTATTGATGAAAAATATCTCATGTCCGCCGAACTTTCCTTCAATCCAATGATTTCAGAGAATTCCGCCTTAAGCTTAGCAATCGTGTCGGTATCGATCCTTGCACCGCACAACTGCGGGATATTGTAGAGAAACATTTCCTTCTTAACTGCAGTTATAAAATCACTGAAGTGCTTTATAATTTCAGGCTGACCCGGCGTTATATAATATGTTGGCATGAGCACCAGTGCATCCGCACCGATATCTCCTGCATACTTCCCCAGTTCAATTGCTTCCTGCGTGGAGGATGAACCAACACCGGCCAGAACTTTTAGACCAGCCGAATTTTCCACTACGTACTTGAGGAAAGCTTTTTTCTCTTCAACACTGAGGAAGGAGAAAAGTCCAGTACTTCCGCATGGAAAGAGGCCCGAAACACCTATTCCCTTCAGGTATTCAATAAGAGTCTTTGTAGAATCAAAATCTATAGTGCCATCTGGTTTGAATGGCGTAAGCATCGGGGTTATTATACCTCTGAACTTCATGCGGAATATATCATATCATATGTATTAAAAATTACAATTATCTACATGGTTGATCCAAGATTTTCTGCCCTGATCAGATCGACCAGCTGTTTGGGCAATCCCTTGGCTACAAGATAATCCCAGTCCGGTATTATTCTTCTGCTGATAGCCAGGTTTATGATCTCGTTTATGGGCATATAAAGGGTTCCGGGTGCATATGAGGTGCCAAGAAGCCATGGAGGATAATCAAAATAATTTCTGAGTCTTCCGGGCACAACGTCTGTGAGTACTTCATTCAGTATCGAAGCGACTCTCTTGTTGTAATACCACTTACGCGCCGGAGTGTTTGCAAATCCGGGATTGGGAGAATAAACCATCCAGTCAAGGCCAAAGGCATTCTCGTTTCCAATAAATTCGGAGGTGTTACCGAAATTGTCCAGCTCAGTTTTGGGAGGGATTTCTTCAACTCCTGTGGAGGCATTTATCACTTTTATTCCGAATCTGTTGTATAGATTCATGTGTTTTTCCAGTACCCTCTCGAGTTCCTGCGCTTCAGCAGCGGAAATAGATATATCATTTTCAAATTGCTCGGACAGCAAAGGGAGGTCTTCAAGAGTTGAATTCATTATCAGCTTAAGATAATAGTTAAATCGATCGCCAGACATAATACTCGTTCTCCTTTTCGGCCTAAAATAATAGCTAACCTGACTATTTATACTTAGCGAATGACCTGCATGGCGATAATCTTCGCACAATTTGTTATCGAAAGCTAAGAATCAGTTATATTCCAAAAGGCATTGGCATAATAAGGATATAAGGGGTCAACAGCTTGAACAATGAACATATAATTCTGAGATACCTGCATGACACTTTCAGTATACGAAATCTGATGGAACAGTTTACTCCTTTGAATCCACTTGAAACTGGAGTAGGAACTTCGGTGCTGGCACCGTGGTCTGTTGATGCGGTCCGCATCAATTGTAATGTCAATGAAGATGATGTTTTAAACGTCATCGGAAATATCGATTCCCTGCAAATTCAGAGAATAACAGCAAGAACAGAGTCGTTTGACATTATAGTTTCAAGAAGTGAAGTCTTTCCTGTGAACGTGAAGGTCGAACTAGTCCACCTGAACAGGGAGATGGAAATCTCAAAAATCATGAATCTTCACGCGTTCCAGTTCCTTCTAAAAAAGGTCTCCGAATCTGACCGGCCGGTGAAGATAGAGGATGCAATATTTGACCTGAAGAACAATGTTTTCCTTCCCGACGATTTTATGCCTGAAAACCTGATGGGAATGGTAGAAGGAGATTTTAACGGTTTTATCAACCAGGTACGAGATTCAATGCAGTTCTCGAATGGTTTAACAGAACTCTACATTTTCCCGGAAAGGAAAGGTAGCGGTTTTGGAAGGGTAAGATACCTGTATCCATCCAGATCCCTTGAAATACTGGAACCTCCAGCTAACGATAGATTGAGGTCTGTAATAATGACCCAATTTTCCATTACGCAGGGAGATGAGAGATTTAAAAACTTTGAGTCGAGCCGGGTCCTGAAGAACGTACTCTACAATATTGAGCAGAAAAAGACAAGGGAATTGAAAAAACCGGTGTTCGACGGCAGGAAGATAGAAATTCTGGATTCGTTAGGACTGATCACAAACATTGACGGGGTGTTCAGAGTGAAGGATGAAGTTTCAACGGAGCGTCTGAGGCAGTTGCAGGATGAAGCAAAAAGAAAGGGGCATGAACTGGCGGAATCGTGGCTGAAGAAGAAAGTGCTTATTGAAGGATAAGTACACATGCCTGATCACAGAAACCTGATTCTCCTTACTGTCCTCATTGGTACACTGATGTCGGCAGTGGATACTACTATCACAATTCTTGCTTTGCCCACAATGGCAACGGATCTCAAAACAGACCTGTTTCTTGCAATATGGATAATCATAATTTACCTGCTGGTGATAGCGGTGCTCACCACTCAGTTTGGAGGTTTGGGGGATATATATGGGAGAGGAAGAATCTTCAACCTGGGATTTCTTGTTTTTACTGTAGGATCAGCTATGTGCGGGTTTTCTCCCGGCATATGGTACGTGATAGGATCCCGAGGAATACAGGCTGTTGGCGCTGCTCTGATTCAAGCAAATGGAAGTGCAATAATAGCTGATTATTTCAATCCAAGAGAGAGGGGACATGCCTTCGGTTACATCGCCCTGGGCTGGAACATTGGTGGAACCTTAGGTATAGTTCTTGGAGGAATAATTACAACCTTCCTCGGATGGCGAATGATTTTCTACATTAACATCCCAATTGGGCTGATCGGTTTTATCATAGGACTGAAATACATAAAAGATGAAAACAGGAAACCACTGAAAATTGACATTCGGGGCATGATCTTGCTTGCAGTGATACTTGCCATGTTATCTTATGGTGCCACAGACCTGGCCGGAAGAGGCGTGAATCAGACAGACCTCACAATAATCGCAGTTAGCATCGCCCTATTTCTACCATTTCTCGTGCTTGAGAAATATGCAGACAACCCGATCATAAATTTGAGAGCATTCCGTGAGCCGAATCTCACTTTCTCTCTACTTTCCTCCCTGACTCAGGCAATGGGGTATCTATCGGTTATCTTCCTCCTTATTATGTACCTTCAGGGTATATTGGGGATGGATCCTCTCAGGGCGTCACTTCTGCTTGTTCCGGGGTACATAATTGCAAGTTTTTTGTCTCCCAGATTGGGCAGACTCTCGGACAGGCTTGGTTCAAGATTCATCGCCAGTGCCGGAATATTCTTGATGGCCTGCGCTGTGATCATTTTCATGACACTTGGTCTTGAGACACCAGTTTATGTGATAGTTGTAGCGTCGATAATTTCCGGAATAGGCGGTTCAATGTTCTGGCCAGCAAACAACAGTTCGGTTATGACGAGTACTCCGAAGGAACTTTATGGCTCAATTTCTGGACTGCTGAGAACACTTTCAAGCGTCGGAACACTCATCAGCTATGTTATATCTATTTCAGTTGCTTCATTGAGTGTTCCTCGGCGTGTTGCCTTTGAAGTGTTTCTTGGAACAAACTCACTAAGCGGAAATGTCTCTTCAGCATTTCTGACTGGCCTTCATTCGGCATTTCTTGTCTGTCTCATGATTCTCATAATCTCAGGCATTCTTTCTTTTCTCAGAAGATCTGCAAAACCACGGACATCTTTGCCTGACAGTTATGCATGATCTAACTCTTTACTTTGGCCAGAAGAAACATTGAATAGAAGGTGTCGTCAATCCGGTAAGACTTTCTTTCCACCCCTTCAATTGAGAAACCGTTCTTCGTCATGACTTTCAGTGATGCTACGTTGTAATCAATCACTTTACTGTATAATCTTATCAGATTCAGGTCCTCCATCGCAAAATCAGATATAAGTCCCAGAGCCTCTGATGCGTATCCGTTATTCCAGTATTCTCTTCCGATCCAGTAACCGACATGAGCTTTACGATCGTAATATTCTATGTCTTTCAGCCCGATGACGCCAATGGGATCACCGTCAAGAAGGATGAGGAAATCCATGGCGAAAGGCTTGTTGTTTGATTCCCTGTTGAGATCAAAAAATGCCAAGCAGTCTTCTCTTCTGTAAGGGTGAGGAAACGAGTGTGCAGCGATATTAACTGAAATTTCCCGGTCATTAGCCAATTCTGCAACCCGGGAAGCATATTTTGTATCCAGATCGTTGCTCAGTGTGATCCTTTTTCCTTTCAGAGTATAATGCTTCAAGCTTCTCTGAAAACAAATAGTAAATGCAGAGTTAAATGTTATGCAATGATTTAACGGCTCGTCCATTGATTCTAGAAATAGTGGCGTGATGAAAAGGAGTTTATGCCTCCGGATCGTTGCCAGTAGCGTTTACAACATCGTAGGCACCATCCTCCATCTGTCCGTCTTCATTGATGAAATAGTGCTTTGTCTGTAGATATTCCGCAAACCCCTCCTCGCCGAGTTCGCGTCCGAAACCGCTCTGCTTGTATCCTCCTCGTGGAGCATAGGTAGTGAGCAGGTGATAGTCGTTTATCCACACAGTTCCAGCCCTTATCTGTCTTCCCACCCTGAATGCCCTGCCCATGTCTGAAGTCCAGATGGCCGAGGCAAGCCCGTAAATGGTGTCGTTGGCCAGTGAAGCTGCTTCTTCCTCGTCGCTGAACTTCATAACTGCGAGAACAGGCCCGAATATTTCTTCCCTCGATATTTTCATATCCCTGGTAACGTCTGCAAATATAGTCGGCTTGACATAGTAACCTGATGCTGGGTCCCATTCCGTAATGTCATTTTTTCCAGCGTGAATGAGCCTGGCACCCTCTGAAACTCCCAGATCGATGTATGATTTTACTTTATCAAGCTGTTTCCTGGATATCAGTGGACCGATGTCCGTGCCCATGTCGTCTGTAGGTCCCATTCTCATGGATGCAGCCCTCTTTTCCATTCTTTCCAAAAACTTGTCGTAGATTTTTTTCGAAAGCAGCAGTCTTGTTCCAGATTCACACAACTGCCCGGAATGGAGAAATACAGCAAACATCGCAGCCCTGACCGCGCGATCAAGGTTTGCGTCCTCGAAGACAATGTTTGGGGATTTGCCCCCGAGTTCCAGCATGACCTTTTTCGCATTGCCAGAGCAGAGTCTCATGACTTCTTTTCCTGTCTCTGTTGAACCTGTGAAACTCAAAGCATCTATATCCCGGTTCGAAGCGAGCTCTGATCCCACTACTTTTCCTTCTCCCGGCAATACAGATAGTGTTCCCTCAGGTAGCCCTGCACGATAAAATATTTCACCAAGCTTAAGGGCAGTCAGGGGAGTTATGTGGGAAGGTTTAAGAAGGACAGAGTTACCAGCAAGAAGCGCTGGAGCAGTTTTCCATGCTGCCATAAGAAGAGGTACATTCCATGGCACTATCGCGCCAACCACGCCGTAAGGTTCGTGATCAATTATTCCGTAAGTCCCGGGATAATCAGGCTGTTCAATTTTTCTTCTGCCGAATTGACTTCCTTCTCGATCGGCAGATTCACCCAGGGAAGCGTAGTACTGAATGCACGAGATAGCAAGCGGAATATCGAAAAATGAGGCCTGGCGGATAGGTTTTCCACCGTTTCTCGATTCAAGTTCGTTTAACTCTTCACTTATCTCCTCCATAATCTCGGCAGCCCTTGCCAGAACACCTGCCCTTTTACGGTATGAGAATCTGCTCCATTCTCCATGTTCGAAAGCTCTCCTGCCCGCCTCCACCGCACGGCCAGTATCTTCTTTGCCGGCAACTGCGAATTCTGCCACGACACTGCCATTGGAAGGATCTATTGCTCTTCCATACTCCCCGCTTTCTGGCTTTTCCCACTTTCCGCCAACAAGTATGTCATATTTATCCAATTCGTTTACCCCGTAAATTTAGAAACGGTCTATCACGACAGTTCCCATTGTATTGTAACTGGTCATTGATTCGAGAACTGAACTGGCTTCTTCCAGTGCAACTTTTCGTGTAACCAGTTTTTCAGGATGCAGTTTTCCACTAGTTATCAGACCCAGCAGTTCCCTGTAACGATGTGGCGGCATACCGAATGAACCCGTGAACTGGATCTCCTTAGTTACTATTACATCAGTCGGCAGCGTGGTCATGCCGGCCTGATCTCCTGTAGTAAGACCTATTTGCAAGTGTCTCCCCCTTTGCCTTAGGGATAAGATTGCTGGGACGCATGTTGACGCTATCCCGAGTGCATCAAGTGTGCAGTCAGCACCGCCGTCTGTAAGTTCATTTATCCGATCTGCGATTTCATAGACATCCATCCCACTGGAATTTAAAGTTGCTATAGCTCCCATATCTTCAGCCATCCTCAGCTTATTGTCGTCGATATCAACTGCTATCGGAAGGGCACCCAAGGAGGATGCAATTTGAATCGCAGCCATTCCAACTCCTCCAGCACCGAATACAGCGAATGACTCACCCGGATGCAACCTGATCTGATCCACGACGCCGTGATATGAAGTCATGTAGCGACATCCGAGCGAGGCGGCAGTTGAAAAAGAGATGGAATCCGGAAGCAGGGCGAGATTTGTATCAGCCCTCGGTATTGAAGCGTACTCTGCGAATGACCCCATGCAGGTGAAACCGAATGGAATCATGTTTTCACACACATTCTGGTGTCCTTCGGAACAGGGTCTGCACTTTCCGCAACCCAGTGCAAACGGTACAACCACCCTGTCGCCCTTCTTGAACTTTCGCACGTCAGGGCCAACCTGTTCAACTATTCCTGCCATTTCATGCCCGAGAATGTGCGGAAACGTCGGAACCACTCCCATCCATTCCCAGTCTCCGTTCCAGTAATGCCAGTCACTTCTGCATATTCCCGTAGCTCCGACCTTTACCACTACCTCGTCGAGATCCGGTTCCGGATAATTGTAATCGCCTATTACAAGAGGTTTTTTGTTTTCAAACATCAGGGCTGCTTTCATTTTATGGTACCGATCACTCAGGAAATTCTGTAGGCACAGAAGCTGCCGTCTGGACCAGTAATTTTGCTGCTTTCGTGTAACGCATTACTTTCAGCCTGGAACCCTTTAGTGTGAATTTCCCTGTAAGAATTCCCTGTATGGGATCAATCTCGCCTTTGATCATTTTCTTCCAGTTTGCATAGTGCCCGATGTACTGAAAAGCAGTATTAACTGTTTCATCATTTCCGATAATTCTTGAAGACCTGCATTTCCCGTGGTACAGGTCAAGGTAGAACCGTGTTATTTCACTCTTCCCTCCGGGGATTTCATTAATTTCAAAGATGAAATCGCCTTCCCACGTTAAAGCGGCTTCTTCGTAGCTCTTGTTTACGTTTATTCTCTGTACGTAGTCTTCAAGCCATTCTGCACTCGGAAAAACTGCCATGTTGAATAATACATTATTTCAGTATAATATAATTTGGATATTTGTACCACTTCGTTGCAGAAACAAGAAGAACAGTCTCAGGATGCGTTATATCTCCGCGATTATGTTCTCCGAGTCAGATCTAAAAGCCGCATTGACAATCTTCACGACGTTGTAGCCATCGGTTCCCCTGGCAATCATGTTCTCTTCCCCCTGAATAGCTTTGACAAACGCTCGGACCTCTTCCCTGTACATATTAACACCGGTGTAATCCTTCAGCTTCCTTCCGTCCCTTATTAGGGAAGATTCAACTTTCACGGAAAATACTCCTGTAGCGGTAAGCGTTCCATTTGTTCCGAATATTGTGAGATTGTTCAATGGATGGCTTATGGCCCTTGATGAGATCGCCTCAGCAGTGGTTTCTCCATAATCCAAGTTTACTTGCTGGGTTTTCTCAATTATCTGAGTCTTCGGATTCCTGAAAGCCGATACTCTTTCCGGCACGCGTCCAAGGACGTAATTTATTGTATCGATAACGTGCACTCCTGTTGCCATAATTGATCCTCCTCCCACCTTTTCATCTTCCTTCCACCATTGTGTGTCAGGAGTTACTTTCGCTCCGGAAGGAGGACCTGCCCACATCCCAGAGACGTGTATTATTTCTCCCAGCTCTCCTTTGCTGATGGCATTCCTGACTTCGTTGACCGCTGGGTGAAACCTCAAGTGGAATCCTACGCAAAGTGTGAGTTTTTCTTTCTCTGAAATCTTAACCAGTTCTTCTGCATGTTCGTTCTTCAACGTCATCTGTTTTTCGAGAAGGACGTGTTTTCCAGCGGAAAGCGCCATCTTCGTTTGATCATAATGCATGAAATTTGGTGACGCAATGTATATGGCATCCGTATCTCCTTTTGTGAAAAATGTTTCCAGACTGTCGAAAGGGATTGAATTGTATCTCAATCCCTCCTTTCTTGCTTTCTCAATATTCCGGCTATAGATTGCAGTTATCTTGTGGCCAGCCTCTGAGATAGCTGGCATAACCCTCGCTGTTGCGTGATTACCGAGACCGACTATGCCAAATTTCATGATGTTAAAATTCGTCGACGCAAAATAATGTTCCCTTTCGAATGAACCGATAGTTAACCATCTTAACTTATGCGGTAACTCTTCACTGGCATAATACAGGACACCACCGTTCTTTCACAATTATTGCTTGGGACTCCTAACTGGAAACAATATTGCCTTTTTTTGAAGGAAAGGACACAAGATACCCAGTGATCGTTGAAAACTTGAGCATGATGCCCACTGCATTTCTGGATATCCCGGATTCCTTTGCGATCTCCCTTCTGCTCATTCCGGCACCATTCATTGTTCCTGATCATATACCACTCCTCCATCCCGTACAATTGTAGAGTAGACGGTGGGTAGCTCGCTCCTGATTTATGCCTTGACATCCCGTCAAGACGGAGATTGCATCCACTCGCCCCTCGTAGAACCGTACATGAAGATTTCCCTCATACGGCTCTCAGATGGCCATATCCCATGCAGCATTATCGCCTCGTAACTATCGGTTTAAACCCTATTTTCCTCATGTATTCGCTATCGTATTCCTTGTAACCGAACCCGGATTTCGTATGCCGCTTCCTCAGGTATTTGCGCAATCGATTCAGTGCATAGTTCTGCACCTTCTCGAGTGTTTTGTATGCTTCTATGTCCCTGTAGTAGTTTGACCAGCCTCGCATCAGGAGGTTGAGTGATTTTACGGTTTCTTCTATGTCTCCGTTGATCGCTCCCTGTGCGATGCTGTCGATCCTTGTCTTTGCAGATTTGAGTGATTGCTTTGTCGGCCTGACGTATGTGTGCTCCTTGTTGTATGAATGTACATATTTCCGGAAGAAGTGGAATCCCAGAAAATCAAAGCCTTCCTTTGCTGTCGTTATCCTTGTCTTCTCCGTGCTGAGTTCAAGGTTGAGGTTGTTCAGCATAGCCTCTATGAAGGGTATTGCTTTCCTGAACGGTCTTGATGACAGAACGATGAAATCATCACAATAACGTATGAGACGAGCATCCTCTCGCTTTTCGATACCTGATTTCTTCCAGAGCCGATCCATCTCGTTGAGATAGATGTTGGCTAATAGCGGAGAGATGACACCGCCCTGTGGTGTGCCCTTGACGGGTTCGATGCGTATATCATCCTCGATTATGCCCGCCCTGAGCCATGCCCTTATGAGTTTCAGGATGTATCCATCCGCTATCCTGCGTTCGACGAGTTCCATCAGGATGCCATGATCGATGCTGTCAAAGTATCCCCTGATATCTGCATCGTATATGTTGGTGCATCCCCAGTTGAGGAGTTTCTGTATCTCCTTCCTTGCGTCCTGTGTTGACCTTCCTTCCCTGAAACCGTAGGAGAATTCCTGGAAATCGGCTTCAAAGATAGGTTCTATGACAAGTTTTACAGCACCCTGGACTATCCTGTCCCTGATGACGGGAATACCCAGGGGCCTCTGCTTTCCGTTCTTCTTTGGTATGTATACCCGTTTTATGTCCTTTACACGATACGTTTCCGTTCTAATGTCTTCTGCAAGTTCGTTGAGGAATCTGTCTTCCCCATATTCGATTACGTGGTTTATGGTCTGTGCATCAATGCCCGGAGAACCCTTATTGTATTTCACGGATTCCCATGAGCATCTCAGCACGTCTTCACGATACACCTTGTCTTTAAGGGTGTAGAACCTTCTGTTCTGGTCAGCCTTGGCTGCATGGTAAAGCTTCTCCCTCAGTTCGTGGAGTTTCGGATATCTTTCAACATCCGGCATAGAATACCTCCTCGGAATTATGCCCCCTTCCCTGCAAGAGAAACAGACCAAATTTCAGGTCCTTTGCTCCATTGTCTTTCGATAACTTCATTGCTACTATTCCCTGATCCGACTTCCCTGCCTGCTTTCTATGGCATTTCGTTTCGCTTATAGCCATGGTTACCCTTTTGGGACGGACAGGGATCTCCCAAGTTACCCGATATATCCGTATATGCATGTCACACCGAAGACGCCGGGGGAGTGGAACGGCTTTCCTCTGCATGAATAGGGAATCGGCTATAGGCTGCCTATCCCTTCGTATATGTTCTCCATACAGATTATTCGTGTTATATCACCGTTCCATTACAGCATTCGTCAAGGTCATACAGACTCTGCCTCCCCTCAACACTCCTGCCCGGGAGTGTGGGTATTCACGACGCTCATTTGGTTTCACTGTTGTTGCAACCTGCATACTCGCTCTCCTTTCGGATTTCGTCAACCAGTTTCGATACTGCGGATTGCTCCATAGTTCGTGGTTCAAGCTCATAGTCGCACACGCAATTACTATGCAGGACTTTCACCCGCAGGATATATCGATTCCTTGGCACACAAGACCCATTTCCCAGTCAGGAGGTGGATCAAAATTAAACAGGCGGTTTGGATCATTTTTATTCCGGCGAAAATGCGCAATTTTCAACCGGCGATTACAGTGATAAAGGAGACCACTGAAAGGCGCTTTAAATTTCTCAAGAATGTCAGTGTTTCTGACCATGTTCTTGATTAGGGCCCTGATAAAGGCCAATATGTCAAGTACTTAACTATGTCCCCTGAAAAATTGAGATCGCCCTTGATTGAAACTGGGTTTGAAATAACAGAGATAAGAATTGAGCCTGATGGCTTTAGTTACCATCTAAATACTGTTGTATCCTTGAGATAAAAATTAACTCAGTTCGGAGATACTGATTTGTGAATTGAACCGAAGAATTGAGGTACCACAATCTGTGCCAAAACAAATTTTTTCAATCTTTGAAGAATCTAATTTCATGGAACTAACATTTTCAGTGGAAAGCGATTGCAAAATATGTAATGGTCAAGCTGACAGAGATTTCAAGCGAATTGAAGTCTGACAGAATCGTTTGTGGAGGCCCACTGCAAGCACTTACAAACAGGTTAAAGGATTCTGTTATCTTGAACCAAGGAGGCATATTCGTAATATAACTGAGTTGAACGGAGAGGAAGCAATGGAGTTCGGAACCGTGGTCGCAGCGATCTCAAACGCGATAAAGATTGCACTTGATGCAAAACTTGTATATTTGTACGTGTTCGGGGATCACTTCCCTCACCTTCATGTGCACCTCGCACCACATAACGACGGAGATATTTATCAGGACGATGTGGTTAAGAATTCCTTGAATCTGAGCGAGGAAACTGTTGGTAGTGAAGAGGTGAAGAGAATGATTTCGTCTATAAACAGTGCAATGAAATTCTAAGTATATAAGTTAAGCCCCCTCTCAACTAGACCGTAAATTTCCAGTTAAATAATCAAGTAGATACAAAAAATTGAACAAAAACTCTGAGAATTTCCTTCTGGCATGCGTTCGTTTGGGTTAGAAACAGGATCAGTTTGGGAGTTCTTCCACTTTCTTAACGTCTAACCCCATCCTTTTTGCATTAACATACATTTCTCTATCGTCAGTTAACAATGCCAAGTTTAGATTTTTACTGTAGAAAACATAAGAAGCATCATAAAACGTTAACCCAGTGGACTTGGAGAAAGCCATTATCTCAGATATATGGATTGGTGAAAGCCTAATTACCTTGATTTTTGAGATTACCATTTCTATTTCCTTTGTCAATACGATTATTGCATCATTATTCAGCCCCTTTATGTGTCCGTCGTTTCCTTTGATCAATATGCTTCCTACCTCATATGCTGTGAGGTCTAGGATGTAAGATTCACTCAAGATTGCTTGAATTCTATTTTCGGAATCAATGAAAAATAAAGAAAACAATGAACTCGTATCCATAACATAGCTTGAACTCATCTTATCGCCTTTCATCTCTATCTTTCCGTAAATCTTCGAGAAGTTGATTTCTGTCTACATTCTTTAGAAGTTTACGTATCTTAGATAGGCTTTCTAAGAAGTCTCTTTCATTCCGTCTCTTAATCTCACTTTCCAAAGATTCTCTCATGACCTCTGAAAGGTTGATCTTCAATCTCTTGGCCTCAGCAATAGTCTTCTCATCAATTCGTATACTTACTAGTTTCGTCATACAAAAATGTAATATGGGGAATGTATATATACTTCGTCTTGGGTTACGCTTCTCCACATTTACTGTCCATTACTCTAATTCTTGCTGTTCCAATTCTTGTCTTTGCTAGACAAGTGAATACAAAAGATAGCACAAGTCCTGATGAGATTGTCTGGAAGTATACTGAAATATCAGAAACTTGGAAATTTCTGCTCTATTGACATGGAGGAACCGAGATCAATAGTCACGGAGACAATGAACAGGCTGAAGGGTGATCCGGAGAGAGTGGAGAAGGCAATAAGGGGATCGAAGCTACCGTTACCTGCCTAATGCTGACAAATTAAAGCGAAGAAGAATAAAATGACTATGGCCTTTTTTCCAGAAACACCTTGATTGCGTCTTGTCCAGATGCCTCACCCCTCTTCTTCTTAGCAAGAGGTGGTAACTTTCGCGAGAAAAATAATGCAAGTGCCATTGATGATAAAATCACCAACGACGGAATTATCAATCTCTCGTGCAAGAACATAAGACTTAGAAAATCAAGTAAGTCCCACTGAATTCCCAAAGAGTCCGTAGGGATAACGAACCCTAGAAACCAAACATTGAAAAATGGCCATCCCATGTTTTTGGATGCTGGAATCAATGATATTATCGGAGAATATTCAAGAATTAGAATTATGTTGAAAATCAAAAATGAAATCAACGTACCCGCTGCTATCTTTAGCCTTAAACTATTCATGTTTATCCACTATAATCAACAACAAACTGATTTGGCTCAGTTATATACTCACAGTAACTTATCTGCCCCACAGATTCTTGCGTGAAAGCAGTAATCGGAGAGAGTAGATTTCCATCATTTGTAGATGCTATTGTCCAAGTTACATCGTTATAATTAGGTACAGTTAAGCCTATATCCTCCACAATCCATTCACCTGTCGAAGTACTTGTGGTGTACGCTATACTGCCACCCCAAGACTGGCCTGTTGTATAATCCTTTATTTCAAAAGTCGCTATCCCATTGCTATAATTTGTCCAAATTTGAACCAAATCCCCAGGATTAAAATGCATACCGCTATTATAAACTGGACCGGCTGGAAGAGCCTCATACCAAGGTGTTACTGTCTCCACATTACTGGATGATACATTAACGGCAATACCTGCTTGCCACAAAGTGTTTTGACCAAAACCGCCTATTCCTACCCAGAATCCAACTACGTTTGGCTTTGTTCCGCCCACATAAGTGGCACTTGGTATGTAAAATTCACCGGTTACCTTATTGATAGAGCCGGACTGAACAAAACCTGCCCAATTTGATGAAGTGCCATTTAAAACAAGCACAAGACTCCCAGAGCTTGTTCCCGTATTAAGATAAGTCGGTGTGCCTTCGTAATTATCAATGCTGCCTGAACTTGTTTCCCACTGGAAGAATTTGTATCCACTGGCAATAGAGACAGCTTGTATCTCATATGTAGTTGATGCATCAAGAGTTATAGATTGCCCGTTGGAATAGGTGCTGCTGTCGATCTGTATCTTAGCGTTTCCCCCGAAAACATCAGACCTTTTCTATAATCTAATGGCCCCTCTAATAAAACAATACTGAACCCGTATTTTTGACTCGATCATACCGCTGGATGAGGATATTCTCCTTAAAACTCCTTAATTTTTCCTGTTTTTCCCTTCCTTTCCACTAATTTTAGATAGCTGCCGCTATCTTCCCATGTTTTTTCAGGTTCATCAAGGTGAAAAGATTGTAGCAGAGACACCTGAACATCGCCTTCACGCGAACACGCCTCACCATTGTCACATAAACATGACCACCGTTGAATTTTCCCTTGATGATTGAGTAAGGTCTTTCTCCGGGTGATCTCTTCCTCGTGATCCTGCGGTTCCTGCGCATCTGATCAATTGTCAGGGGAGTGCTCCTCGAGGCGCGATCCATTGTTGCATCTATTCCCCTGCATGGTGCACCCTGGTATCCCCTGTCACGATAACAGG
>JAMDDH010000003.1 GCA_023488885.1 Thermoplasmatota archaeon | reverse complement strand
ATACAGTGATTGAAATGCCTCAGTTCGAACCTGGAGAGAAATCTACCTGGCTGATCCCCTGGGTAAAACGGAGAATCAAGCAGAACAGGAATCTCATTGGAATTTTTGTAGGCGATACCGGATCCGGAAAATCTCTTTCTGCTATTTCATTGGCTGAACAAATTGATCATGAATTCTCTGTTGAAAGAATAGTCTTCACCGTCCAGGATCTCATCACCCTGGTCAATTCCGGGAAACTCAAGCCGGGATCTGTTGTAATTTTTGATGATGCCGGCCTTGGCGTGAATGCAAGATTATGGAAAAACCAGTCTTCAGTCATATTCGGAATGCTCACTCAGGGATTCAGGTATATGCAGATTATTCTCCTTATCACAGTTCCAAAGATTTACTTCATTGAGCGTCAGAGCAGGAACCTTATTCACGTGATGTTTGAAGCAACTGATGTGCAAGGAATTATGAAACCCAAGCTGCCATTCCCTTCTCCGTACCATGACGACAAGATCTGGTTCAAGTATCCTCAGATCCAGAGAGGATTCAAGAAGATCACGATCAAGACTTCCAGGTTCAAGTTGCCTTCCCAGCCTCTGACAGAAGCATATGAGGCCAAGAAGATAGAATACATGGAGACAAGGTTCAAGGAATTTGAGGAGAAGTTGACAGGAAGATCCAGGGATTCAAGTGATGGAATTCCATTGACTTGTGGTGAATGTGGTTATTCCTGGCAATACCATGGATTTCTGAGAATGGCCACATGCCCTAACTGCAATTCCAAAGTCTACATTGTGGAAAAGGAAGCCAAGTTCAATGGATATGACGTTAAGTGCAACCATTGTAGCTATATCTGGAGATTCACAGGCCAAGCAAAGAGAACAACATGCCCGAATTGTGAGCAGAAAGTAGATACCGAGAAGAACAGAGTTCCGGATTCTGATGATTCCGGCGTAACTATATGAAAATGTCCCCAAGGACAAAATAGGACACAGAGGGGGACACTTCACTTTTCCCCTTATTTTACTTAATCTCCAAACATTTTTGTCCTGTTTTTCCACTACCACTAACTTCTCATGTATTACATAGATAAGATATCCGTGAGAGAGTTCTTGAGAAATTTGTCCGGTTTAAATACCAAAGTGAGACAATAGTCTGGAATCATAACAAAATAACGCTTTTAAGTTGCAATACTGCGAGTGTCTCAGTCGACTCCGTCGGTTACATTCTTCTCGTATAGGTGTTATTTCCCCACTGAATCGGTGATTTTACATAACGATTTAAATAACATCCGAATTGAAATATTTTTATGAAGGAATTAAACCAATGATCTATTATTCAACAAGAAGGATTGGGTCTCTACTTTCCGCTTAGACTTTCTCAACTCCCTGGAACTCAGTTTCCCCAGCGTTTTTCCTTCAATTTGTAGTTTTTTGCATCTGAAATATACCATCATGTTTGATGTTTCTCCATTCTCAGCCCAAAAAAGCAGATAAATGCCAGGCAAGAACGAATTGTTAATTTATCGAAGAGTGCTACAGAATTAATAAATAAAATTTGTATTATATTTGACTCTATGAATGGCAAGGTTGCGATTGTGGTATCAATATTTGCCGCTATACTGATGCTTTTTCCCGGTATGAGCATGGCATCGCCTATACAGAGTAATGTTCACCAATACCAGGTTGGAAGCGAGAAAGTCATCTTTAAAGGAAATCAGGCTTTTATCGCTTTTGGAAATAGCCTCGGAAAGGTATCCTGGACTATTGAAAAGATGACCCAGAGCGGCTTGAAAGCTGAGCGATTGGCCCATTTTAGAATCAAAAGGATAGTAAATGCCTACCAGAACTCAGCTGTATTAATAGAAAATAATTCTCAGGTAAGGATTGCTGAGATTTATTCTTTTAACCAAGGATCAATAGACGCGAGCATTGCCGTTAAGAACCTAAATCTGCACAATGCCACTTATGTCGCAACCTTTGTTGTAGTGACAAATCATCGTGAACATGTCAGCACATTCGGTTTTTCAGGAAGGTCGATCAGTTTGCCCATCTCTCAGAAAACTGTCTTTGCTCCCATAAGCTCACGGTCATGGATATACAGAGATCAGAACATCCAAATCTCATGGAAGAATGAGATGGCCCTATTCCACTCTGGAATTTTGATGTCAGATACCAAGAACAACATAGTCTCTCTTCCATTCGGGCCATTTACCATTTCCAATAATGAAACTACCAGCATTGATCCCGTAATAAGGCCGGATCGCATCATCGGCGGCGGAGGTGGGGGCGGCGGTTCCTCTGGTAGTCCACCAACCGCATCTCTCGGTCTCCCTGGTGTGAGCAGCACCAATGACGCATTTGTCTATGGAACAAGTATAACTCTGGCTGCGGATGTTTCATCAATGGGTACGCCTGATCCAGTCAGCACTACGTATGTGACTATGGATTTCTATGGCTTAACTTCGAGCGGTGGACAAACGTTCCTGTTTCAAAAAACTGTGACATCAACTGGTACCTTTGATTATACGTGGACCCCAGCACCCGGGTATTACACAGGCGTAAAGATGACATATGGGGGCTATTGGGGACAAGGTACTCCATCACAGGTGAATCAGGTGATAAATGTGTATGACAATCTTGTTAACACTGGTACCAGCAACGGACCGACGGATGCTTCCAATGCTCTAACCATCTACAATACACTTGGGCAGTCATTGGGAACTGAAGTGATCCAGGTGGAGACTGGCGTTGTAGGACCTTTTACAAGTGGGTACACCACTCAGGTACAATTCGAATCCTCTTTCGTTCCCACTACTACATATACGAATTCTTTAGGGTCTGCTGCAGGCATTACCAACTATACTGACCAATTAAAATGGACTGGTAATTCATTCGGCTCGACGTCAAGCCAGGCTGTATCTCTAGGAGTGGCTGCCCTCTTTGACGAGGCATCACAAAATACTACGACGTCGTGGGGTCCAGTTGAGTATGCATTGTGGTCTGCGTTTATTGCACTGGTACCGGCTGATTTTGCGAGCGGCGCCGCAATATTATCAGCAATTGGTGTCTTGTATTTTTCCTCACTTAGTGGAAATATCCCACCCACTACATTCAATGATTTGCAAGTCCCTGAGTACCCCTCTGGACTTTCTGCAGTTTTCGATAGGAGCATCGGCGAGCCATCTTGGATATTTGATGTGTTGGTAAACATTAATTTCCAAATTGCACCTCCGCAAGGATCCCTCACCGCATCAACTGCTGCCCTAAACTATTTTGTGTATTCGAGTTCACTTACTTTAAACGATGCTACTGGTGGAGACACTTTTATACTATCGGAACCGTTAATTATTGGAGAGGATTAGGGTGATGTTAATTAGGGCACAGATCACATGAAAGTCAGCACCAAGAAACAAGTGAGAATATTGGTGGTGGTTTCTGTAATCATAGTAATAACCTTTTCATTTGTCAGCATTTCAACAAGAACGTATGAATTTCCCACAGTATCACCATTGACTCCACAAGCAGCCTTGAATAGCTTTGTTGTGAACGATATTCCTCATTATAATTTTAAAGTAGGATATGTAAACTTCACACAGAAGGATCGGATTGTTTCATTTGCATATCTGCTAAGACCTTTCAATGGGCTAAATCCAGTTGAGGTTGGCAGTGCATATTACTCAGCTAATTACGCGGTCTCTAGTACACTATCCATAATCGACATATATCAAATTACCTCGAATAGTTCTATCAATTCTGTTCCTTTTAGTATAGGCAATTTAACAGTAAATTCCCCCGAAGGATTTAGCGGTGGGATTCAGACATGGTACGATGTTACTAGCAATAGTCTAGGACTCATAGTGAATCCACCAGGTACACTCAATGAGCCTGATCCTCTCAGTCCTGCCCTTGAGAATTATCCGGGCTTCCATCACTTTTACCTTAATTTTACCATAACAATGTACAACACATTTGGACCTTATAAATTCACATCCCAGTCGCAGAATGTGCATCTTGAATTCAACAATACGGTAGTAGTTTAAAGTTGATTGGTTTAAGGAGGATTTCTACAAACCCTCATTGCCGGGTCCAGTAACAATATCATTTATACATGTAACAGCCAAGTTACCGCATGAGTAGTCTACTTGGTCAAGCTCTTATGGAAAAATACGAACTCATGAAGATAAATGATCCACTCCCTCTCGCCAAGGATGCAATTTTTCTCATATCTTGGTACGGCTGCCCAATAGGTGCGACTTATTCTTGGGCATCTATGGGATGCTAAGTAAATATACGGATTTGAATAAGAGTGTATCGACTCACAGCTCAGATCCCAATGATGTTTTTCCCAACACTCCGGGACTAATATTTAACTCCCTTACTTTCAATGCCCACGGGCACACAGTAAGATTCTACCCAATATATCTCTATAATCAGTATATGAACGCAACAGTTTCCGGTACTCCAATTTTGGCAAAGAATCTGATTCAAACCGGTCTCCAGGAGCTCCAAAAGGAAGTGCCGGGAGGAATATACCAAACTGCTATTGACTACACGACAAAAGTTCCTGTTTTAGGTTATGGAAAACCAAGTGCGTTTATTGGTGCCCCCGTTCACATAAATTCTATATGCATATACTCTGGAACAAATGGAACTTACTTGATAAATGGCCCATATTTTAGCCCTCACTTAATAGATACTTTTTCCCCGACTTATTTAGAAAGTAATTATTCTTCGTTACAAGTTATAAAAAATGAGACAATTGCATTTTCTGAGGCGTTTAATTTCTCGATCCAGTGAATGAGTTAAATTGAGAAAGCGATACCATTGATTACATTAAAATAGGCTCCCCTTATATTTGATTATGAAGATCGAGAGTGAAGTTATGCCAGCGTTGACCCCAATATGGGCGGGCTATAAATCGTATTCAGGCTTGACCCCAGACGGCAGAACATTTTACGTTGTTCTTCCTAAGAAATCTTTAGACGGAAAACCTAAAAAAGTCAAAGTTTACATTGAAATCGAATAGTCTCTGGCAAAAGACTGCGTTAACTTTTGCCCTAAAACTTAACGCCCTTTATATATCGACAATCAGAATTCCAAAGGCCAGTATATGAACGGACATAGAAAAACCATTAAGTCTTGTTGCAAACTTAACACTCATTTTGAGAGCCATTGTCAGATCATCAGAGAAATTTGAAGTCAGGATTCTCAGGCCATCGGAATGGGAGATCCTGAGAGACAGCCTGGACATAAACATGAAAAGGATATGCACATCACTCCTGGTAACGGGAATGAGATACGCAGAATTGAAGAGATTCAGAGAGAACCCAGACTGGCTGGATGGTAGATTCATCCATCTTCCCCGGGGATCCATGATGAAAGTCAAGGCAAAACAGAAAGAACGTGCCATAAGGCTGGGTGATATCGGTAAGACTCTCATATCAGATCTATTCCAGGCTCCGCATCCATTGCCTGAGCTTCCTGCATTCGACATGAAGCTGAGGAGGCTGTCGAAAAGGATCCTCGAGGGAGCTCCGGTTAACAACAAGACCTTCAGGAAGACCTGGGAATCCTGGTTGGTGTTTTACTATCCGGACAAGTCATTGCAGATTGCATTGAGCCAGGGCCATACCACAGTGACGCAGTATGAGCATTATGTTAATATCCCATTTGAGGAATACGACCGCAAAGAGATGAGAAAGTGGGTTGAGGGGTGGAGTTAGGTTGCCACAACCCCAATTCTATAAATACTTCATCATGGTAATTGCGGCATCGTGGTATCCAGAAGTTATGTAGAGATTTCTGGCGATTGAGTTAAACCCGAACACATTCAGGGATATCCTCTTCGCTCCTGCATTCTTGACGAATCCTTCAAGTTCCGTCATTGATTTCCTTCCGTAACCTTTCCCTCTGTGTTCCTTATTGATTACTATGTCCCAGAGATAAGCTTCCTTCACCCCCCGCTCTCTGATTTCAAACCATATGTCACCAACTCTTTCTTCCGCATGTATGATGTGCATAATGTGGTGTCCAGGAGTCTCTGTCCCCTCTGGAAGGAACTTCTTGACCTGTTCCTCTGCTTCTTCGTAGGTTATCTCTTCCTTAAGGAGGCCTGCTTTCTGCATGTCAGTTATCCAGGATTCGACTGAATATTTCCAATATCGGGGAAATTCATCCTTTTTCATGTATTCAAAATGCACCATTGATAATTTAGAACCATAGGCAATATTTATATTTGCTTCATAAGACTCGTTTTGCTTGGTATATTGAAGCATATTTCCTCAATTCAGTGTCCGAAAAGCCCACCACAGAAATCCTTTTTCATGGAAACATGATCATTCCAAAATGAGCGAATAAAATTATCAGTTAATTATCTTTATCTGCCCTTCTCTGTCCGGTTCCTCATGTGCGGAAACATAGAAGCGGCATAGAACAGCGTTCAAAAGTGTCTAAGGACCGGGTGATCCATTCTCATTCCGGGAATGCCCAGCCCCATGCCACCGCCTGGTAGTCATTTCCATGGGAGGAGAGCGTGAGTTTACCTCCAAAACCAGCAATTAGCAGGCTAATCGAAATATACTGAGTTGCACTGAATTCTGCGGATCCAGCGTACGGCCCTCCCGGTGGAATGGGAGGATATACAGTTGTGCCATCATAGATCACAGGGGCGAACACAAGAAACCCGATAATTACGATCGCAATCACAGATAGGAATCGAATTCTGCTGCTCATTTCTCAACTTCCCCTGTCAAGGAAATCTCCTGCACCTGCCGAAGTGCAATGTTATAGCTTATATGATAGCAATCTGGGCAGTCTTTCACTTCCCGTTCACCTTCCCGTCCTTCAGGTTGTTGGTGTACATCTCCTGCACGCCCGGAAGTGTATAGACAAACTGCACTTGGTGGCATTCTAATGATT
>JAMDDH010000042.1 GCA_023488885.1 Thermoplasmatota archaeon | reverse complement strand
CGAACCATCCTTCCTTTTTGTTTCCCCTGTTCATGAATCTTGGTTTGCGGTACCATAATTTGTTTCTCCTGCTCCTGCGATACATTGCCTTTTCCAGGTTCAGTTTTGGTATGTCGGTTCGTATTATGGCTTCGCCGGAGATCAGTTCCGCCTTTTCAGTTACGGCGGAGAATCCGATATATCTGTAGCCGGAGTCTATTCCCAGGGTTACGGGTTGTGTTGTTTCTCCTGTGGCGTAAAGAAGCCGTATGGTGAACGGCTTCGATCTGATCACCTCCGCTTTGCCTTCCTTCAGGAGTCTTCTCGCTTTTGCGGGTGTTGTCGGCATCAGCGGTTCGTTGCGCATGTTCATGACGGGGACCCTCAGGTCCCGTCCCCTCATGCCGGGTAGGTCCACATCGGGGTTGTTAGAAGGGGTTTTTAAGTCATGCACACTATCCGTTTCCGGATTGTTTAATGCATGGCCACAGTTGCTGCGGACTTGTGGAGCATCCGCAGGTGTGTATGTATTTCTCCGATCTAACTTCTGCTTTTCTTTCATGCTTTTGAAGCCCCCTAAACGGCCAAATCAACTAAGATTTGACAACGTCCTGACTGTTTCTGTAGCCAGAACCATGTTTTTCAGTTTCTCAAGTCCTATTTCCCTTGACCTGGTCCTGAGTCCACAGTCTGGATTCACTCGCACCAGATCAGGGTCGCCGATCAGTTTTATTGCCGTTTCTATTCTGTCCCTGATCAGGTCTACCGGTTCAATGAAGTCTATGTGGACATCCGTGACACCGAGACCTATGAATTTAGGCTCGCTCAGGGTCTGGTTTACTTCGGAGAATGCTTTGAGGTCAGCGTATCCGGGTCTTTTCTCAACTTCTACCCCTCTTGAGTGCCTGTCCCTGTTTGCATATTCAAGATTGAGCCCCTTTACCTTCAGATCCGGCAGGGTGTTGTAGAGATACCTGTAATCAACGCTGTAACATACGTGTATTGTAGGTTCGATGTTGCCTATGCCTTCAAATGATCTGTTTACGGATTCCACAACTATATCCATCTCACTGGGATGTGTCGTGGCCGCAGGCTCGTCTATCTGAATTTCCAGAACCTCGTCCCCTCTTACTTTTTCCCATACTTTCTTCAGGTCCCTGATCTCATGGTTTATGGCGTCAGCGTATGCGTTTGCAAGCTCGAGCCTGTCCCCATAGTGTTCATTGAACGACCAGTCCATCATCGTGTATGGCCCGGTAACGGGAACTTTCAGTTTACCCTTCGAGTTTGAGAGCAGAAACTCAAGTTCGTCTAGATGAAATGGTGACCTTCTCCGTATGGGTCCCACAACGCTGCCCTTCTTGTAGTATCGATTGTCAAATGAACGCACCATGCCGTAAAATTCGAGGCCGTCTACGTTTGCCGCAAGATGCTCATACATTTCCCATCTGAACATTTCTCCCCCGACACCAATGTTTTCCAGGCCTGCGCTTTCAAAGAGGCCGATGGTCTCCACCGTTGCCTTCTTTGCGAGATCGTAGAACTCTTTTTTACCCTCAATCGTATGGAATTTCTTGCTGAGATATTCTGGTTTCCTGAAACTGCCTATTTCCTGTGTTATTAATGTCTTTTCCTGCAAATCACTCACCTACCTTTGAAAGGATTTCCAATTTTTTGTCCGCTATCGGCCTGGGGAGAAAATCCAGATAATTAGTATTAGTTACGTACAGCTTGTCAAGGCTGAATTTTGTCCCTAGTTCCAGCAGTTTTGAACGCACTTCAACCGGATTTTCCAGTTTTGTATTGTTACCGTTCAGCATCTCAACGCCGGGTATCAGTGAGTGTTTCGCTGCAATTTCAAGGTTGTTCCCGGATGGAGTACTGAGAATGGAGTGGAACTTTCCTTTTATTCCATTGAATAAACCGTCATTCAGCTGCCCGGTTGTGAAGAGGATGGTATTTTCAACCGGCAGGTGTGAGTAAAATGCTGAAGGAAGGGGCGACTTGATCTGCACTGCTTCGAATACCAGTAATTTTCTGAACTTGAAGTTGGAGATAATCGATGAATAGTATTTCCCAAGATCCCCTGAAAAAGCTTCGAAACCTTTTCCGATGTTGTCCTGAGCCATGCTGTAAAAAGTTTCCGGGCCGGGGAGGAAAGCTACTGCCCTGGAAAAATCTCTGACGTGATAGAGCGGTAAAGGAAGGTTATCTTCTATCTCTGCGTACTCCGAAGGTTTCGCGGCCATGCTTAATTCCCCCTTTAACTCCGGGAGCCTGTAGAATGTGTTTGTTTCACCAAACCTCGTCAACGGCCCAAGTTCTATGCCCTTTGCAATCACGCTAAGCGGGCGGAAGATATCAAACCAGTTGAACAGGGGGTCTGTGTAGCTGTCAATGTTCAGTTCGAGAGCATTCTTTTCGTAGCTGTCCACTTCATCCTGTATGAGATCATTGAGATCCTTTGCAGGCATAATACCTCGCTCCCACCTTCCAATTCTAACTCTCAGTTTTTCATTCTTCGGGTAAATTCCATGTACCAGTTTCAACAATTTTGTCATCTATATACACTCCAATATTTCCTTTGCCAGTTTGTTGTTTCCCAGAGGCATCAGGTGAACTCCGTCCACGTATCCCTTGAGACCCTCATATGCTTCAAGTATGATTTTAGCCGATGTTCCGGAGACATCCTCCGCCGATTGCAATCTTTGCAGTGTTTCCGGCGATATCTTTACGCCCATCTTGCTTACAAAGTCAAGTTGGGACTTCCTTGTAATGGGCATAAAGCCCGCAGAAACCTTGAATTTCCTGTTTTTGAGCCAATCTTTCCTGAGGTGAACCGATTCGAATATTATCTGACTGATGAAGAAATTCGAACCACTGGAAAGCTTACGCTCAAGAATCTGCTGTTCATTTTCCCTGTATGGGTTTAAAGCAGAGCCTATTGTGATGTCAGGCATTGTGGATTTCGTGAATTCCGATGTTTTACCTATGGATTCTATCATTTCCATGACGTCTATTTCCCTTACTTCCTTTGAATTGGATTTTGAATTTATGGGGTCTCCCCCAATTATGAAGAAGTTCCTGATCCCTATTTTCAGAGCGGTAAGCACCTGAGAATGAATGTACAGCCGATTCTTGTCGCGTGGCGTTAAGTGTGGCATTGCTATCAGGCCATACTCCTGCGCCACAAGAAATGTCGAGATGACCGGATCGATGCCGGGAAGTCCCATTGGATTTTCAGGTGCAGTCACTACGTTGGCCGTATCTTTCAGCAATTCGGCCGCGTTCTTCATGTCGTCAAGATCAAGATTCCTGGCAGGGACGATCTCCACGGACTTTACAAACTTTAGGCGAGAAATAGATGATATCTCCATCAGGTACTGATGACGATATTTACCGGATTGATAATAATTAATGTTTAAAAAATTATTGTGGGTAATAAATGTTAAGCTAAACTTCGAACTTGACTCCTTGAGACAGCGGGATATCCATGCCGTAATTCTTTGTAACGGTCTGGCGTCTCATGTAGGCTTTCCATGCATCGCTGCCGCTTTCACGCCCGTAACCGGTTTCCTTTTCTCCGCCGAAGGCTCCGCCTATTTCAGCACCGGCTGTGCTGGTGTTAACGTTGGCTATTCCGCAGTCTGAACCGCGGGCTGATAGAAATACCTCTTCCTCCCTTAGATCGGTGGTGAATATGGCAGATGAAAGACCCTGCGGAACATTGTTGTGTATTCTCAGCGCTTCGTTGAGGTCCCTGTACTTAAACACATAAAGAATTGGTGCAAATGTTTCAGATCGGACTATGTTCATATTCGGATTCGCTTCCACTATTGTAGGAGCAACATAGTGGCCGTTTTCCAGTCCGGGAATAGTCTTTACAGTTCCTCCAACTAGGATCTTTCCGCCTTCCTTTTCAGCCTCCTTGAGGCTGCTGAAGTACCCTTCCACTGCCTTCCGGTCAATCAGCGGGCCCACAAGCACTCCAGGTTCTCTAGGATTGCCAATCTTCACTTTCTTGTATATGTCCTTAAGATTCTTTACGAATTCTTCATAAATATCCTCATGCACCACAGCCCTTCTGGTACTTGTGCATCTCTGTCCCGCAGTTGCAAGCGCACCGAAGGCAACACCTTTTAGCGCCAGCTTCATGTCACACCTGTTTGATACTATCGCACAGTTATTTCCTCCGAGCTCCAGGATAACTCTTCCCACCCTCCTTGATACCGTTTCGTAAATTTTTTTGCCGGTTGCTGTAGACCCAGTAAATGAAACAAGGGGGATGGACGGTTCATTGGAGATCCATTCGCCACCCTCACTGCCCCTGCTTACCATCAGCCCAAATATTGGGGGAGCACCAAGGTTGGAGAGTGTTTCACTTATGGACTTCATTACGCCCACTGCCACTAGAGCCGCTTTTGTAGATGGTTTCCAGAGGGTTGTGTCACCGCATACTGCTGCCACCATAGCGTTCCATGACCACACGGCGGACGGGAAGTTGAAGGCGCTGATTACGGCAATTGTGCCAAGCGGAAGCCATTGTTCATACAGTCTGTGATGGGGCCTTTCACTTCCCATTGTCAATCCATAAAGTTGCCTTGAAAGACCTGAGGCGAAATATGCGATATCGATCATCTCCTGAATTTCTCCTTCCCCTTCAGATACCGTCTTACCTGTTTCCAGTGAAACAAGAGCACCAAGTCTGGTTTTATCCTTGACGAGAGCGTCTCCAAGGGCCTTGATGATCTCCCCTCTCTTCGGGGCAGGATATTCTCTCCACTCCTCAAAGACCCTGGATAAATTCCTTACCATTCCATCAAAGTCTTTCCTTTCTGCAAGCGTAATTTCAGAGTTTACCAATCCATCGATAGGACTCATTGACCTGATCTTTGATTTGTTGGCAGTAGTAACCCATTTTCCGTTAAAAATGCCAGAATTTACTTTCTCCAGACCCAGACTCTGAAGTGTATCTTCCCTGAATTTTTGAAAATTTTCGTTTTCCATGGTAGTTGATAGGTTAACGATAAATATTATTTTTCAGGAATTCTCTGTTTAGAAGAGCAGTGATTTCGATGATTCAACTGAGTTCTTCTATTCTCTCGACCACAATCATTGCCAGCTCCATTAGGAGATGCAGATCCGGAGATTTACCGGTATTTTTAAGAGAATTCATTGCTTTTCCAGAGAACTCCTTTGCAACTGAGAATGAATAATCTATAGCCCCGGTTTGAACCATGAGGTCCTTCAGTTCCCTGTCCACCGATTCATCACCGCCATTCAGTAATGCGTGTTTTAATCGGTTTCTTGTATTTTCATCTGATTTCCTCAGGGTATCGATTACAGGTAAGGTCATGGCATTGTGCCTTAGATCGGTGAAAGTTGGTTTTCCTAGCTTGGTAGCATCTCCCACGATGTCGAGGATATCATCTGTTACCTGAAATGCCATTCCGAGATTGTATGCAAAATCCCTCAGGCTTAAGGATAACTTTTCATCTGCTCCTGCTGCTGTTGTTGCACCGAAAGCACATGCCTCAAAAAACCTGGCCGTCTTGTTGCTGATTATTTCCAGGTAAGTCTTTTCGTCCAGATCAAGATTGCCGAGGTTTACCGCTTCGAGTGTCTGCCCTTCTGCGAGTCTGCTTGAGGCGTCGGCCATAATTTTCGATACTGTTGTGCCGTATCTTGAACCGAGCTCATATGCCTTGGCAAAAAGATAATCACCAACGACTATGGCGTTCGCGAGTCCGTCCACGCTATTTACTGTTGGTCTGCCCCTTCTCACCGAGGCATTATCAATAATATCGTCATGGATTAGACTTGCTGTATGTATTAATTCATATCCTGCAGCCAGATCCAAGATCTTGTTATATGGCTGGTCACAGCTTATCTCGTATGCAAGGATTGTTAAAAGTGGCCTGAAGCGTTTTCCGCCAGCCTCTATTGTGTACAGGGACATCCTGTAAAGATCTTCCTGGTCAGTATGTACTGCTTCCATGAGCCTCTGATTGACTTCATCAACCTTACCGTGAAGGCCCAATTGCCATTCCAGAAAGTCCCTCATCTATCCACTATGCCTTAGCGTAATTTAAACTGCTCATTTAATAATTGTTCATAACAGAAAGTTTGTTCTGCGAAGCGCTAAGAATCATAAAAATACAGTTCGAGATCAAAAATTATGAGAAAATATCTCATCTTTTGAGGGTGATCTCAATCGATGAAACGTTTGAGTCTCCTCTTTCCCCATGGAGAACTTCAGTTTCGACTTTTATGTCTTCGTATTTCGCCGACTGAATAAACTTATGTCTGGTTATTTCGGCGATATCCACAGCTTTACTGATGGCTTTGCCCCTCGCCTTGATCACTATCCTGTCAATATTGTTGTTGAACTGCGTAACTACGGCCAGTACATAGTTCATAGTTGGTTTTTTTCCAACGAAAATAACGTTCTCTTCTGCCATGTGGTTCTCCTCTGTTCTAATCAGACTTTGATATATAATTATATCGAAAGAAATGACTAGTTAATGAAGTCTGATAAGGGTGTCTGTGTTCTTTATACCATCTGTATTTCTCAGTTCATCGACAATTGCATTCAGTTCTTCCAGAGATTTGCAGTTAACCCTTATTGCGAGATCAAACCTGCCTGTGAACTCATAAATTTCATCGAATCTCTTGCCAAGGGAAGAAGTAAGTTCCTTCGACTTCTTGGGCTCAGTACGCAGAAGTATTATTCCCTCAACGCCCTCATTGTGCAGAACCACTGTAAATTTTCTTATAACACCTTCATCACGGAGTTTCTGGATTCGTTTTCTTACCGTTCCTTCGGATACGTTGATTTCCCTGCCTATATCTGAGTTGGAAATTCTAGAGTTAGCCCTGAGAAGTTCAATTATTGCCCAGTCCTTCCCGTCCACCATAATACATCACCTGAGAAATATAAGTTTCTTATGACAATAAATTCGATTCTACCGGTAGAGATTCTGTCCCCGTGAATCGTCCAGATGACTTGGTTTTTGCATCAGTTCCTTAGGCACTTTCATCAATCTAATTATGTTGGTTGCCTGCACCATATAAAGGGGCAATCCTGTGTTCTGATCGTTGCCGCTCCTCATTATCGCAACAATTTCCATCTTAATCTGAATTACGGCTCCATCCTTTAGTTTAACCGTTACCCATCTCGGTTCTTCTTCTGTCTCAAATTCAACAAGCTCCCCTCCTTGTGGTGGGATTCCTCCAGGCATCATGAGTTCTGAAGATTTCATTAGGTTTTAAAGGTATTCATACAGAAACAAGAAGCACGTTGTAAAGAAGTCATATCAAGGGTCCGGAAATTACTGTATACTGAGCGAGCACAACAAAGCCTGTCCAGCTATGCAGGGCTTAAGATCTAACTTATTTCTGGTTGCATTTTTGACTGATTAATCCAATGATCATTAGCCTTCAAAGGGATTTTCAAATGATGTCGGAAGTAGTTGGTAAAATTCGGTAGATACTTTTCAAAATGTATCTCTAGAGAAATGCAAAACAACAAAATTACCGAACAACAGGAGAATGAAATAGAGAACGCCCATAAGATTAATCACAAATGTGATTTTGAAACATATGACAAGATTGTGAACAATAAGTGGGTACCATATTCAACTATGGGAAAATGCCTGGTTAGAGTCCTATCCACCTTCTTTCTATGCCTGGAACTTTGTCGAAGTCGTTGTCTTCACTAAGGAGTTCTTTAATGGAGGCACGCTTCATAGAAGACGCAATCAGTGCGTCGCTTGGCTTAGGGCAATATGGCAGGAAATCTTTCATAATCAAATAATCACTTTCTTCCAGTGGGAGTATCGAGGTAAAGGGCAGTATCATTGAGTCGATGAATTCTAGAGTCACATCAACTGGTATGCCATATTTTTTCCTGGAAACATAAATAAGCTCATCGAGAACTATCAGATTTGTGAAGGTTCTGTTATTAGATAGTTCTGCCTCATAATGCTCTATAAATTTGTCAATAGTTTTTGTTGGAGTGTTCATATAAATGAAGAAATCCGTATCAATAAATACACTGGTCAAAATTCATCCTCCAGTGAATGTTCCTTAGCTTTACCTAGATCAGGAGCTTTTGCACCCTTTATTGAGAAGATAGTGGCTTTGTGGTTTCTGGCAATCTTCTCGAAAGACCATTTGTCAAACTTTCTAGAAGGCGTCAATTTTATTCCGTCATTTAAACTGACTATCAGATCATCACCTTCCTCTATCCCAGCAGCCTCTCTTATCGCCTTGGGCAGTATCACATATCCTTTCTTTCCAACTTTCAATTTGAGAGTCAAACTAGCTCACCCCCAGTAAATCTAGATTAGCTATTAATTATTTCTCTCGTTGCTTTCATTCCCATAAATAGCAAGAAAAGGCGATTGTAGCTCTGTGTTCCTCTGTCTCGTTCTCTAAGATTCTCTTTTTCCACTTGAATTAATACTCCATCGATATTCAAACCTTAATTTCCTAGGATTGAACAAATTATTGAGAAGCCCTTATACAAATTCCTAACTTGATTTGTAATACAGGTATATACACGTATTACAAGAAAAATTTACATTTCCAGTTATTCTGATGATCTCCCACATTCAATCCCCAAGACAGCATACATTCTCTTCCTTCATCGAATTTCAGCACTTTTAATATATTGCCGAAGTATAAACTGATGCGTTGCGAGGGTAACAAAGCCTGGCCAACTGTGCAGGACTTAAGATTCTGTCTCGTAGGAGTTCGTGGGTTCGAATCCCATCCCTCGCATTTTTTATTATTGATGGATGATTTCTTGGTATTTTCTGACTTTGCCCATAATTACATTTATTCAGCGAATTCAGAATCGACAATATTAAGTCAAGAACTGCTTTCGAGACTTTATACCAGTCTCAAATGCCCATACAAGTTATTTCAGTGGCTTCTTACGAAAATGAGTAGTTTTATGAGATCTGAGGCCTCGCTCCTTGTTAGAGCATTGGTAATTTCCTTTCCACGTGAGCTTAGATACTCCCTAACCGTAATCTGACTCCTAGGATTATTCTGCAGTCTGGTTATATAATTCATCTGCCTTAAAGTTGAGACATCCTGCCGTGACATGATTTTGCATTTACTTATTCCATCTTAGTCTTCCTCTTCAACGTGGAAATGAGAAAATGAGTTAAAAACCTTAATTATCTTAATCTACAGTTACTGGAAATCAGAAACATGCGTTAGAACTGGTTCCCATTCTGGATAGTGTTCAAAAGTTTCGGTGATTGCTTCCATGAAGTTCTCGGAGAGAATTTCAGGGATAGTTACCTTCGTGTATAGATATCCGTTCTTGAAATGCAGATCCCTGACTAATCTCAGTACTCTTAATTCATAAGCTCTGCGGAAATAGAAATCCAGAAATGCAAAACTCCTGACGGTTTCCATCTCATAGATATTGTCTGTTTCCGAAATTGTGGTCATATGTAATTTTTCAGGATTTTTAACCGGAAACTGTGTTTTGACCAGCCTGTTCACATGAGTGTCGCTGGTCATGAATCTGTTAGAACCAACCCATTCCTTTCCCAATGCCGCAAGAATCTCGCTCTCCATTTCCTCTTCGGGAATCCTCACGGACCACTCGAATGATCTCAGCCTTATGGTCTCGTTTATTTCTTCAAGAATTTTGCGAATTCCAGGGCTTTTGCCAAAATACTCTATCTCAAGGCCTTCAATTTTAGTGGCGTATTCCAGAATGGCCCTAGAGACTTTCTCCGTCTCCGAGTGGTGGAATCGACATGAAATGCAATATCTTCCTTCGCTAAGCAGAATATTGTCAAGCATTAGTGATTTCATGTTTCTTAGCTGTGATTTTATAGTGGCATACATAAATGGGTCCTGCGTAGAGGAATTTATGAAATATATGTTTCCCTGCTTTTTTGCCTCGCTCTGTGAGAGGAAGATAGATATGTCGCGATTGTCCTTCAGGGAGGCCGGTATGAAATATGCGAGTTCAAGAGTTTGATCGCCAAGGTGTAGTCCCGATTGGAATGAAAGTTTATTTCTCTTTGAAAACTGTGCTATCGCCGGACTGCCAGGATACGATATAACAAACCGCTTATCCAGTGATTTATCAATATCCGTATAGTCCATATTTTGAATCAAAAGAAACTAAAATTAAAATTTTTTCTAGCGTTGGTGGTGTCAATTCATCTTTAATTGTTCGAAGGACAATCCGCTTCTGTACCTAACCTTACTTGCGTCTGCTGCCTTCACATATTCCTTTTTTGTTTTATTTCTAACATCTGCTAATTTGCGCAGAGATACTCCCCGCAACCGAAAGATACTGTTTCACGCAATTTCTTTCCTTCGGGTAAATCAGTACCTCAGAGTTGTAATCCACCTCTTCTGAAAACCGCAATCTTATTTTCATTGGCAAAGTTCATGCCACAGAAACTTCAATCGTCTCTGAATCGGATTCTGAACTATTCCACTTCTCACTCAATTCTGAAAAGTTGTCCATCAGTTCTTCCAACTCCTTCCCTTTCATTGTCAGTGAATAAAAAACCTGGGGCGGAGTTCCATTTCTGACCTCTCTGGAAACAATGCCATTGGAAACGAGAGAAGATAGGGTTCTTGAGAGACTCCGGGAACTAACACCTCTCAATGTGTTCTTCAACTGGTTGAATCTAAGAGTCTCAAAATAGCCAAGACGCAATAATACTGGAATTGCCCAGGTGATTGAAACCTGACTGAGCACTTTGAATGCGGCTTCATCCTTTTCTTCAAGCTTGGAAACGATCTTTATCTCAACCATTTCTGTTACCAGGTAACATCAGAGATACTTCCTGGTATATTAATCTGAAGGAAATGGAGGTCTAGGAGTACAAGTTTACTCCTGGTGGATAAAATGATAAGTGGAGGAAATTTCCAGGAAGAAATAACCGACGCCGTTTCGAAAATCAGAGATGGGGTTGTCATGATACGCAACAAGAAATTTCAGGCGGACAGATATGGTGAAGTATTCCCTGTAATGGGAGCAGGCAGCGGAATAGTTCTAAGTTCAAGCGGATACATAGTAACAAACAACCATGTGGTGCAGGAATCCCAGGAACTTGAAGTCACAACACGTGACGGCGATACTTTTGAAGCTGAAATTGTAGGTAATGACCCTGCAACTGACGTTGCCCTGATAAAAATTAACGCAAAGGGTCTTGTACCGTGTGAACTGGGGAATTCAGAAGACCTTAAGGTCGGACAATTCGTTCTGGCTGTTGGAAATGCATTGGGACTCCCCGGCGATCCCTCCGTATCCCTCGGCGTGATTAGTGCTCTGGAAAGACCTATGCCATGGGCCGATTTCATTTTCGAAGGATTGATACAGACTGATGCAGCAATAAATCCGGGCAACAGTGGCGGACCTTTATCTACTCTTGACGGGAAAATCATAGGAATGAATACAGCAATAATCGCGTTTGCTCAGGGTGTCGGGTTTGCAATTCCTTCCATGACAATTAAGCGGGTAATGGAGCAGATTCTGGAATACGGAAGGGTAGTGAGGCCATGGCTGGGCATATCGGGAAGCACGATCACCAGCGATATGCAGACACGGTTCTGGACCAGAGGCGTGAAAGGCGTTGTGGTTGCCAGAATATCAAGGGAAAGCCCGGCTTTCGAGGCTGGATTGAGACCATGGGACATAATAACTGGAATTAACGGTGAATCCGTAACTGATATGAAGAGTCTGCTCGAGAGATTATCAAGAATCGGAATAGGAGATATCATTGCCCTGGATTTCCTGAGAGAAGGGAGGAAACTCGGAACGAAGATAACAATCCAGGAAATGCCTGATCATTATCTGAATGAAAGGTGGATGCCTCATCCCTGATCCACTTTAAAATTTTTATGGTTCTATCATTATACCTGTGAATGATGAAACTGAATGGTCTGGATGAGAGGAATATCCACTTCAAATGGAGCCCGTCTCTAAAGCCCGTACTTTACGTCGATGATGAACAGGAACTGATTGTAAAAATTCCCGATTCTTCCACCTTGCAGATCAACCGAAATTCGTCAACTGATGACATGTCCCGCATAGATTCATCCAAGCTTGATGCAGCAGTCGGCCCAATATATGTAAACGGAGCTGCACCGGGTGATGTTCTTGAAGTTAAAATAATGGATCTCTCCGTAGCAGACTGGGGATGGACAGGGATAATCAAGAATTTTGGTTTCCTTAAGGGGATGTTTGAAAACCGGCTTGTTATATGGGACATAAAGGATGGAATTGCTTCAACATCCGGTGATTTTCTGGGCGGAGTTAATATACAAATATCGCCGTTTCTTGGAATAATAGGAGTTGCCCCATCAGAGGGAGATCATCCAATGATACCGCCGCAGTCCTTCGGTGGCAACATGGATAACAAGCTTTTAAAGAAAGGAGCCAGCGTATTCCTGCCGGTATATCGGGAGGGCGCTATGTTATCGCTGGCGGATCCTCATGCGGCACAGGGAGACGGCGAAGTGTGTGGAACAGCAATAGAAAGCATCGCCGAGGCAAAAATTTTCATAAAGGTCCATAAAAATATGAGAATAAAGTATCCGAGAGCCTTCAGTTCAGAGGAACACAGTGGCGAAGTAATAGTCGCAATGGGTATTCACTGCGACCTCTTGACAGCAGCGAAAGAATCGATCCTTAACATGATTGAGGAACTGAAACTTTATGGATTCTCGGCAGACGAATCATACATGCTCTGCAGTGTGGCGGGAAACCTGAGAATCAGTGAAATAGTTGACGAACCGAATTTTGTGGTCTCAACTGTACTGGCAAAGGAGATTGCCATGTCCAGAAAATGGAGATCACAAGTGTAGTCATTATCTAAACGAAATCCGGGACTTACAGGGACTACACAGCAAAAATATAAGAGCAGTACATAATTATCATTCCGACGTGGCTATCTGCTGGTATTGTGAGAAGGAAATTGAGGAATTCGCCTACAAGATTGCCAGACATCCATGTGACCTTGAATGTGCAGATCGTGAAATAGAACGGAGCAGAGGGATATTAGCAAGGCTTCTTGCTGAGGTGGATTCATTTGTTGGCTTTGGGCTTGGATTTGAGATCCCTGAATTTTTCTGGTATATCTTTGTTGAGAACGAAGAAACGGGTTTGGCCCTGAAGGATGAGTTTTCATCTGCACAGATGGGGTTCAGCATTTACCCTCTCGTTACGAATATTCCGAAGATCTCCACACCTGATCCCATAAAAGCAATCCCTGAAAACGTTGTACTGGGTGGGGTATCGATAGGCCATTTGAATTCGAAGACTGCCGGAACTATCGGAGGAATCCTCACCATGGGAGATCGAAAGTATGTAGTCTCGACTTCCCAAATACTGGCTCCAGATGGAGCAAACCTCGGCGACTTGATCGTTCAGCCCTCTGTTATAGATTCTCCTCAACGAGGATACGCCCTCGCAAAACTATCAGTCATTTCCAGATTGGCTCCAGGTTCAGTAAATGATCTGGATGCTGCACTCGGCACGCTTAACACTGTTGTGCCGAGCACTCCAAGAATAAAGTACCTGGGAAGGCCAAGCGGAGTTGTCGACCCGCGTATTGGCATGAATGTCCGAAAAACAGGCAGAACCTCAGGATTTACTGAGGGCAGGGTGCTATGCATAGATGCGAAGGTGAAACTGATAAGAGATAACCATCTTCTCTTTATACAGGATCAGTTCATCGCGATGTCTGAAGACAGCATTTTTGCGGAGAGCGGTGATGAAGGATCATTCCTTCTGGACAACAACAACGCCCTAGTGGGAATGATACAGATTGTTTTTCATGGGATGGCCATTTGCGCCAGAGGCACCGTTCTGCTGGAACGCTTTGGGTTCCAGGAACCTGACTGTTTTGAGCCCGGCGAAGAAGGTCTATAATCAGGCTCCGGCCGGATTGAAATGCGAACCCGGAAGTTAATCCCACAATGCACTTGGCAACTATTTAGGGGAGGATTCGATCCACACAGTTTTAATATTCGTGAATTCGAGAAGTCCGTATCTTGACAGTTCTCTTCCCAGACCACTGCGTTTGGTGCCACCAAAGGGAACCCGTGGATCAGACGCGACGATCTTGTTGATATAGACCATTCCTGACTGGATTCTTGGAGCCATTTTTTCCGCGCTGTCTGGGTTCCCCCATATTGATGAACCAAGTCCGAATGGAGTTTCATTTGCAAGAGAGATCGCTTCATCTTCGGTCCTGAATTTTTTGAGGATCGCAACTGGGCCAAAGATTTCCTCTGTGAACTTGCCGTCGGTTACTGCAATTGTTGGGAATATTGTGTTACCTTTCCTCGGGGAAAATTGCGATATTTCGCCAATCGGCCTCAATTGCGCAATCTGGCCGGAAACTGTATCGGCCTGTTCACGTGAAGAGAGGGGTCCGAGAAAGGTCTTTTCGTTTGAGGGGTCTCCAACATTGACCTGATGGAAAGATTCGTAGAACTTTTTCCTGAATTCGTCAAATATTTTCACGTGGATCAGGAACCTCTTTGATGCAATGCAGCTTTGACCACCATTCTGTAGCCTGGCAAACACAGCATTTTTGACAGTTTTATCAATATCAGCGTCTGGAAGAACTATGAAAGGGTCGGAACCTCCAAGTTCCAGAACAACCTTCTTGAGGTGCTTTCCCGCTTCCTGGGCGATACTTGAACCGACGTTCGTTGAACCAGTAAATGAGACCCCGTCCAGATATTTTATAATATCAATGGCCTGCTTTCCGGGAATAACCACTGAACTGAACACCGGAGAATCAAATATTTCTTCGATCATTAAGCTTGTACCCGTGACGATGGAAGCGTGTTTAAGAATTACTCCGTTACCTGAAAGCATTGCAGGAATAGCCGCCCTCATTACCTGCCAGAGAGGATAATTCCAGGGCATGATCAACCCGATTACCCCGATCGGATCAAATCTCACATAAGTACTCCTGCTGCCCGTTTCCACATAATCGTTTTCTAGAAATTTCGTGTAATTTCTCGAAGCAAACTCTACCAGATCGATGCATTTGTCTATCTCGGAAAGGCTTTGGGATATAGGTTTTCCCATCTCTGAGGTAATGAGTCTGGCCAGGTCCGGCTTAAATTTCACCAGATTGGGTTTCAATACCTTCATGAAGTAGTCTATTCTCTCATCGATCTGCATACCCCATTCAGCCTGGTTTACACGAATCTTTTCTATCTTGGATTTTACCTGTTCTAAGTTTTCAATCTCGTAACTTCCAATTTTTTCCTCATTGTATGGATTAACTGTCTCCACTTTCATGATTTTTCACCTTGCGATTTTATGGCTTTATGGACGGACCTACGATATCACGTGTGTATATCTGGCCAGCCTCTCTGCGGATCCCTCGGAAAGACCGTTCTGGCCGAGGATCGTATACCATGGCCTCATTTTGTGTGCCATTGTGAGTGCCTTCACTATGCTGTATGGTTTTATGTCCAGTTCTGAAGCCGTGGTTGGCACTCCTACGGCCTGCAGATATTCTCTTGTGTCCATTTTATCCCTTGATTGCAGATAAGACATCAGAATCGTTCCCAGTGCACAGTATTCTCCATGGATGCCGTTTAGATCCAGTGTTTCCATGGCAAATGCGAAGAGATGTTCGCTTCCCGCAGCAACCCTGGTGGAGCCGGACAGTTCCATCAGATATCCGTCTGTTACCTCTGCGAGGAACAGGGTCTCGATCCCGATGTAATTCATCTTTGAAACGTCGAGTATCCTCTTTTCGAGTAGTTCAGTGGTTGATTTTGCAACATTCATCGCAAAATCGTTGTAACTTTCGTTTCCGAGCCAAAACGCAAGCCTCCAGTCGTAAAGAGCGGATATCTTGGAAAGCATGTCTCCAGCTCCGGCCGATACAAACCGTTTTGGCTGATTCCTGAGAATTTCGTAATCTCCTACTATCAACGAAGGTGTTTTAGTCTGTATTGCCTGATTCTTTCCTTTTTCCCATAGAACAGAATATCCCGTTGCTATTGCATCGCTTGCCAGCAGAGTTGGTATAACGACCAGGTCAAGGTTGAGCTCTTTTGCAACGTATTTGCATATATCTGCTACTGAACCGCCACCTATGGCGACAATGGCTGTTTCTGTTCCCTTGTATTTTAACAGCTTCGAAATAAATTTTTCCGCCGTTTCCCTTGTTGGTTCAAATTTCCCTATGAATTCCTCAGTCTGGATATTAGATCCCTGCAGGGACTTAGACACCATTTCTCCGGCAACCTGGTAAGATTTCTCTCCGGAGATTATCAGCGCTTTCCTGCTTAGCTTCAGATCCTCGAAATATTCTCCCAGGGATTTGACAGAACCAAGACCTGCAGCAATATTCGATGAAAATTTCATCAATTTAAAAGGCATCGGATATCACAAAAAAATTGACTAGGCTTTCTTTGAAGCCTCTTTCAGGGATTCTCCAAATATTTCAATACCTTTTTCGATAAGCTCATCCTCGATGGTAAGCGGAGCCATGTGCCTCAGTACATTTGAGTAATGCCCGCAGGTGTGCATCAGAAGACCTTTGCTGAACATCGTTGATTTTGCTCTCGAAACAAGTTCTACTGCAGGTTCCTTGGTTTTTTTGTCCTTCACCAGTTCAGCAGCTATCATGAATCCTCTTCCCCTGACATCCCCGACAAATTTGTTATCATCCGCTATCTCCTGGAATCTGCTTTTTATGTATTCCCCTTTTATACGAACCCTATCAAGGAGTCCAGAGTTTTTCAGGTGATTGAGTATGGCATTTCCGGCCGCAAGAGCGAGCGGGTTTCCCCGATATGTTCCGAGATGGAAGCCTGCCGGAAGATTTTGGTCATATTCCGATCTGTAGGCTATCATGGATGTGGGTATTCCACCCCCTATGCTTTTCGAAATGCACATTATGTCCGGGGTCACTTTCTGGTGCTCACTAGCCCAAATCTTTCCTGTTCTTCCAACACCGGTCTGAACTTCATCCAGAATCAGAGGCACTGAGTGTTTCTCCGTGAGTTCTCGTAGCAGTGGCAGGAAATCATCCGGGGGAACTATGTACCCTCCTTCTCCCTGAATTGGTTCTACCAGTACACCTCCAATGGCACCAGGTCCCGCATATGGATCAGTGATCAGGTATTCAAGCTGGTCAACAACGAACTTGCTTATGTCTTCTTCTTTTACCTTTCCCGGGAATCTGTAGGCGTATGGATAAGGAAGGTGGTAGATGTTCTGCGAGGAAAGTCCTGCAAAATCACGGTAATGGTGATTTCCTGTCGCTCCGACTATGTCACCTGCTACGCCATGGTACGCTCCTCCAAAGGCTACAATTGTCTTTTTCTTTGAGACGTACCTAGCAAGGCTGATGGCAGCTTCGCAGGCATCGGCACCAGTTACAGTGAACATAACCTTGGACTTGTTCCTTAATCCACCAGGAAGGGTTGAATTCAAGGTCTCAAGGAAATTCATCCTGGCCTCCGTAGGAACTTCGTTTATGTGGACAATGGAGTCAAGCTGGTCTATCATGGCCTTCTTTACTTCGGGATGTCCATGGCCCATATTCATGACACAGATTCCACTAAACCAGTCTATGAAAACATTTCCGTCCATGTCTTCAATTGTTGATCCACTTGCCTTCTTGACTGCGAGCTGGAAATGGTTTGTGTATGTCCTGGTTCCAGTCTCCAGTTGATTCTGTTTTTTCAGCAGTTCCAACGATCTTGGTCCCGGAAGCTTCGTCTTTATTGATGGAGCACCGGCGAAACTCAATTCATATTCACTTTTCATATTTTCACCTTACTCTGCAACCTCAGAGTCGTAAATTCCCGCTTTCTCCAGGATTTCAGGTTTCCGCTTTTTGTAGTATAGCGCTATAATCGGTCCAAGTACTACTACCCAAACTATTGAGATGAGAACAGCAGCCAAGAAAGCGAGATCTATCGGTCTCTGCGAAGGTATGGCGGATAAGTAGGTTGAGTACGTTAATTGTACCGAAAAGAATATCACAATTAGTCCGAGAATAGAAGCAAGAGTGGGCGCCAAGAAATGCAGAAGCACGCTCGATTGTCCGGATTTCTTCAGTTCCGAGAAACTGAAAAGCGTCAGTGCAGTGTTCGCTATAACGTGGACACATATGATATAGATTCCCGCCATGGTCAGCAATATCAGAGCCGCATTTACAGGTCCGTAGAATATTCCCAGTATTATATCCAGTATAAACGATATGCCCAGCCACAAACTCATTGCATTTCCCGGTGTCTTAAATTTGGGGTGGAGTTTCGCTATCCATTTTGGAAAAATTACTCCGTCTCTGGCGGCCGAGAACCATATCCTGCTGACGGCATTTGTTTTTGCGACTCCGTAAGAGAAATAACTGTTGATGGTAAATATTGCAAGGAGAATGAAACCGATTGGCCCAAGGAAATGCTGGAACACTAGCAGGCCTGGATCTTGGGCTATCGCATAGCCCCCAATTCCACCAAATCCACCGCTCGTCCAGCCAATAACTAGGGCGTAGGAAGCCGGTATAAGTGCAAGACCTGCGAGAAGCCAGCTAATTACCAGTGCTTTCTTGATCTGCTTTCTCGGATTCTTTATTTCCTCAGAGACCGTCGTGACTGTTCCGAGTCCGGTGAAATCGACTATTGAGAAAACTATTCCAAAGAACACAGCGCTGACTGTGCCGGCAGGGATTGTGAACGGCGTGATGGAGTTTGCCGGTCCGGCCATTATTATTATGATTGCGGCTCCTACGACCAGTACAACAAGCTCAAGTATGCCTGTGATTGCAACGTAGTTCAGTGATATCTTTATGCCTAGATAGGGTACCACGAACATATATACGGCGATTATTATGGCAAAAAGTATCCAGATATAGGGTATGCTGGAAATTGTCGTCGAGATTGCGAAAAGAAATGCCGCAAGTCCGAGTATGCCGAAAGACTGACCGCTGAAATTTTCGCCCATCCAGGAAAATAACGCCAGAGGACCCAGCATTCCGTCCTTTGTGGAACTCGCTGAATACGCATAATAGCTTCCGGCGTTCGATTTATACTTTGAGAACTCATACGGTGTGATCATCCAGAGACCATAAATCAGCCAAGCAATTATAATGGCAATTGGAGTGGAAATTCCCGCAAAATACACCGTTCCCAGCAGAAGTATAGCAACATCAGCAGCCGGCCCGACAAAAGAGAAGGATTGGAAAACACCCTGTAAAATTCCAACTTCCCCCTTCTTTAAAGTGTGAACGGACTTCGTTAGTCCATCTTTTTCTTTCATTAATTGAAGATCAAAGATATTAGATATATAATCCCTCTCATGAATTTCTCCATGTACTTGGTTTCACGCATTTTTTGTGTCAAGTACATACGTAACGCAAAAATTAATGTCGATATTAGTCAATTGGATGAGATCGAGTGCTGTATCACTTTGGAGATCAATCAATTATATCATTTGAACCTGCAGTTATACATTTTATGCCAGTAAGTTACGTTCTGGAAAGAGGATGCTATATCGATAACTTCAGCGTCATGATGCACTTTTCCGACGATCTGTAAGCCTACAGGCATGTCGCTTATGAAACCACAAGGAATGGATATTGCGGGATTGCCTGACATGTTGAACAGATCCGTGAATTCAAGATATCTGCCCAGTTCCTTCCCCTTCATCGCCATTGCATCGCTGTAACTCGGTGCGGAATCAGGTTGTGTGGGAAGCATCAGAAAATCAAAATTCCTAAAAATCTGTTTGAGATAATTTTTTAATTCCGCCTGCTTTGATTTCGCCCACAAGTATTCATGAGCTTTCCGTAGAGTCCCGGATTCAATCTGTTCGGCCGAAATTCCCATGTATTTATCCCTGTTAGCCGGAAAAAGCGTTCTGTGAATGTACGAACTCTCCGCCTCATCAATCACGTTAAGTGCCTCCTGAAAAACCTCCAGATCGTTCAATTGTATTTCTCCAATCTCGCAGATGTTTTCAGAAACTATTCGATCTATCTGACTCAGAAATTTGTTCTTTACCGGGATTTTGCACCTCTCAAGAAAACCGGAGAGTATTCCTGCTCTGGCCGTTTTACCCCGCATTATGCCTGGCTGTCGTATTTTCATACCTGTCGCCTCCAGTAGTACCGGGAGATCCGAAGCATACCTGCAGATTATCCCAACATGGTCCAGGGAAGGTGCTTCCGGGAATACGCCAAATGTATCGATAGCGCCGTATGTTGGCTTCATCCCCGTTACACCACACATGCTGGCCGGAATCCTTATGGAACCTCCTGTGTCCGTTCCCAATGCGCAAATTGCCAGTCCGGCGGCGACCGCAGCAGCTGAGCCCCCACTAGAACCTCCTGGAATCCGATCAGTGTCCCAGGGATTCCGGCATTCAGGGGTTATGATGGAAAGAGCGAATTCATGTGTTGTGGTCTTACCTATTATCAAGCCCCCGTTCTTCTTAATATTCTTAACGGCGATTGCATCCTTTTCCGGAATGTGCGCTGAGAATATTTTTGAACCATAGGAGGTGGGAATACCCTTTGTGTCGAAAATATCCTTGACTGCTATTGGCAATCCTGAAAGTTGGCCTATCATATTGCCGGAATTCAATCCTGATTCGAGTTCCCTTGCCTCTTCCAAAATATTGTGATTCAATGCTGAATATGCACCAAGCCCAACGTCAAGTCGTTCAATCCTGTGAATCAGCGCCTCAATTATTTCTGATGGTGTCAAGTAACCGCTCTTTATGTTCTGAATGGTTTCAGATGCCGGCGCATGGATGAATTCAACAGCCATTTTATCCTGGAAATAATACGAAATAAATGTTATAAATTTTCAGGTCAACAGGAATTAGAAGAAGAATTTACTTCAAAATGACGTGTTATAGAAAAAATTTTCTATTATTATGTGAATTAGAGAATCATGTTAGATGATTATGATCTAAAAATATTGAATGTACTGAAGGATGAGGCAGATTTACCGCTGAGTGAGATCGGGCAAAGAGTCGGGATATTTTCTCCTTCAGCAATCAGCAAGAGAATAAAGGAGCTGAAGAAAGCCGGTTACATCAAGAAGACTATTGCCATTCTTGATTATGAAAAGCTTGGGTATGATTTCGTAACTATAACGTTCATAAAGACCAATTACGGAAAGAATTATGCGGCAAAAATCGGGGATAAACTAAAAAAACTGCCAAACGTTGTTGCCATTTATTTTATTCTTGGCGACATAGACTTTGTGCTGATAACCGTAAACAAATCAAGAGTGGATTACCTGAAAACAATGGAGGCCATCACCGGAATTGAAGAAGTCGAAAGGAGTGATTCGAGGGTTGTTGCATATTCGATAAGGAACATAGATTACAGTTACATTAACCTCAGGTTGTGATTTCTCCTGACTGAGTTGTCGTCTCCATGATGCTTAAAATCACCAAAACTTTGATTTCCGGCCTTTATTTCTTAGAGAATTTTCGGATTCACGTTTTGAGATTCACATAAGCAGATTTGATACTATCATTCTAACCGAAATATGCCATATATGAGGACCGAAAGACTTGACGATATACTGATCCATAAAGTCAAGTATGCAGCCCAGTGAACGCGCACGAGACTGGATTTCAAAGTGATATTGCCCAAGTCTGTCTGTAGGTACAAGGACGTGAAAATTTATTATCGTCCCAATTTTTGACCTCAGAAATGCAGTAACAAGATAGTCAAGACACTGGAAATGCCCCATGAGGATGTAATCAGCCCTGATCGCGGGGGTCACATTACGGCAATCCCCAAGCAGTGGAATCATTGACCCCTGCAATGAGTTCAGATCAATGTTCCTTTTAAGAAAGTGGTAAGAATCCGGATTTATTTCACACGAGAACACCGTGTTGTTCCTGGAAAATTTTGCTATATGAAGTGAAAAGTAACCGATTCCTGCGAACATATCCAGTATGATCATGCCACTGTAGTCACGTCTCCCCTCGCTGATGCGGGCATTTACATTGCCTGGAGAAAACATCACCTTTTCAGGATCGAATGAGTAGATGATACCATTTTCCCTGTGGGTCACTTCGCCGCCGGGACCGTATATCCTTATCACTGAAGGTGTCCTTCTGTGCCCATTCTTAATGCCTCTGTCCAGATATATGGTTTTCAGACCCATTTTCTTCGCAACGGTTTCCAGTAAGATTTCTTCTGGATTTTCCCAGATACTCTCTTTAATGACAAGCGCGTCCCCGAATCTGATCCAGTTATCAGGGATGAACGTGCTGACATGTAACTTCTCCAGTTCCAAGGAAATAAGATCCCGGGGCGAAATTTGGTTTTTCCTCTCCTCAAAGTCCGCCTGTACGGTATCAGCATGAACAAGAGATTCCGTAGATTTCACCGGTATTATGACTTCAGTACCGTTGTAGATTATCTTCAGGTCTTTTCTTACCACTCCTTTCCTGAATAGAATCCTGAGAACGCGATTTGCCTCCTCTTTATCTACCATTACGCCTGTGTTTAGGGTCAATACGTTTCCTCCGGCTCGATTCCTGTTCCGATCCAGTTGAAGTGATCTTTTTTAGTAATATAGCACTGACGTTAATTATGCCTGCAGTTAGGATTGGCACAAGACCTAGCAAGCTTGCTGTAAAGCAGGCAGAGATGGTTGCCCGGCGCCTTGATGATGCTGGCTGTCAAACCGAGATTGTGAAGATATCCTCAACCGGTGACACAGATTCAGTTTCACCGCTGTATGAAATGGACAGAACCGGTGTCTTCGTCGCAGAATTGAACCAGAATGTTCTCGACCGGAATGTGGACATAGCTGTCCATAGTGCCAAGGATCTTCCATCCATACTGTCAGGCGGACTGGAAATATCCGGTACATTGCCAAGAGAGAATTTTCTTGATGCCCTGGTCTCACGGTTTAACCTCAAATCTTTGCCTTCAGGGTCCAGGATAGGCACATCCAGCATAAGACGAATTCACGAACTTAAAAGCTTTAGACCGGATCTTGTTGCTGAAAATATAAGAGGAAATATTGATACCAGGATAAGGAAATTCCTTGATGGCCAGTATGACGGGATAATAATTGCAGAGGCGGGAATTCACAGGCTCGAAATAAATATTCCATACAGTCTGCTCACTGAAGATGATTTCCTTCCGGCCCCGAATCAGGGGATAATAGCCATTGTCTCTCGTGTGGATTATGAAAATTCAGACCTGATTCGGAAAATATCACATCAGGATACCATGGATATTCTGAAAATGGAACGGAAGCTCATGACTGACCTGAACCTTGGCTGTTCTGTTCCCGCCGGTATTCTATGCAAAAAAACAGAGTTCGGCTACAGGATCAGGTGCAGGTTTTATTCCCGAAACTCAAAAGAGTTCAAGGAATTCTCCAGGACTTTCGGTGATGAGGCTGGTCTTGAAGAACTTGTGAAAGAGATCATGGAGAAGGTGCCCGCGAGCTATGGATATAATTTCGGAAAGGGCGTATGACATTTCAGAAATTTATTGTTACCACCAGGCCGGAAGCAAAAGATAATGCAGGGTATTCCAGCAGATGTTTTTCAATCATGAATGTCCCGGTTACATCCCTGAAACCGAACAAGGATCTGGATGATGTGGAAATCAGGAATTTCAAGCCAGATATTGTGATTTTCACAAGTGCATACGGAACGCAGATAGCACTGGAGAGATTTCCAGACATTTTCTTCATGAAGCCCGAGGCAGTTGCCATCGGTGAGAAAACTGCCGAGGCTCTTGTTGCGGCTGGATTACGGTGCAGGCTGCCGGAGATCAGGACCTCGGAAGGAGTGATCGAGATAATCCGCAATAATGAATGGCAGAATAAGAGGATCATATTATTCACCAGTTCCAAATCTAACAGGGTTATCGAGGATTTCCTCGTAGATCACGGTTATTGTTTTCTCACGGTTCGCCTGTATGATGCTGTACCGATAGATAACGCCGCATTCATACAACGGATATCGTCTCCTTCGTGTTTCGGGGTGATAATTACCTCGTCGCACGAAGCGAAAGTTGTTCACGCTGCCCTTTCTGACGGAAGATTAAATGCAGAAATACTGAGAAATCTGAAATTTTTTGCAATAGGAGCACCAACAGCGAAAACAATGCTGGAACTGAACCTGAAAGTGTCTGCCCCTCCTGGTGAGTCCAATATTCAGGAACTGCTTACAAAAATAGACCATATATACTGTGGCAAAAAATAGCGGGGAATGGATTTGAACCATTGATCTACGGGTTATGAGCCCGTCGGGATTTCCTAACTACCCTACCCCGCTTCGCTTCCGTCATTATATTGGCGGATATAATTGTTTGTTGGTTCTCCCTGATTATCCGAAGCTTTCCTCGATTCTCTTGAGCCTCAGTTCCCTTGCGTTTTTTTCCAGAAAAGTGTATACTGTCCTCTGTTTGCTGCCCTTTATCAGTAACATAAGCGCCTCGCGCGCATACTCTACTGAAACGTAATCTCCGATTATGGAAACAGTGTCCCCGTACACTGAGATGTACGTCGACGTTAACTCTTCCACTACTCTTCTCGTCTTCCCGCCGGTTCCTATCAGTCTTCCTCTCAGTTCAGCAATACGCTTGGATCCGGGTTTCGCGAAATCGCGGAGAGGTATCACAATGAGCTGAAAATTGTCCTGAAGCAGTTCAATGGCTTTTTGTGGATTAAAACCACGGCCAATGGCTTGAATCACGCTCATGGAAATGTTAGCTTTAAGCGGGTCTCCGTTCTGCCTAACAGAAATTATTCCATTCTCTGATTCTATATCCAGAGCGATATGCCCTTTTTCTTCCAGAAGTTTCTTGGTCTCTCCGTTTCTTCCAATTAAGACTGCTACACGATCCTCTGGTATTCTCAATTCGGTTACGTTGTCTTCAAACCCGTCTCCCATTTCCGAGTCACTTTCAACATTATTAATTGCCATAAGTTAAACCTATTCCGGAGTTTTTGGTCCCATGACTTCCCTTAGCATCGCATCGTACTGACAGTTTACCCCCTTTTTGATAAAAAAGTTTGTTATATTTCGTATGTCTCTTTCCAGAAAATATTGTGCAGCAGGATGATCCCGTGGAACAGACTGCCCGACATCTACAAAATACGCCTTTTTCCGGTGGTACAAGATATTGTATTCACTGAGATCTGCGTGAACAATTTTAGCATCCTGGTAAATGATCTTCGTGAATTTGAGAACCTGTTCATACAGATCCTGAAAATCGGCATCTATCTGCCGTAACATTGGCGCCGGGCTTTTTTTTGTTCCCACGTAGGACATCATCAGCAAATTTTTATGAAAAGCAATTGGTCTTGGAGATGGAATCCCAAATTTCTGGAATTCACGCAGATTTGTAAATTCTTTCTTTGCCCATATGTTGACTATGTTTGACCTGTTAACGCGCTCCTTTGAGAATCTGTGATCCCCGTCAATGTATTTCCATATGTTTGAGAATCTTAGAGTTGACAGTTTGTAAATCTTTATAACTACCGGTTTTCGATTTGAGTAAGCCTTGAAAACCACTGATTCCTTCCCACTCGATATTGGGAAGTCTATATAGTTGACAGATTGTTTTGACATAAGTTCGTAAAGAGCTTTTAACGTTCTTCGGTCGAAAACGAGGTCTGCAGTTTTTCTGTCAATGTCAAGATGATGAAGAAACTCATTTGATTTTAATAAAAGCTCTAGCGCTGACTCTTCCTGCATAGTTATTTAAAGATATTAATGACATCCGGCAGAATATTGCTTCTGCTCAGGTAATTTGCCTGTGTCTGCGTGTATCGGTAAACCACGTCAGCTTTCTCGTTCTGAAACTGCCAAGGTTTAACAATTACCAGATCTCCTTCACGGATCCACATTCTCTTCTTCATCTTTCCTGGGATCCTTGAGCTTCTCGTAAACCCATCTTCACACATAACATTTAATCTTGAAGCTCCAGCCAGTTTTTCAACTATGCCGAACATTTCTCCTTTCCTCTTGTTTGGCAGTAAGACCCTGATTGCTGTATCTTGTTCACCAAGGCCCGGCTCAGATTGTTCAGGATTCATAATGGATTTTCTATATCATTTGGCACGATATAAATATAACATGCCTTGCGGTTCAACAGGTTGAGTATTTCGCAGCATCGCTCATTTCCATTCAGGAATACCCTCAAATAAGGCTCCAGCTGAGACTGGCAATGGCAGGCCCCGATATAGATCAACTTCTCAGATGTTTTATATTAACCGCACCAATGCGGCTCAATGAACCATAAGAACAACATCACGTCATTGAATCTCATAATTTCAGGATTGATGTTCTCGATTGGCTGGTTCAGTCTGAGGTTCAGTTTTACTCTGTTGGCAGTAAAATACGGCTTCAGTTATTATGACGTTGGGTTGTTCGGAGTTCTTTTCGCTATGCCGCTTATCGCAGTTTCATTATTCCAGTTCAGGCTCAACATAGATCGTGTATCCAGGGAAATCAGGGTTGCGTCGGCCGGTCTGTTCCTGGTTGGACTCCTTTTTTGTTTAAATGACAGGACTATTTTCGGTCTCCTGATTGCGGCAGCCAATATTCTTCAGGCATTCTACTGGATAGGTACTGAAATTTCTCTCAGCTACATGGAGGATAAAAAAGCTGCAGAGAAGTATTCGGCTTCCTGGGGTATCATCGGTTTCGTTGCCCCGCTAGCTTCGGGAGCTGTATTGCAGCTCATCGGATTCAGGTGGTTATTTTTCATTTCCGCCATCGCTTTTCTTGTTTCATACATCTTCACTCCGAGAAATTTCAGAAGGATTGAGAGGTCTGTTTCATCCAGACCCAGGATCTTTTATATTCTTCCATTGTTGTTCACCGGCATATCAATTGGATTCTATGTGTACATCTTTATACCGTACCTGGCTAAACTCGGTCTTAATTATCTGGCCATAGGATTCGCCAGTGCGTTGCCAGCCTTCGCTTCAGCGGTTGCCTTTGCAGTCCTGAATTTCACAAAAGAGAGACACATAAGGCACACATCGGCTGTTTCCTCGATTCTACTTTCAGCGCCAGTCTTTTTATTCCTGTTCCATGACCTGTGGTTTGTTGTGGTAACGCTTTCCGTGTCGGAAATAGGAGCATCGCTTGCCTTCACCAAGATACTTGCGTATATAACCAGTACTTCATCTCCTGCAACCGGTGTATTCTATTACGAGAGCTTCTTTTCAATAGGACTGATCATAGGATCAGCAGGCGGTGGTTCACTTTTCCAGTCTGTGGGCTTCTATTCGGTTATCCCCCTTTTCATTATTCCGCTCATTTTCGTTATGTCAGCCGAGGCGATTCATCATGGAACTAGGGGACGTGCAGCTATCTGAAGTTACTTATTGAATCTTCCTTGTGGATAATTATGACCAGTGTTACGGAAACCCAGGACTTCAGTCGTCGACAACGGACTCTTCAGGGCCGTATATCGCAACGCCTGATGGAATCTTCGGGTAGAAATATGTTGATTTCTGCGGAAAAATTCTTCCGCTATCCGTCATGAAAATGAACGTGCTCTTGTCCCATGGCGGCATCAGAAATGCAAATCCGATTCTACCCTTATCGACTTCCTCAATTGCGAAAGGAACACTCTGAGTATACATTATCTGCCTTGAAATGTCGTCAATGGTCAGACCCATAATATTCTGGAAAATCAAGCGATTCACAAGCGCTGGATCAGCAGGAAAACGATATTTCCCAGATTCTCCTATGGCCCTATAACTTTCCTCTCTGGGTTCCAGTGAATAGAAAGAACCGTCGTAAATCATTATCCCCTTGTGAGTTTCGGCGGATTTTTTTTTCTCAAGTATGAAATATTTCTCGATACGTTCCGCGTAATCAGAAAATTTGTGATCGTTGCTTATCAGCCTGTGGATACCAGAGATCATGAGAGAATCCTGCTGTAGCGAAGTAACATATGAAAAGCTGTATTTCCAGAAATCCTTCGTTTTTGCAGGTTTGTCAAGGTAGATATCCTGGGCTGCCCTGAGCCTGTGATGTCCATCTGCAACCACTGCCTTTTCCTTGGAAACTGAATTCAGTATTGAAGCCTGGGAATGCAGATCGTTTATCATATATACCCTATTGGTCACTCCTGAAGGTTCCTCGAAAGTCCGCACCGGTTCAAGCGACTTTATTGCTGATCTCAGCACCCTCTCAAATGCAGCTCCGTTGATTACGAGAAAAATAGGTTCAAGCTGGCAACCGGTCTTGATCATCAGGTCCTTTCTCTCTTCTACGGCCCATTCGAAAGTTTCTTCGTGTGGAAATATTTCATTTCCGTCGGGAGAAGTTTCTACCGGAGCCATAAGCCCTATTCTGGACAGTTCCTTGCCGCCGGACTTGAAGTCCTGACATAATATTATGAGCGTATCATGCTGGAGCTTCTCCAGCACCCCTTCTTCCATCCATTTATTCATCGTTTGGACTGATTTCGCGAAACCCCCTGATTCAGGCAATGTTATGTGTGTTATGTTGTACTGGCTTTGTTTCAGGGTCTGTTCCTGTTGTCGCGTAATAACATCGAAAGGCGGTGAAGTGATATTGTTCAGATCGCTCCTGAAAACGATTGGCCTGAAGGTCCGGATATTCATAATTTCAATCTCCGGAAAATATGCGGGATAGATTTGCAATGTCCTTTGCATAGCCCCCTTCTCCGAGTGGTGTCTCCAGGATCATTGGTTTTCCACGCAGTCTTCTGTCATTTACAAAATTTGAGATTCCATCAATGGCAAGAGTCCCGTCACCGATTTGTTCATGCCTGTCCACCCTGCTGTTAATGCCTTTCTTGGAATCATTTAGATGGAATCCTTTAAGGCGATCCAGTCCAAGGCTGCTCTTGAACCGGTCCATTGTTTCACCGTACCCTTCAACTGTCTTTATATCATAACCTGCCGCCCAGACATGACATGTATCAAAACAGATACCCATCTTCTCCTTCTGATCAATAAAATCAAGGATTTCCGCGAGCTGATCAAAAGTGTGGCCAACTGTTTTACCCTGCCCTGCGGAGGTCTCCATGAGGATTGTGCACCTCTGGTCTGATGTAATCAGGGTGTTCAGGTTATCGGCGATGTTTTTGAGTGCCTCCTTTTCGGTGGTATCCGAGGCTGACCCCGGATGGAATGTGAGGAACGATATATTCAGTGCGTCAGCCCTCTTGATTTCATCCTGAAAGGCGTCCAGAACCTTCACTTTCAAATCCGGCTTCGGTGTGGCCATGTTCAGGAGATATGATGCATGAATCATTATTCCCTCCATGGAACGTTTTGAAATCTCCTCCCTGAACTTACTGATTTCTTCTTTGCTCAGTGGTTTTCCTTTCCATTGCATCTGATTCTTGGAGAAGATCTGGAATGTGCGAAATGAGAATTTTTCTGCCCGTTCCGGGGAAGTGGACACGCCACCGGAAGCTGACACATGACCGCCAAGTAGTATTTTATCAGTTAAAGACAAACAACAGCCCCCATATCAATAAATCTTGTCGCTCTCGATCATCATATTGATGAACTGATATACATGCAGTGCCAGCGCCGGATTATCCGTGTAGCCACATGCGTCCATTTCAGGGCCTGCGAGCATTGCCCTCACCTGGTCGCTAACGACATCCGTTGCGATCAGGCCGTCCTTTCTGAAAACCTGGGTGTTTGGAGGTATCCGCTTATTTGGAGGAGTGACGAAAACCACTTTCACACCCCTCTTTATGGCATTGTCGAGATTCTTCTTCAGTTCAGTCCTGATTTCCCTGACTCTTGGAGTGCAGATTATGAGTTCTTTCTCAGTAAGATTGATCATGTCTGCAAGTTTTCCCATCACTTTCTGGGTGCCATAAATGGTGTAAACGAGTTGCGGTTCACCTTTTGATGGAAGCATATCCTGAAGGTCCTTGAGGCTGTGAAACAGACTGTCTAATTTTTCCTGAAATTCTGAACGTATCTTGTTCATGTCTTCCGGTTTAAACATTCTCGGCCTGCCTTCTGTCTCCTTAGCGAAGCCTTTCTGCACAAGGGATTCCATAACTTTATACGCGGAAGTTCTTGGTATCCTGGCAGTGTCTGCGACGGTATCCGCATTTGCAACTCCATGATATACAAGGGCTGCAAAACCCTGAGCTTCGTATGATGAGAGCCCGAGGAGCTTAAGCATCTCTGCTATTTTACTGAGTTCCTCAGTATTAGCTTCCATAGCTAATAATACGCTGATTGTTTATATGATTTTCTTATTTGAATTATACTCAAAAATCAGTAGAGAGCTAACTCTTATGTCAAATATATGACTTTCGATATTTAGATATTCTTGTTACGATCATCCCTATTTAATATACCTTAATTGAATGAAAATGAATAATAATAACAAAGGTCTAACTTAACATAGATGAAAGACCTGTTTGCCATGATTCTCAAGACCGATAACTATCTTTCAGGATTGGGAATCGAAGTGA
>JAMDDH010000026.1 GCA_023488885.1 Thermoplasmatota archaeon | reverse complement strand
TATATTTAAAATCGTTAAATTATAGGAAAACTAATGATGGATAAAACGCGAGGGAGTATGGCCCTGCCAGTATCAACCTCCATTTTTATTGTTACTGATATCGACGAACTTTTTATCCCCATTTCAAATTTAAGTCTCAGTTCGACTGGGACGAGTACTGCCAGCCAATTAACTGGATCTGGAGGAGGGAGTATCGGTTATATATTTGTTTATGGGGAACTTAATGGAGAGGGGGAATCCACAGGAATATTCGCAAACTTTTGGTCAGGTTGGTTTTACAACAATCTAAGCTACTTGTATCGCTATAACGAAGTAGTCGGCACCATGAATCAATTATCTACCTCTTCCTGTTTTGCGAACGACCTGACTGAACTATCAGTATGCGTTTTCAGTAATTCGCCAAATACAGTCACCACAATTAGGGATTTCAGTTCAAACCTCAACCCATCTTTCCAACTTTCTCCATTTTACGTTGGTCAAACGTGTAATCTCTATTCTAACGTAATAGGTGATTCGTCCGTTCACATAAACGGTGAGTATCAATATAATAGGCCAGCTGAACTAAAACGTAGAATTGGCGGACATGATCTTTTCATTCTTGGACTGATGAACTCCCTGTAATTTTTATTATTATGAGGATTAACAGATTTAAGGCGATTGCACTGACCATTCTTACTATCGGTGTAGTGTTAATATTGGTGTCTCCTTTGCTTTATGAAGTGGAATTTGTGAGGAGTGGATTAAGCAGTAATGATCAAACGACAGGATTTCATGCGGATTATCTTTTTTACTCCAGCTTCACCGTGTACAACAATCGGATTGGTATAAATGCACCACAAATAGGCCTTGCCGGAGGAATTAGCATCTCTTATGTCAATAATAATGCCTATCTTGTGAAAGGAATATTAGTAAATCGTTTTAACAACTCTGTGGTCTTTGAAAATCAGATCAGGGTTTCGATGAATTCGGATGTGGCACGATGGCTGATTCCAGACTTCCAGCTCCAAGATGGCACATACATAAAACTGTGGAATAATACTTACGGTCAGGTTCATTCTTCCGGACCTTTATACGGAAATGAACCATTTTCAAAGAAAGGGATCATATTACCAGAAGAGATAGCGGTTCAAAATGTTCCGTATGATAATAAATCGGTTTTGCCGGTACCCACTTTGGAATGTGCCGTTATAAGCGGCAATATGCACATAAATGTTGCAACAATTTGGTCGGGTATACTGGAGCCATTTAGTACAATATTTCCTATTGTAAATTCATCTACAGAACTAGTATTTTCTTTGAATAATACAAATGTTGCGTTAAACCCTTTAGATTGGCTACCATTCTATGTTGGGCCACAGATATTATTTTCTGCAGTCTTCGCAGTAGGAGTCGCTTTATTTTATGTGGTTACCATAAAAGTTAGCCGTAATAGGAGAAATTGAGAAGGAAAAGAATGATGCATGGATAGAAAGCGATTCTCTTGCGAATAAGTTCTCTGAAAACTATGCGGCAAATGACATTAGTTTTAAGCCGAAAGAGAATAGTTCATCTTTGATAGTACCCGATGGTGCCGGTATAGTACAGTGATTGCCTGTTGCCTCTGTCTTGGTTTCCTCACCGTCTATTACACCCGAGATTTTCTTGCTCGCATTGGGATCTGTGGTAATTTCCTTAACCTAATATTTAGAAAAAAGTTTTACTGACTCAATGTTTAATTGACATATTTTCCTGATGCGGTGTGACTATACTGGTCCCTTAAGGCAAGCAGGGATTGCAAAAATGGTTGCTTGCTAAAACATGGGACGCCAGAATATTTTAACAAGAATTAGACTTTGTTCAAGATTGGCTTGAAGCTAGCGCTCCCGATAAAAATTCTATAGTCCTTGACACGCCGGGTATGAAATCATACCTCATTCTGTTATAATACAGATCCAGGATCGATTTAGGCAAATTCATTCGATCTTTGTTCTCTTTTACTGCAGCATCAATGAATTTCCCGGAATTGGTAATGGCTTCGTTCAGGTTCCTGATCTCCATGGAACAATCCACCCCTTTTCTCTTGACAGTGACGCTGAAAACCGGTACCATGGAAAAACGTGCATTGAATTCAAATCCTATGTCCCATATTATCCTGAAACCGGAAGAATATACTCTAAGGGCTTCATCTCCTATCACAAGAGCGTACTCCGCTTCGTCTAGGAGTTTTGATGCCTCGCGTTCCCTGCTATGTATGAGTTCGTAAGGAAGTTTGAGTTTCCTGAGAATCATCTCGGTATAGAATTCCGTGGTCCTGGTGTGTTCAGTAACCGATATTCTGAGAGGAGCTTCTATTCTGGTTTTTCTGGATACAAGAATTGCCGACATTACCTCCCTTGAAGACCTGATTGTTGCTGACTCCACAAGTTCGAGCCTATCCTGGTTACGGATATATTCGACCAGAGATACCATTCCACATTTCAATTCGCCGTACAGTATTCGTGAAATAAGATTCTTAGGCGTGTCCCGAACTATGAGCGATTTGTCAGGGAAGGCGTTGTAGAGTGGATCACTATGAGCAAAGTTGATTAATCCAATCATTCGAAGCTATCAGATATCCCGTTCTGTTTAAAAGATAATTCCAACAAACTGGTTTTTCGTGGTTGTCGGTGCTGATCGCGGTGAAAAAACATAATTTTCGCCAGCACAGCAGCATGCAACAGCATCTCTTTCTTCATTTCATATTAGATTGACCGGACAAAACTCCTTTGCGAAATATTTCGCAATTGGTGCCACATTGTTCATACAGCGGGTGAAGGACACATTTATCTGCCAATTTAAAATTATTTGCCAACAGCAAACATTAAAAAGGTTTTAGTCTAAGCATTAGATAGACTTCAGTGATAAACCACAACACCCTACGAGACTCGATAAGAGATATAAGCAGCTACAAAAAGCTCGTAGAGTTAAAAAGAGAGATAAGTTCCCTCAAGGGAAAACTCAATTTTACGGTTTATGCTGATCTTCAAAGCAGAATAGACGAGAAGATTAAGACGTTTGAATTTCCGATGTGCGATCAGGCAAAAGTTAGAGTGGTCTATTCCAACGGTCTGTCAAAACTTCTGGAACAGAGGGAATGCGAGGCAGCCATGAGCATGGGCGTTAAGTTTTCAGATTATATATTTTCAAAATATGTTTCAGCAAAGGATTTCATGCTCGAATCCAAGTCAGTCATCGGAACCTATGAAAGAAAAGCTTCCGATAGTCTTGTGAGAGAGAATCTATTAACTACCGAAGTGGAGATTGCTCCCAGTTCAGAGAGAACAGTTCCGGAGAATTTCCAGAAAAGGGTCGATTTTATGATACAAAAAATGGACAGACTGGAAAAAATGTACAATGAGAATATACCGAAAATAGTTGAAGGAATCAACGACCTGAAAAATGTTGTAGATCAGATTTACAAAAAAGTGAATAAAGACGAGAAAAAATAAGCCGTGGTATTTTTTTCAGTTACGGCAATATGGCAGATCGATACTAATTCGCGAGATTGTACCAGAAGTTACATTACAATAAATCTAATAAAACATAATGAGTTTAACGGGACTTGCCTTAGCAAAGATAGTGCTTGCAACAGTTGGCGTTGCCGGAGCGACTGGCGCAGTTGCGGTTGCAACCGGGAATGCCCATGGGCTGGTAATGGCACTTCAGCACGTCCCTACATGGACGCACGCGCACAATGTGCTATCTCACTTAACCCAGAAACCAGGAAATTCCCACAGACCGTGAGATATTACCCGTATCTTTTGATCTGGTAGAATGTGTCCCTCTGGGCAGGTATTTTTCCAATTTGCCTGATGAGGTTGTTTAATTCTTCTATGGTCGTACCCTCTTTCCTGTCGGTGGCGCCGAATATTTTTTCGCTGAATGCAGTACCAACAAGGTCATTGCCACCTCCGTTCAATGCAACCTGGGAGATCTCCTTCCCCAGTGAGACCCAGTAGACGCTGATGTTTGTAAGGTCTTGACCGCCTATGATCCTGGCAAGCGCTATGACCTTCAGATCGGTCTCCCCGGACGCTGGCAGTTTAACCTTTCCCATCTTCTGGAGAGGTGTATTGTCAGGGCTGAATTTTAGGGGTATGAATGACAGGAACCCAGGAATTTCCCTCTGATTGTCCCTGATTTTAATTATGTGATCAATAATTTGATCGATCTTTTCCACATGGCCATATGTCATGGTTGAGTTGCCCGGAACTCCCAGACTGTGTATGATCTTGGCGTCCTCAAGCCACTTTTCGCCTGAGATTTTCTCCTTCGTGGTTATCTGCTTTCTCACCTCAGGATCGAATATCTCGGCTCCACCACCTGTATGGGCATCCATTCCGGCAGCCTTGAATCGTTCTATTACATCCCTTATTGAATTTCCGCTTGTGCTGGCTATGAAATCGATCTCTGGTATTGTGAGTGCTTTCAGGGTAACCCCGGGAAGGTATTCCTTTACAGTCCTGAAAACGTCCTCATAATATTCCAGAGGAAGATCCGGGTTGAACCCTCCGACTATGTGTATTTCCGTGGCTCCAAGATCCCTGGCCTTTTCAAGGTCTTTCTTCACGTCTTCGATTGAGAGTTCATAGCCGCCGTTCGTCTTGCCTTTCAGCTTTATAGGCACATAAAATGCACAAATAGGACAACTTGCAGCACAGTAGTTTGAATAATTAATGTTGTAGGAAACAGCGTAAGTCACGGTATTTCCAACCTGTCTTGAAGTGAGAAAATTCGCAATCCTCATCAGTTGCGGCAGATCAAGTTCCTTGACCATACCGAGTGATTCGCTAAAGTTGAGAGGGTAGTGTTCCAGAACGTATTCAGTCCAGTATTGTACCGGATAGTCGAGGTACTCTTCCATGCATTACCGATGTGTTTCCTTTAAATAACGATTTCCCAGATTGAATTATGCCTTCAGGCCAGAACCCATTGAAATACTGTGGCTTTCGGCTTTACTGAATGCTCCAGCCAGCCTCCCATTATAAAAAGGATTATTACTTAAAAACAAATAGTAGGGGATGCTCAAGCAGGCCGAACCCTTGGAAGGCATCTATGAAAAAGTACTTTCTGGCGATACGCCGGACAGGGAAGATATAATTTACATGTATGATGAGGCTGATCTGAACTCGCTTGGGAAAATGGCCAGAAACCTTGCCGTCGGCATCTCAGGAAGGTACGTGTCATTTGTCTCCAACATGATTCTAAACTACACCAATATATGCAACGTAAGATGTAATTTCTGTGCTTTCTACAGAACAGGCTCTGAGCCGGATGCATATCTTCTTTCAAAAGAAGAGGTGATAAGAAAAATTGACCATTATTACAACAACTTAGGTATAAGGCAGCTTTTGATTCAGGGCGGAGTCAATCCTGATCTGCCTCTCCAGTACTATACCGACCTTTTCAGCGCAATAAGGTCGAGATTCCCTGAACTGGGAATACACGGCCTCTCAACTTCAGAAATTACCTTCATATCTCGGAAAGAGCACATTAGTGTAAAAGAAACCATATCCGCACTTGTGGAAAGTGGATTGGAGACTATACCGGGAGCAGGTGCCGAGATTATATCGGCGGAAGTCAGGAAAATCCTCGGAAGACCGATCAACAGCGGGAATGAATGGCTCGGCGTGATGGAAGAAGCCCATAAACTGGGAGTCAGGAGTTCAGCGACAATGATGTTCGGTCATGTTGAGGAGTCAAAGCACAAGGCGGATCATCTCCTCTCAATTGTCGAACTGCAGAAGAAATACAACGGTTTCATGAGCTTCACACCCTGGAATTTTGAACCGGGAAATACCGATCTCCAGAAGAAGGGGATTGTGAAATACAGGACTGGCGGTGCAGACGTCCTCAGAAACATAGCAATTTCAAGGATAGTACTAAATAATTCCATACCGGTAATACAGAGTTCATGGCTCACCAACGGACTCCAGATGGGGCAGATGGCAGTTCTGTTCGGGGCAAATGATTGGGGAGGTACCATATATGATGAAAAAGTCATTCCCGCTACAGGTAAACGTGTCGGGAATCTCAGAAAGGAATTGATTGTACAGAGTCTGTCTCAAATAGGCCTGATCCCGGTGGAAAGAGATAACCAGTATCGTGTGATAAGATATTACGACACTTAAAATTGATGCTGAAAAACTGGCTGGAATTAGCGGCTACGCTTCAACCTCTCCCGGCGTTAGAGGTATCCTGAAATCGCAGGCGGAGGACTTCGTTGTTGAAGAGATACCGAAGATCATTTCGAGGGCTGAGGATGGGAAATATACTATTCTAAAGGTGAGACTCACGAACTGGGATACAAACAGGTTCCTGATTTATCTCGCCAGATACCTTGGTATCAGCAAGAAGCGGATCACTTACTGCGGGACAAAGGATAAGAGGGGAAAAACAACCCAGTACTTTTGCCTTAATCACAATTTTGATCCCTCAGGAATTAATATAGGCGGCTGCGAGGTAATCGAATCCTTCAGGTCAAACCAGATTCTAGGTCTTGGTGATCTTCTCGGAAACAGGTTCACAATCGACCTTAAAATCAATGATCGCGACATTGAAGCAGTAAAAAACATCCATGATGAGTTGAATCTTAAAGGCGGTTTCCCTAATTTCTTCGGACTTCAGAGGTTCGGGAGCCTCAGAACCAATACCCACAAAATAGGAAAGATGCTCACCCTGGGAGAATACGAGGAGGCTGCAAGGACTTATATTTACGATCCCGAGTTTGACACTGAAGATTACAGGATCAACTTCGCCAAGAATAATGATCCGGTTGCTGCAATGAAGGAATTTCCTGAAACTCTGAACTTTGAACGGTCGCTTCTAGGGTATATGATTCAGCATGGAAACCTCAAAGAGGCATTTTCAGTCTTCCCGAAAAACCTATCCATGATCTTTATTCACGCTTACCAGTCCTACATTTTCAATAGAATCCTTTCCTTGAGAATGCGAATCACGGAAAGCATGAACCAGATTTTTCCGGGTGATATTGTCATGCCTGTCGATTATCTTTTCAACCCGGATAAAAGCCAGGGAATTTCAGTGAACAGGATTAATCTCGAAAAGATTCAGGGTATGGTGAATTCAGACAGGCTGAGACCGACTATACCTATCTTCGGATACGAAACAGAAATATCCAGAGATGGTCCTGGGGAACTTGAAGCGCAGATTCTTGAGGAGGAGAAGTTGGATACCCGTATGTTCAGGATCTCCGGTTATCCGGACCTCTCATCAAAGGGCGAAAGAAGAATTATCTCGTGCAAACCTCTCAATTTTTCCATACTCGAAGGTGGAATACTGGATTTCCAGCTGGGAAGAGGAGTATACGCAACTTCGCTCATAAGGGAATTCCTGAAGGAAAACGAAGCATGATGCTGTTTACCATCCCGCATAATCAGGATAAGTTGATAATTCCGAGCTGGTAAACAACTCTATGAAAAGGCAGTAACGCTAAAAATTGTAATAAATAAGTGCGTAATTGAAAAAATGCAGTAATTCCTAACTATTACCGTGTGTCAAGATTGTTTAGATAAGCCCGACTTTCTGGAGTTCTTTCTTGACCTTGATCACTGCCTGCTCAATTTCACTCTCTTCCTTTGCACCTGTACAAACAACCTTTCCAGATCCGAACAGCAGAAGAACAACCTTCGGTTCCTCAACTCTGTACACCAGACCGGGGAACTGCTCCGGCTCGTATTCCACATTTTCAAGGCCTAAGGACATGGCAATGTCTGTCAGGTTGAGCTTAGCTTCCAGGTCATAAACAGCTACGATGTTCTGCACAACTATATCTGGAGTGTCATAAACCTCTATGCCAGCTTTCTTAAGTTTCTGAATTATTGTTTCGATAGTCAGCCTGACATTGGCGAGATTCTTAGCACCTGTACAGTTGACTTTTCCACTTCTGAATATCAGAACTGCGGTTTTTGGATCGTGAAGCCTGTAAATTAAACCCGGGAACTGTTCTGGCTCATATTCTGAGCCGTCTAGAGCAAGTGCGATTCTACTCAAGTCAAGATGCTCTGCAAGTGAGGTTGAAGCTACAATATTTTCTATGGTGATCTTTTCTCTCTCGCTCATGGATAACCCTTAGCTCACTCTATATATGAAGTATATTTAAATGTGCCTTAGCATGAAGGATGCAATAATGGTGTTTTCTAGGCTATGAACCTGAAATTTGTGTAATGGAAAGTAGAAAATCTCAGCCGTTACTGTGTCAACCACTCCTCAGCTAAACGGAGCTTGCGACGGGGATCGTGAACTGTTATGAAGTACTGGATTAAACTATCCCATGTTGAGGGCTTCCTTTGCCTCATCTGTCATCATAGTTGGGTTCCATGGAGGATCCCAGACCAGCTCAACGTCAGCCGCCTCAACTCCTTCAAGATTCTCCACCACCCTCTGAGCCTCAGAGAGAATCCATGGAGTTACGGGACATGTAGGGGCGGTCATTGTCATGCGAATGTAAACCCTATCTCCGTTGATCTCCACATCGTAAACAAGTCCAAGGTTTACAATATCCATTCCGATTTCCGGATCAGATACCTGTTTCAACTGTTCCATGATCTCTTCCTTGGCTACCATTTCCTCACGAAGTAACTATTATGGCCGGATACTTAACCGTTTTGACAGAAATCTCTGGATTAATGTTTTGAATCCAGGCCGAAATATCGTGCCCCGATTCTCGGTATAAAGGCGTTCCTGACTGATTCATAAATCAGGTCTTTGCGCTTGACAAGCCCTGAAGATATTTCATTGACCACTCCACCGATTTTCCCTACATCCGCAATACCATGCATTATCTCGAATGCCTTTGATTCATTGTATCCCCGTTTCATTAGTTCAACGATTTGTTCCGGGAGCTCAAAGCCGCTGCTGGTACCCTTCGTGACCCTGGAAAAACGATCTATGACAACACATACGTGTGTTTCCAGGTATCTGGCTGAAACAGGTTCCCTCCATAGGCCGGATTCTATACCTACACCGTAATCTCTGTCCTTCAGAGCCTCCATTGCCCTCTTGAGTGCAAATGCATGCGTGTCCTCACCGAACGGCTGATCCGAGTCCAGGCTATAGTCCGGATTGATCTCTACAGTGAAATTTTTCATTATGACTCCAAGGAACCGCGAAAGTGAGTTCCGTTTCAGGTCGTTCTCAGTTGAAATTCCAACCCTTACAGGCAAAATTCTGGAACCACCCGGCCTGATCTCACCTTCAATGATTCTTGTGGAACTTATTGGAAAAAGGTCTTCTGCAAGAACTATTGGAACCTCTATTATTCTGAGAGGTTTCAATCCAGCCTGAGTTCTCTTTGCGTTTATTGTCTCTGCCCTGTATCTGGTCTCTTTTGAAACAACTATGGCTTCGTATTCGGGTTCAGTCTCGGTATTCCCTGTTTTTGTGCCCAGTGGAAGTATCTCGAATTTGCCTCCAAGTTGGGACATGTAGTTTTCCAGTGCCTTTTTTCTTTTGGAGTAGGTCAGTTCCGAGTAGGTTTTGTTATTTTTGAGATAGTCGTCTGTGGTAAGACCCAGAATAACAGTATTTCCTGTGTCGAAAGCTGCCCTGATCATCAATTTGTGCCCGGAATGCAACTTTGCAAATGTCCCGCCGAGAACTGTAATCATCTGTATTCCACATATCAGGGAAATGAAAAAAGTTTAGGATGGCGGGGATACTGTCAGTTTCTTCTCAATCAGTCCGGCCAGCCTTTCTATTCCCGTCAAAATTTCATTTTCTCCTGAGAAAGTGAAGTTGAGTCGCATGCTGTTTCCCTGCACCCTTGCCGGGGAGAAGGCGTTTCCACTCACATAAGCCACTCCTTCCCTGACTGCGTCCTTCAGCATATCCGTTGTGTTGATTTTCTTGTCTACGCTTGCCCAGAGGAACATGCCGCCGTCAGGTTTTGACCATGTGGATCCTTCAGGGAAATGCTGTTCCAGGGCAGTCAACATAGTATCCCTTTTCTTTCTGTACAATTCTATGGTCTTTGGTATCTGTTTTTTAATTATGTCCCTCTTGAGATAGAGCCATGCAACGTACTGTGAAAATGTGCTTGACGAGAGATCAAGTGCCTGTTTCAGCAAGTTCGCCTTCGCAATGAAATCTTCAGGACCTATGGTGTATCCCATTCTCAGTCCGGGACACATGACTTTTGAAAATGTCCCCATGTAAATAACCTGACCTGAGGGGTCCAGAGATCGCAGTGAGGCAATTTTTTTGCCGGAATACCTCAGTTCACCGTACGGATTGTCCTCGACAAGCGGTATTTCGTATCTGGAGGATATTTCGACCAGATGTTTCCTTCTTTCCAGGCTCAGCGTTATTCCTGTCGGATTCTGGAATGTGGGGATGATGTAGATGAACTTGGGTTTCTTGTTCTGGGAAATAAGTTTCTTAACTTCAGCCTCAACGAGGTCTGTTTTTATGCCATTGTCGTCTATTGGTATGGAGTGCATCTCGGCAAGATTGGCGTCAAAGGCTGATATGGCCCCGATGTAGGTTGGTTCTTCCGTTATTACAGTGTCTCCCGGATTGACGAAAATCTTTGCAAGTTCATAAAGCCCCTGCTGCGATCCGGACGTAACGATTATCTCACTCTCGGATGAAGAAATATTTTCCGTTTCCTTTACAAGCCGTTTTATTTCCGTCCGCAGATCATTCAGGCCTACCGTGTTTCCATACTGCAATGCCAGGCTGCCATAATCTGAAAGAACATCTTCCATAATTTTCCTGAGGTCTTCCATAGGAAAGGAAGCGGGATTGGGCATCCCTCCGCCAAAGGATATGAAACCTTTGGTTGAAGCATATTTCAAAAGTTCGCGTATTTCAGACGGTTTCATGTTTCTTAATGAATCTGAAAACCTAAAATCCATGGATACCGATCTTTACATTGTTGCGAACCTAATAAAACTAAGCAACAGTATGAGTTTTAATGAATTTCCACCGAAGTTGTACTGACTGTTTTATCGTCTCCATAGTTTAGACATTTTTCAGGCTTTCCGGATTCTCAAACTGTTTAATTGCGTGGTAACTTCCTTACAGGCCTATGGAAAATAGGGAATATCCAGAAAAACAGGGTTGTTTTTTCAATTTGTGCATTCTTTTCATCTCTACCCATGCATTCACTCCGGTATAGGCTCAAACACCGCATCCAACAAACATCGTGTAAATTTTTTTCCTCCGGAATCCTTTTTCGAATTTCGTTGAAAAAGTGATCAAAGCGTCAAAGCACCAAATTACGAACGAAGTCGATGAGCCAAAAACTATAAGAAAATGCTACTAATCAAATGCCGATGGTCGTTGATCGTGTCACATGGAAAATCAGTGTAGCCGGAATGAAAGGCTCCGGGAAGAGTTCACTGATTTCTAGAATAGTCTATGGAACAGATGGCACCAACGGTCACGCAAAACTACTTTCCAGAAAAAGGGTAACCATGGAACGTGGCGGAAGCAAGGTAATAGCTGATCTGCTCCTCCAGGAAATAGGTGACGACGCAGAAGCTGAGAGACTTCTTCCTGGATCTAGCCTGATCATTGTCGTTGCTGACATAATGGCACGCGACAGCCTCCTCTACGCTGAGGATGCCATAAGGTATGCCAAGAATTTTGAGAAAAAACCCCCGGTGGTACTGGTAGGAACAAAAACCGACCTCAGATACGAGGCTGAACTATGGACAGAGGATTTTGACAAGAGCACCAGGAAGCTCAAGGTTGACTATTTCATGGTATCTGCGAGGGGAGGAGAAGGAGTCCCGAAACTGATGGATCATGTACTTAACGTCATATTAGAGAGATTTTATGCAAAAAAACAAAGCGGTACATAGAGCCATATGTTCAGATATTGTTTTCACAATCGCTTATGAAAAGAGCCCATCTTTCATAATTAACAAATACAAGCTTGGAAGGATTGGTGCCGGAGTTCTTTACCTGAACCCTTTTGAGTGTATGCTCCTCTATACAAAAGGGAAAATTATACCGGAAAATACCTCGCTGAACAATGCAGGAGTTCTCCTCGAAAGACTTGGCAGTGATGAGAGCTTTCTTGATGAGTTCATAGTATATGAAATCCTGAAATCTCACGGACTCTATGTCAAATTGGAAGGTCCATCTCTCTATTACAGAAGAACGCCGAGAGAGGATTTCAGAGGTCCTGTCAGGGTCATAAGGGAAGACCATAAAATGGATTTTTCCGTTATGTTCAACAACGGAAGTTGCATATATGCCGCTCTTGACGACGACAATGACGTTACTGTATTCATATCGGAACCATGGAATGAGACCGGTGAAAATGACTTCATGATTACCAGAGGAAAGGCAGTAAGAAATCTTTTCAGTACATCGATTGTTGATACTTCGGAGGTTCCGGAATGGTTCGGGAACTATATTGGCGGAGTGAAATTCCTGAACCAGTACGAGGCGGCAATTCTCTCAGAAAGCGGTCCGGATAAAAAAACGGATCAGAATATTGTCCAGGAAGTGTATGATGATCTCATTTCAAGAAAATTTATTGTTAAAACCGGATTCAAGTATGGTTCCAACTTCAGGATATATTCCAGGACAATAGAGGAACATGCCGATTTTCTCGTCCACGTCCTGGACGGACCTGAGGAGTGGTATAAAATCAGCCGTGGCATCAGAGTGGCCCAAGGCGTAAGGAAAGAAATGATATTCGCCGGGAAAACTGGTGACAAGCTCGAATATATAAAATTAAAAAGAGTCAGAGACCCTTTCAATGCAGACTTTTAGATCTGTGATTCGAAGTCGTCTATAGTATACTTGAATTCCGAGGTTGAATGTATGGTTCCCCTGTTCTTCAGTGCTTCCCTTGCGAGTAGCCAGTATATTACAGCCAGAGATCTTCTTCCCTTGTTGTTTGTAGGAATGACTATGTCAACATAGTCAGTCTTATTATTTGCATCACAGAGCGCTATGATCGGAACGCCGACCATTTTGGCCTCCTTCATTACCTGGGTGTCTGCAAGAGGATCAGTTACAACTATGACCTTTGCTTCCCTGTAACTTTCCAGTTGCGGGTTGGTCAGGGTCCCAGGAATGAATCTTCCAACTATGGAGGTAGCGCCAACTACTTCAGAGAATTTCGTAACCGGTTTGAAGGCGTACTGTCTCTGTGCAACAACGAGTATTTCCGACGGTTTGAATCTGGAAAGCATTTTTCCTGCTATAATCAGCATCCGGTTTGTCTTTTTGATGTCCAGGATGTACAGGCCGTCATTTCTGATCCTGAATATGTACTCCTGCATGTCTCTTGATTTTACCTGTGTGCCGATATGCACACCGGATTTCTGGTATTCTTCCTCTGAAAGCAAAAGTTCCTCTTCTGTCATGATATCCCTTTGATGGTTCTTATCCCCATGGCTAGACCGTATATTTAAATTACCTAACTCCCGTTCATTATTCCCATTCAATAGTTGCGGGAGGCTTGTTGGTTATGTCGTATACAACCCTATTGACATCCCTGATCTCGTTCGTGATCTCCGTTGAGAGATTTTCCAGAAACTCCCAGGAAGGTTTCGTAAACGTTCCGCTCATCCCGTCCGTGGTATCTATCATCCTCACAGCCACAGTTAGGCCATACGACCTCATGTCGCCATGAATTCCAGTAGATTTAACTGGAAGAAGAACTGCAAAAAACTGCCAGGGACCGTTTTGCCTTTCCGGGTATTCTGTTTTTACATTCCTTTCCACAATATCGGTTACTTCCCTTAGAAGATTGATTTTCTCCTTCGTTATTTCCCCAATAATCCTTACGGCCAGTCCTGGCCCGGGGAAGGGCTGTATGTCGTTTGGAAGTCCCAGGAATTCCGATATAACCCTTATTTCATCTTTGTATAGATCCCTCAAAGGCTCCAGAATCTTGAGGTTCATTTTCTCTGGAAGACCGCCTACATTGTGATGGCTTTTGATAACGTCTCTCACTGAACCTCCGCTTTCAATCCAGTCAGGGGCAATGGTACCCTGCAGAAGGGTGTCTGCACCATAGTCTTTTGCAACCTCTTCAAATACTTCAATAAAGGTCCTGCCGATTGTTTTTCTTTTCTGTTCAGGGTCGGTAATCCCAGCCAGAGCATTAAGAAATCTTTCAGACGCATCTATAATGCGGTAATTTATGGAATATTTCCTGAAAATTTCCTCAACTCTCCGTGTTTCACCTTTCCTCAGGAGCCCGGTGTCTACGAATACAGTGAGTATTCTGTCCCCGGCAGACATGCCTGACAGGACTGCAAGCAGCGTGCTGTCCTGACCACCGGAACAGGCAAGGATCCCCCTGCCTTTGAGACTGTTCTGTATCTCCTCCTTGGCTTCCCTGACAAAGCTTTCCGCGTTAACCATTGATGACTATGGTTAATTGTGTCGGGATTATTAGATTAATCGCAATTATCTGTTAATGCTTTCCGAAAAACTGTTTGAAGAAGCTTCAAAACTATTCCCGGGCGGAGTAAATTCACCGGTCAGATACTATGATCCTTTTCCGAGATTTATTAAAGAGGGAAAAGGGTCCAGAATCTTTGATGTTGATAACGGCAGGTACATAGATTACTGCCTTGGCTTCGGGCCAATGATCCTGGGTCATGGTGACCATGATGTTGTCAAAGCCGTACAGGAACAGGCCGATAAAGGATTTTCATTTGGAGCTCCAGGGGAGTCAGAAGTGAGGCTTGCGAAGATCATCCGTGAAGCTGTGCCTTCGGTTGAAATGATGAGATTTACTAATTCAGGAACTGAGGCCACTATGCATGCTATCCGGCTTGCCAGGCATTTCACTGGAAGGAACTTGATTGTAAAAATTGAGGGGGGTTTTCATGGGTCCCACGATTATGCCCTCGACTCTATTCCATACAACCGTGCCAGGAACACTGATCAGAATATTACCATCGAAGTGCCATTCAACGGTGTAGAAGCTCTCAGCGACACTTTTCACAGATATGGCAAGAAAATAGCAGCACTGATCCTTGAGCCGGTCATGGGAAACATCGGAGTTGTCAAACCTGATCCGGAATTTCTGAGAGTTTCCAGGAAACTTACTTCAGAATCTGGATCTCTCCTGATATTCGACGAAGTTATCACAGCCTTCAGATTCGGATATAAAGGATATCAGGACATGGTGGGAATCAAACCTGACCTGACCACAATGGGCAAGATCATAGGAGGTGGCTTACCCATTGGCCTATTCGGAGGCAGGGAAGAAATCATGAAAAATGTTGCTCCCCGCGGAAAGCTTTACCAGCAGGGAACGTTCTCTGGAAACCCGCTTGCAATGATCTCCGGCATCGCCACACTCACACGATTGAAAAAAATGGATTATAAGAAACCGACAGATTACGCAGAGCGCCTGAGTAAGGAAATAGCCAAAATCATGGATGATGAGGGAATCAATGTGACAGTGAATCAGGCAGGTACAATGTTCACGATATTCTTCAACCATGAACCTGTAGTCAATTATGCCACAGCGGCTGGGTCTGATTCCGGACTTTTCTTCAGGTTCTTCCTGGAAATGCTAAAAAACGGCATATTTGTTCCTAAATCTCAGTTCGAGGCATGTTTCGTCAGTTTCGCCCACGGAAAAGAAGAGTATACTGATACCCTGGAGGCCGTCAGAAAATCAGTGAGTGCGATCGCAGATACAAAATAATTTAGTCTTCAGCAAAAATTTTCCTCAGTTTTGAGATGAGATCCATATCTCCTTTCCCGGCAGCCTCTTTCATTGCTACAGTGTACTGGAACAGCAGCTTGTTGGCTATAGATTGGGCCATATGATGCCCTGCGGCAACAGGCTCCTTGCCGTTGTCTATTTCTTTCACGAATCTCCCTGTTTCATTAAGTACTATTGATTCAATGAACTGATATGATTCTGCTAGAAACTCTTCTGCATGGAATTCTCTCAGCCTCGCATCGAAGTTTTCCAGCTCCATTTTGAGTAATTTTTCAACCTTCGGTATCTCTTCACGCTTCAATTGCAGACCATTGGTGGAGGCTCCCTGAATCTCCTTCATGCCAATGAATTCTATTCCGTCAATTCTGGTGATTCCAGGATCAACATTTTCGGGATTCGATATGTCTACGATAAGGAGATGCCCGGCAAAATCTGGAAGCGTTGCTTGGGTGATTATGTGATTTCTGGAAGATGTTGCTACAAAGGCTATTCTTACATCATTCAAGGTCTGTTGGAGTGCATTCATGCCTGAATATTTGCACCCGTACTGTTCAGCAAGATACTCTCCCCTTTCTGAATTTCTCCCTATGATTGTTATGTAGGAAGGTTTCATTTTGATAATGTACCTTAGGAAGGTTTCAGCCATGCGGCCAGTTCCAACTACGGCTATTGCAGAACCTTCGATGACAGCATGGCTTCTTGCCAGATCCACGGCGATAACAGGTATAGATGTTTTTCCTCTGGAAATATTGGTTTTTTCTCTTACCTCTTTCCCGACGCTTATGGTTTTCCTCATTATGAGTGAAAGCATTTTATCTGTATGCGCTTTTTCGCGGGCTTTTGTGTATGCATCCTTAAGTTGTGCAAGAATCTCGTTCTCACCTACTGACATCGATTCAAGGCCTGATGATACCCTGAAAAGGTGCTCGATCGCATCGCCGGACAAAAGCGCTTCCGGAAAATTTCTAAAAATGGCCGCTTCGGTCTCAGAATCGTCCTGATATGTGAAATAGAGTTCCGATCTGTTGCATGTGGTTAATACGAGGTGAGACCGTACCTTGATGCCGGATAGTATGGAGTCCCATTCTTTATCGGTATAATTTAAAGATTGCTGGAATCTGTCAGGATTTGAACTGTAACTCCATGGAATCACCCCGAAATTTAGCATGCCTAAGCACCACCATTCTCCCCGGATGCACCATCAATGTGATTATTTTAGTCGGGAGAATGCTACACAATTACGTAATAATATTTAAAAGAGAATTTGTACAATAGAAAAAAGGTTGGTAATTTGAAACTTTTAAGGCAAACTCAGGTTTTCATTATTGCGCCTAGGAATATCAGCAAGCCGATAACGGCGCCGATGACTGCCGCAAGAACGTAGAACAAAGTCCCGAGAATCACGTTGTACAGTAAATGCACACTTGGCATCGTAAAATGTGTCACATAAACAACCGCGATTCCGACCGCCAGTCCCAGTACAAGGAGAATTACTCCTACTGTCCTGCTCTTGCCACTGCCGAAGTAGGCGGTGAGTATCCCCAGAACAAATAGAGATAATGCCAAAAGTGCCAACACCACAAATAAAAATACTGTCCAATCCCAAGGATAATACGCTGCTATCATAGATCAATACGCCTCAAAATTTAATTCCTGTAAGGGTTTTCGTGTCAATTACGCCGTCGATTGTCCTAATCTGGTTTATTACAATCTTGCCGAGTTCAGTATAATCTTTCGCATCTATCTTTACTATGAGATCATACTCACCAAAGAGCGGGTGGAGTTCAACTACGTAGTTAATCTTAGAGATTTTATTGAAAACTTCGTGCTCTTTGCCGGGAACTGTGCTCACGAGGACAAATGCTATTGACAATACTTCACCTTTAGCTTTAAGCTTGAAATCCTTTATAAATTTTTTCAGAGAAACAGGAAGCAATTAGTCTGCATGCCGTTTCATTTTTTTGATCTCGTTTACGATTTTCATTTTGTTGATCTGTTGCTGTGTTCCATCTGACATGTTCCTGATGGTGACCTGATCAGTTTCGAGTTCTTTCTTCCCCACTATAATCGCGTAGTCAGATGAGTTAATTGTTGCACTCTTTAACTGTGCGGACAGATTCCTCTGCGCGACATCCATCGTTGCTATGAAGCCATTTTTCCTGAGTTCAATCACTATTTCCAGTGCTTCTTTCCTCAGATCATCCGAAGCAGTGCAGACATAGTATCTGGGTTTATCACTGGAGGATTTCCATAGGCCTGCCCTCTTTAGAAGCAGCTCGAGAACCACGTCTCCCATGCCGAAGCCCACTGCAGGGATATCCTGACCTGAGATCAATTTTGCCAGGTTGTCGTATCTGCCTCCTCCGAGAATGGACCGAAGTTCACCCTTTGAATCAAAGACCTCGAAGACTATGCCAGTATAATACGACAAACCTCTAACAGTTGAAAAGTCCACATAAATTCTGGAGTTTGTGTATTGTGAAATTATGCTTAGTGTGGTTTCCATCCGGTCAATTGTCTGCCCCAGGTTCTGGTCAATGTCGATGTACGAGGAAAGGTAATTTTTCAGATCACCGCGATTAATCTGATGTTCCAGAATCGATACGATGTCTGAAACTGTCTTATCCGGGACTCCACTTTGCTTGAGCATCGAACTGAAATCCTCATGGCTGGTTTTTCTGAATCGGTCTATTATGGAGAAAATTTCCGAAATGTTATTTATGTTCATTTTGTGCAGCAAGTTTTCCATAAGTTTCCTGTCATTAATCCGGATATCGTAATTTCCCTGCAGATTGAGGCCGTCAAGTATTGTTGCTGCCAGGCCTATAAGCTCTGCGTCAGCCTCAGGAGTATCTACACCGAAAATGTCCGCGTTGAACTGCATGTGTTCCCTGAGTCTTCCGGACTGTGGTTCCTCGTATCTCCAGATCTTCGGGATGCTGAACCACCTTACCGGTCTCGGAATATCCTTTCTTGATGTCAGCATCCTCACCACTGATGGTGTGGCTTCGGGCACCATGGTCACTTCCCTTCCTCCTTTGTCAGTGAAGGAGAAGGTTTGACCCACAAGTTCATCACCTGATTTGAGCCGATACAGATCCAGTGACTCCAGACTTGGAATGTCGATCATCCGGAAACCGAATGACCTCGCAATTTCCTGCGCAATGGAAAAAGCCCATGATTTTGGTTCAGCATCTTCCGGGTATAGATCCCTGAATCCCCTGAGTCGTTCAAACGTCATTCACTACGTTATTTAACTCAGGTATAAATTCACCATGAAATCAACGATAAAGAAAAAAAATTCAACTAATAATATAATCTCGGCAGAACTCCGGCTGGAGTAGCAATACTTTTAAATATGTCGATGTCCATATTATTATCTGTGAATCCAGAAAGGGCAAACAGTGTCTACGATATGCTTAGGAAAGTTGGATTCAGCAGGAACAGGGCGAAGATTCTGGCACTGTTGGAACAAAAGATGGATGTTGATCTTGCGGAGATAACAAGTTTGCTTGGAATAAGCAATTCCCGTGCTTCCGAGGGACTTAAATTTCTTTTAAGAGAAGGATACATTCAACGAATGGAAGTGAAGTATCTTATGGGCAAGGGCAGAACCAAGCACATATACAGGCTCCGGATGCCGATCACGGACATTATCGCCGATGCGAAGTCCAGAGTTGCGGTTATTATCTCATTTGACAATAAGATTGACCCTTAACTGCTGAGTATGGAACGTACAAGGCGCTTTTTATATCTCTCAAGAGAGAAATGGGAATATGAACCAACAGTATTCCTGGACTGAAGTCCGTCATTTCCGTCTATTCCTCTGCCAATCAGGTTCTTCAGTATCTTCGGATCGCTATCTTCCACATCGCTGTAGTGGAATTCGTGTCCGTAGGCGATTTCACCCTTCCGGAACAGAAGTGTGTCTTCTTTTGCAAGGAGTTTGGTATAAGCAAGTGTCAGTTTCCTGTTTTTCTTGACTGTTCCATTAAATACTCCCGTCATTTTGAGCTCTCCGCGATCAGATTCGATCGTGCCTTCCAGATACATCAGACCGCCACATTCAGCGAGCATGGGCTTTCCGGATTCACTGTAATTTCTGAGAAATGACATGAGCCTGTAGCTTCGCGAAAGCTGATCAGCGTAAAGTTCAGGATAGCCGCCGCCAAGGTAGATGAAGTCAGGGTTTTCCGGGACTTCGTCCTCGAGGGGGGAAAAATACCTGACACGTCCAATGCTTTCCAGCAGCGAAAGCGAGTCGGCATAGTAAAAATTGAATGCTCTGTCGTACGCAATCCAGATCTCTTTGTTCGTTACACCGACTTTATGTTTCTTCGGTAATGGATACCTGACATCAGCCAGATTTTCCAGAAACGAAAAATCAATGTATTTAGATATTTTCTGCGCTATTTCATGCAGGTTACCAACTTCCAGGGATGTGTGCAGTCCAAGGTGCCTCTCCGGGATCTTCAGTTCTTCCATGTAAGGGATGGCCCCGATAATCTTCACCCCTCTTTTCCTGAATTCCCTGGCAACCATCTCAAAGTGCTTTTCTGATACGTAGTTATTTATGATGACGCCTATCGCTCCGCTTCCAAGAGACCCTCTGGCCATGTAATATGCGGATTCGGCCATTTTCCTAACATCCACGACGAGAATATATGGAATCCCAAATTTCCTGAAATAATAATGGGTGCTGAGATTATTCTGCGACCCGGAATCGTGGAGTCCCATAACACCCTCCACAATACCATAATCAAATTTACGGGAAGCCTCTGCAAATTGATTCATATAATTCCGTCCCTGTATCCATCTGTCAATATTCATGGTCCTGGTGCCTGAAATCACTGATGAAAGGCCACCGTCGATATAATCCGGGCCGATCTTGAAGGCAATTGCATTTTTCAGGTGGCTGAGTACTGCAAGCGTGACGCTTGTCTTTCCAGAACCCGTAACAGGTGCGGAAATGCCTATAACCTTCACGGATTACGTATTTGAGTTCGTTAAAAATTCTTTTGTATTTTTAAGTTTATAGTAACTATAAACAAATTTTAATTACCAATTATAAATAGACCTGCGATGGAGAGAGATTACTACATCGATTCACTGAAAAAGTCCAATTTCAAGATTACCCCGCAGAGGCTTACAGTCATAGACTATGTCAGGTCGCACAGTCCCGGCCATTTCACCGCTGAGGAGATATTTAATTCCATAAAATCAGAAGAGCCTACAATTACCCTTGCAACAGTGTATAACATACTGAAGGCCCTGCAGTCTTCCGGGACGGTGAAAACGTTTGAAACCGGCGGATCTACATGGTTTGAGACAAACACGGACTTTCACGGAAACTTTGTTTGCAGCAATTGTGGAAAAATATACGACATTGACATAGACGAGAAAGGAATCCTCGGTAATATTGAGGGATCAGGTAACAGTGTTCAAGAGGCGACCCTTATTCTTAGGGGCATATGCAAAGAGTGCCTGCCAGATCATGACTGATTCAGTCTTTGAAGTTGATGATTCTATCCAGTACTTTCAGTGCGTCTGAGTTCTCAACGGGATCGTGAACACGCAATATATCCACACCCATCTGTGCAAGATAGAGGGATGTCGCAATTGTAGCCGGTAGTCTCGAATCTGCTTCCTTCCCGGTTATATTACCTAAAAAACTTTTTCTGGATGTTCCAACGAGAAGACTGTAGCCGAACTTGAAACTACGGATATCCCTTAGAATTTCAAGGTTCTCTTTCATTCCTTTTGAAAACCCTATCCCGGGATCAACAATTATCCTGTCCTGTTTCACTCCGGCTGCTTCCAGCCTCTGAATACTGCCATACAGGTGTGATATGACCTCTGCAATGAGATCTGTGTAGTCTATGTTCTGTTGCATGTTCTGGGGGGTTCCCTTCATATGCATTGTGATACAGTTCAGATCATTCTGGCTGACAACCGACAGCATCCTGTCGTCACGGAACCCGGTTACATCATTTACGTAATCGATATTGTCAACGAACTTCTCGGCCGTTTCCGGATTGCGCGTATCTAGCGAAATAGGGATATGAGTACTGTTCCCTAGATATTCAACCAGTGGTTCCAGCCTACCTGCTTCTTCCTTCCATCCTATTTCAATGCTTCCAGGCCTTGTGCTCTCACCACCCACATCGATAATGTCGGGAGAGGAATCTATTATTTTGTCAATGAATTTCAGGTTCTCATTGAATCTCGAACCCTGGTAGAATGAATCGGGTGTGGCGTTCACTATGGCCATTATTTTTGGCATCCTGAATCCCGGTTTTTCCCCGAACGACACGGGATTTTTCAGTGCTTGTGCCTGCATGGCACCAATTTCAGCCTCTTCCAGTATGTCTCCAGCGATTATTTCTTCATGTTTGACAAGATAATGATTGAATTCGACTCCATGAAGTGTCAAGTGTCCCAGTGTTTTCAGAAAACCCGATTGCAAAGTTTTGACTGTAAATAGTTCAAATGTGGAATCTTTGTCACTATCTATCGTGCTGTCCGCAAATCTTATTCTCGCCGGAAAGGCAATATTTTTCATTTTTTCTTGATTGAAAATATTGAAGAGAAATAAAAAAACTTGCCTATATTTTATTCCTTATCAATATAAGTATGATCTTATGAACGGATTAAGAAATAAGTTCACCGTCATTTCTCTCAAAAACAATATAATTTGTTGGCGTTTTGGTAAATTTTTGCACTCCAGTTAAACTTATTAGGAAATTTTGCCTTATCCTTCTCTGTTCAAGTCAAAGGATTCGATGAAAGAATGAACGAAAACGAAATGCGCCCCGAAAGGGATGCCGGTGTTCGCAGGAATTACACTAATATCGGGGAGCTCTCTATGGCCATAAGTAAGGGGCTGAGTCTTCAGAATCGAAGCATGAGTCAGGAAGAAGCATTCGAAGCTGCAGAGCACCTTATAAACTTCTTTGGCTACAACGATCGGGTTATAGACAACATGCTTGAGCCTGAAGACAGGGATGCATTCTACACAATGGAGGATATTGGAGTTCTTCAGACAGAGCGTGAGGAAACAACCCTTTATGATGGCAGAGAATGGAGGATTCATTACTGGATTCTCAACGTAAGTAGAATAATAGACCTGTCAAAGATTAAAACAGTAGAGACGCGAGTTGAGAAGAACGAGGCTTTCCAGATTTATGAGGATATTCCGGACGAATACTGGAAGATGAATTAGGTGTTGCCTTGCATATTGCGATTCTCGACCGTGAAAAATGCCATCCAAAGAAATGTAACCATGAGTGCCAGTATTTTTGCCCACCAGTAAGAAGCGGTACTCCCACCATTGAGTTTCCTGACGAGGCTTCACGACCTGTAATAAACGAACCGCTTTGCATCGGTTGCGGAATATGTGTCCACAGATGCCCGTTTGGTGCCATAAAGATTGTTACAGTCCCTGACGAACTTGATCATGATTTAACGCACCAATACTCCCTGAACTCATTCAGACTCTATTCCCTCCCAGTCCTGAACCAGGGGAAGGTTACTGCCGTGCTTGGACAGAACGGCATGGGAAAGACTACCACCATGAAGATCATGGCCGGGCTGCTTACTCCGAATTTTGGGAATTACGACAACCCTGCCGAAAAGGAAGCTGTTGTGAAACGCTTTGCGAATTCCATAATGGGAGATTACTTCAGAGGGCTATATGACGGAACGAAGAAAACTGTACTGAAGGATCAGAACATTGACATGATACCTAGGGTTGTTGAAGGGACTATTGGTGAAGCACTAAAGAAGCGTGATCCACAGGGAATGCTTGACGAAATATCAGCCGAAATGGGGCTGGAGAACTCTCTCAGTAAGGAAGTTAAAAGCTGTTCCGGAGGAGAACTGCAAAGGTTTGCCGTTGCGGCCACCCTTCTCAGAGATGCTGATGTATATCTCTTTGACGAGATGTCGTCTTATCTGGATGTCTCTGAAAGAATAAGAATTTCGAAGATAATACAGAATCTTGCAAAAAGAAAGACTGTCATGGTTGTTGAGCATGATCTGGCACTCATGGACTGGATGGCTGACAGCGTTCATATCGTCTATGGCCAAACCGGAACTTATGGAATCATAAGTGAACAGAGAACCAGCAATAAAGCAATCAATTCCTTCCTGGAAGGATACTTGAGGGAGGAAAATGTGAGAATTAGATCCTACTCAATAGATTTCCAGCAGAAATCTGACAGGAGAACCTCCACGGGAATAGAGGTTGCCTCATGGTCTGAAATGGCTATCTCACTCGGAGATTTCAATCTAAAGTTAAATCAGGGACTCATTAGAAGCGGCGAAGTTATTGGAGTTCTGGGAAGGAACGCGCTGGGTAAATCCACATTTGCAAAGATACTGGCCGGGGTTGTTTCGCCAGATTCAGGAACTCTTTCCAGAACATTGAAGATTTCGTACAAGCCGCAGTACATATCTACTGACTACGATGGCACGGTATCAACACTGCTAATGCAGGCGTTGGGGGAGAATATGCAGAACACCATGGTAAAGAATGAAATTATCCATCCCCTGGAAATTGAGGAACTTTACGATCTTAATGTCCAGGATCTATCCGGGGGTGAACTTCAGAGAGTGTCTGTAGCCATGACTCTTTCGCAGGATGCTGACCTTTTCATACTTGACGAACCTTCTGCACACCTTGACAGTGCATACAGGATGTCCACAGCAAGAATCATAAAAAGAGTTATGGAGAACAACAGGAAAAGCGCATTTGTAATAGATCATGATGTGTATTTCATAGATCTGATCTCGGATGCCCTCATAGTGTTCGACGGCGAACCGGGTGTATCGGGAATATCCTACGGACCTCTTTCAATGAAGGACGGGATGAATCTCTTCCTTAAGGGAGCCGGAGTGACGTTCAGAAGGGATGCCCTTACAAAAAGGCCGAGAATAAACAAATCCGACAGCAGACTTGACAAGACCCAGAGAGAGAGCGGAAACTACTATTATTCTGAATGACCTTAACTGAAAGGCACTGATTGACTTGGAAATTATATATAGGGACGGCCTTGCAAGAATCGGGAAATTCGAAACTCCTCACGGTTCCATCGAGACACCGACAATTCTACCAGTAATTAACCCGAATATACCAACCCTCAGCATTGGTGAAATGGTTGCCCTTGGATCTCAGGGATTCATCACAAACAGCTACATAATAAGACGAACAGAAAAGCTGAGGGAGAAAGCCGAGAAGAACGGAGTTCATTCACTGATCGGGTATAATGGTCCCATAATGACGGACTCCGGGACATTCCAGAGTCATGTGTACTCTGATATTGAATTTTCCAATTCCGAGATAATTAATTTCCAGAGGAAAATAGGAAGTGACATCTCAACAATACTCGATATCTTCTCCGAACCTGATTTTTCTTATGAGAAGGCAAAAACGGCAGTGCTGGAAACCCATGCAAGAATGCAGGAGCTACCGAAAATCGATGATACCATTCTCGCAGGACCCATACAGGGATCAACATACGGAGACCTCAGGAAACTATCCGCGGAACTCATGAGCTCATCACAGGCAGGCTATCTTCCGATTGGCGGAGTTGTCCCACTGCTGGAAAACTACAGGTATGACATTCTTGTGGACGTTATAATAAACTCAAAGATTCATGCGGATTTTTCCAAACCCATACATCTCTTCGGTGGAGGTCATCCGATGTTTCTCGGAATGGCAGTTCTGCTTGGAGTTGATGTATTCGATTCCGCTTCATACGTGAAATATGCCAGAAACAACAGGATGCTTTTCCTTGACGGATCCAGGGAGCTTTCGAAGATTTCTTCGCTTCCCAGCTGGAGCGCACTTTATGGGAAAATAAATGTAAACGAACTGAAGGAGGCACCGCAGGAAGAGCGAAGCAGGCTGCTGGCATTGCATAATCTGTCTGCCATTTTCACAGAGCTAAACGAGATTAGGGAGAGAATTTTCCAGCAGAATCTCTGGCAGTACGTTGAGGCAAAAGCCAGAACACACCCGTATCTTTTCAGGGCATACCTCAAAATTCTGGAATATTCCGAGACGCTGGAAAAGTATGAGGACCTTTCAAAGAAAAGCAGTTTCTTCTATTTTGATCGTTACACTGATCGCAACCCGTTTCTGCTGCGCCTGAAAAGACACACCGAAGCAGTCACCGGCAATGATACCGGAAACAGTACTGTGCTTTCGGAAGAACACTGGCATCCGGGAAGGCCTCATTCCGAAAAACTGGTGAATCTGTATGAACATTCCGGAAGGAATTTCCTGCTTAAATGGCAGAATCAATTGGTCCCAATAGAACTTGAAGATACATATCCTGTCGAGCAAATAATCAGCAGCGGTAAACTCACAAATCACTTAGATGGCATAGGTGAAGGACCAGATCTTCAGGATCAGGCAAAATCCTTCACCAGGAAAGATATCAATACTGCTGTTCCTGAATCTGAGTATCCAGTCAGGTCATATGACCTCGAAAAGGTCAGGAAGATTGCAGATTTCCAGTTCGGGATAGGTACAGGAAAGGTTCTCTTCCCAGAAGGATGCACGGTAACGAGATCAAGGAGCACAGGCAGGATCAGGGGAATATTCTATGAAGAAAAGCTCATAGCCACCCAGAGAGCACATGACGGATTTTTCACCCTGAGTATTGACGGTGCAGGAATGCTCCACAAATCCACTACAATGCCGAAACACAGGATTGTGGTCACAAATGACACTGCTGAATTCAATGCAAGGGGATTCAACGTTTTCTTCAAATTCGTGGTCAGGAATGATCCGGATATCCTTGCCGGGAATGAGGTTCTCGTGGTTGATGAGAATGATACACTTGTGGCAGTGGGCAAGAGCGTAACCTCCGGTTCCGAAATACACTTCTTTAAGTCGGGAGTGGCCGTGAAAGTCCATCGTGGAGCTCAACAGGGAACGGAGAAACTTGCCGAAACGGACGAAAAGGTGTAGTTTTGCGTTCAGGTTGTCCTGACGGATCTCGCCTGAATATACTTATCAATTGAAGTCAGGAACATGGCCATAACCATTATCACTCCTCCGATAATTACAGATACACTCAGTACCTCATGGCCTATTATTACTGCGGATATCGCAGCGAAGACTGGTTCAGCAACAAAAATGATCCCGACTGTCGTCGGCTCAACATAAATGAGGCCAACTGTGCTTATGTAGAAAGCAAATACGCTTGCAAACACTGCACTGAATATTATGGCGAAGATCACGTAGTTATTCAGCGTCATCATTGTACCTGGCATTACCGGTATCGTTACTGCAGAAAGGATCGTGACAGCAGCAATCTGGTAAAAAGTAAATGCATAGGAATCAAGATTCTTGGAATGCTTCGATACGTAAGCAATCTGTACTGCGTAGGCTATTGCGCAGAATAGTGTCAGCGCATCTCCAATTAAGGTGCCGATACTGCCCAGGGCTCCCAGGGACATTACTATCAGGCCGCTGAGCGCCATTATTGAAGCTATGGTATCGGCCGTCGATACTCTGGACTTCAGGTACATTATCGATATTATGGGCAAGAATACCACATTAGCGCCCGTGATTATGCCTGAAGCTGCCGCACTTGTATACTGCAAGCCAACAGTCTGTGTAAAATAACCAGCAAACAGGAGAATCCCCGCGATTAACCCGTGTTTGATGTTATCTGGAGACCGAAATCCCCTGCCTTTCCTGAGGAATATAGCCATTATGAGAGATGCAAAAAAGAAGCGAAGTGCGAGAAAGGGAGCAGGACTTATGTACTGAAGCGCTATTTTATTTATCGGAAACGTGACACCCCAGAAAAATGTCACAACAAGCAGAAGCCCCATATATAGAATCTTTCTGTCCATCCGGCAGAAGGTATACTCCAGCAACGTTTAAAGAATTCCTCCTGATTCCGGGAATCCTGACAGCTTGTTCAAACCAGAGCATTCAACAGTATCGAGGGATGCTTCAGCAAAACAGAAAAAACAAGCTTTGACGGGTAGTCGATGTCTCCGATGCTGTTTATCCTGCCAATAATGTCCGGAGAAGAAAGAACTTTGTAAACTGCTTTCAGCGATCTGTCGCTAAGCTTCGAGAAAAATTTCTGTATGAGGCCGTCAATAAACAGTTCGCGGCCTATATCCTCCTTCCAGTATTTCTGGTATCGTGAGAGGAACTCCTGCGTGAAACTGTCGTTTTCAAGGGCTTCGTCTACAGCCCGGAAGGCATGTCTGGCAGAAACTATTCCGGTGTAAATTCCTCCACCTGTCAGTGGTTTCACTATGCCTGCTGCGTCACCGATCAACAGGGACCTGTTTCCGTAAGTCCTTTTCAGATAGGAAATAGGTATTGGGCCGCCTGTTATTCCTACGACCCTGTCAACTGGAAAATGCTTTTCCAGCGCGCGATAATACTCCCTGGCCCCTGATCCAAGTGTTCCCAGTCCAATTCTTGTTATGTTGCCTGTGGGCACAGCCCATGCGAAGAAACCCTTCGAATTTTCAGATCCGAGATATACGGAAACGCTATCCTGATCTTCCATCCTTACGGCAGAATCAACCTGATATGTGGAAACTATTCTTTTCGGCCTCTCCTCGTAGAGATCCTTGCGCACAACACTATTTGCACCGTCCGCACCGATGACAATCCTTGATTTTTCAGTCCTGATTTGCCCGTTTTCCCGGTATGTCACTTCTGCGCAGTCTTCGTGGATTTTCACCCCTATGAGTCTGGAATTGACCCGCAAGTCAGTTCCTGCTCCAACCGCCATGGCGGATACATCCTTGTCAAATGAATCCCGGTATATGACAATGGTTTCCTCATTCTTCCGGATGTGCATAGGTTCGGAATCGGGGAAATACACATATGCTCCACTGACCCGATTTGCTATTGATTTGCTCCTGACAAACCGGAAAACCCTTTCAGTGACAACACCTGTGCACTCAACCGGCCTTCCAACCTCCGGATGATCTTCCAGATTCAGTACGTCGTATCCTTTCTTCGAGAGTGCATAGCTAAGATAAGATCCCGATGGTCCTGCCCCCGCTACTACAACATCTCTCACAGGAAAGCAATGTGAATTCCCTTAAAAGTTTTGAGTGACTTATGTCGAAGAATACTGTCATGAGAAAACCCGGCCTTATAGACATTCACTGGAGCGATTGTAAAACTTTAAACCTATAAACCGATTTTTGCTTGTGAAACTAGCCATACTGCACAAAGTATCTGAAGATATTGCCAGACAGTGTTCAGCCATAACCGGACTGGAGGTCGTCCTGAATGACCCTAAAGATGCAGAGATACAGCTTGCATTCAGGAATTTTTTTCCTAATCCAAGCCTGACGATGATCCAGACCATATCTGCAGGTGTTGATCATGTAAAGTTTTCCGAGATTCCAGAAGAGGTCACAATATGCAGCAATGCCGGCGCATTCTCTGATCCCGTTGCGGAACATGCCTTTGCCATGCTTCTTGCTCACGCCAAAAAAATTTGCAAATTCGAATCCGAGACCAGGGCCGGGATATACAGGAAAGATTCTGTCATCAGCCTTTCCGGAAAGACCCTTGGAATACTGGGACATGGCGGAATAGGAAGAAGCTCTGCAAGGATCGCCAAAGCATTTGGAATGCGGGTGCTTGCATACACAAGGAGCCCTTCACATGACCAGAATGTGGATGAATTTGTCAACAGCGCTGATGCGATTTTCTCCTCTTCTGATGTTGTCCTGATAGCACTGCCGTTAACCGCTAAAACAGTGAATATTGTGAACAGGAAACTGCTTGATCAGTTTCATGGATATGCCATCATAAACGTAGCGAGGGCAAATGTGGTTTCCGAGAACGACATGAAGAGTTTCTTGTCTGCTAATCCGGACAAGTATTACCTTTCAGATGTTTGGTGGAACGAGCCGAAGGTTGTTTTCCCCCTACCCGAAAATGCATTCCTTACACCGCATGTTGGAGGGATATCGAAAGAACTTGAGGATTACGCGGTGCTCAGGGCATGCGAGAACATAAAGAGATATCTGGATGGACATCCAGAGAACGTTGTAAACAGGAACGAGTACAGATAGATCAGAACTGGAACAGATTCGACTGAGGCTTGGAAGATCCGCCGGAATCTTTCTTTTTTGCTGCGTCTGTCTCCTTCTTCTTTTCACCGGTGAATTCCATCAGGTTTGCCTGGCTGTTTTTTCCTACCCCGTACTCCTCGCCAATTCCCTCAAGTACCCTGTCCAGGGTCTCCTCAACCCTTCTTGCATAATATTCCCAGTCAGGCTTAAACTCAAACACACTTCCGTCAATGTATGGTTCAACCTCCTGTGGGGATTTCTTGCTGTTTGTGACAATCCATGATACCTTCATGCCTGGAATGAAAGTTTCGCCCCTTTCCATAAGCTTCCTGGCTATCCTGACATTTGCGAGAGATTTTTCCTCCTTGTATTCTCCGAACTGCTTGACCGTCCTGGATATAACCAGAGACTCAATGTTTATGGACGGGTCTCCACGCCTCACCTTATCAACAGTGCTGTTCCTGAATTCCACAGCTCCCTCAACGTCACGATTCAAGACGAAGTCGAATACCTTTGAAAGAGCCTGGCTCTGCAGATCAAATGAATCGGTTCTCCTCACTTCATATCCCCTTATGAGAACCTCACCTTTCTGGGATTCTGGAAAAACAATTTTACCTGCGTATCTTTTCTTGGCTCCGTGCGAAAAAAGAGGGTCCATAACTTTCTCGAATTCCACGGTCACTCCTTCATCATCCGATATTTTTGAACTCAGGTCAAACCCTATCCTGACTGCTTCCTCGTGGCTCGCTGCCCCGGACTCGATGAATATGCTGTCCGTGTCGCCGTAGATCACCTTGTAATTTTCGCTCTTCAGCTTTTCTATCAGGGCAGTAATGGTATTCCTCGCATAGGCTGTGACTGCACCGCCGATTTCGAGGTTTGTGAACCTGTAAAACGATGATGCGAGGACTCCGTAGAAGGTGTTCATTAGAATCTTTATTGCCCCCTGGATCCCGTCCAGGTATTCTTTCTCTTCCGGAGTTGCTGATTTCATCCGTTTCTTAACCGTGTCCCTTTCATCCATGAGTTCCTTCAGCAATCGCGGAACCAGACCTTCTCTCTGGGCCACACTGAGGAATTTCACACCGTTTGGAGCAACTATTTCTCCCTTCGGATCATAGGTGGTGAAGCATATGTTGTATTTCATGATCATTGTGGGATACATGCTCTTGAAATCAAGCACGATTACGTTATCGTATATGCCTGCACCTATGCTGTGAACATATCCACCTTCTATCGGCGCATCCTTCAGGCTGCGGTTCGTCATGGGAACCCCTATACCCTCTCTGTCAGCCTTCCTGATCAGAAGGGAATCAACGTAATTGCTGGTGCCTCCATTGGTCACGTCATCCAGCGGCAGTTTAGCCACTGTGCTCATGTACATATTCCTGTCAATCAGCCTTATTTTTTTGTATATCCTGAGAGTCAGATCAGCGTCTTTTATGCAGTACTGCGTAACTTCTTCAGGCCTGTTCTTCCACTCCTCCTCTATCTTGAGCCGGTTAATGTTGTCTTTACCTTCCCCCAGAAGCTCTTTCGCCACATAATTAAGCGTTTCATGTTTAGGGCGCAGCACTTTTTTAACCGCCCACCATGTATCCGATATTATTCTTCCGTGAAGCCTCCAGTACTGCCCCTGTATCCTGTGAGGCTCGGAACGGTCTCTTCCAATCCTGAATGAAATGTTGTTCAGTCTCATCCTGGAATTAATAACCGGAAGATCATATCCGTCTATGTTGTATCCCGTAAGTATGTCAGGGTCCTTTGATATTACCAGGGCATTGAAATCCGAGAGTATTTTCTTTTCTTCGCCTCTCAGTGCTCCCTTTTCCCAGTTAGTCCCATCGAATATGGAATAACCAATCACAAAAATCTGCCCGTATTCCTCACTATCCTTTTTCTGTATTGCATTTTCAATGTCGAAGCTCAGGATTTTGAGTGGAGGGTTGAATCCGGGAACAGTTTTCATGTGATCTATTTTGATTACAATATCTGTTGTGTATCGTTTCCTTTCAAATTCTATGGATTCTCCATCTATTTCAATGCAAGAACCCAGGTCCATGTCATAAATGAACCTGTGGTGGAACGGTATATCCGCGGCAAGAACCTTGAACTTGTGGCCGCATTTCTCCCTAAGCTGAGGGACGAGCCACGGAGACTTGACATAAATCCTCTTAACATCGCGCTCTTTTCCATCAACCCAGAGCTTTTTGTCCTCGAATTTGATAAACTGTTCATCGGCCCTGTATAATTTCAGGCACGACTCATCCGGTTCAACGATGTCAAAATACGGGAGAAAATCGAAATATAGAGCGGTTACGGACTTGCCGTCTTCTGTCCTGCCGTAAAGCTCAACTGCAATATCCGATCGCCTGTATGAAGCTACCAGGATACGCATCTTTATCTTCATTAATTTGAATATTGCTTTCAGTTTTTAATCTCTTTGCATACGGACTCAATTTGATATT
>JAMDDH010000058.1 GCA_023488885.1 Thermoplasmatota archaeon | reverse complement strand
CGAGGAAAGGGAAACAGGTAAACTATCTCTGGAAGTGGGATCTGGATCCCGGATCTGACAAGTTCCTTATTGAGAGATTCAATGCAGATTACGATCTGCACAAGAAATATTGCTCTCTATTCATGCAGGATCTCCAGAATCCACTTTATTGAAACAACATAGGAAACTGCTCTTAGTGCGTTGAAACCCGAGAAATGTCCCTCGAGTTCAGCCTCATTACCGGCAATGAAAGTGCTGAAACCAGAGCTGTTGAGGTCCCTTCCTGACATTTTTTCCCTGTAACAGAAGACATGCCATTGATATATTAAAAATAGACTGAGTTAACACCTCCCTTTAAATTAGAATCTCGACGTATCCGCTGTTTTGTAGATATACTGATAACGACAAGGAAGAAAATTTACCAATTTCCAGACCCTCAATTGAGAAGTGCGAGGTTCCTGACACAACGAGAAGTATTTAATTCTCTGAGGACATGAAAATGTAAATATGACCGGGAAAACAGATAAGTCCCCTTCTCCGCCCATGAGTGGGGGAAACCGCATTCTTGAAGAATTGAGTCCAAGCCAGGGACTTGAAATTCTGAAAAGGCTTGCAAATGAAGATACAAATATTTCGAAACGGGTAAAAATGCTTGCACTTGAATATCTTTCAGAAATCGAACCGGATGAAATTGCCGATGAAGTTTTTTTTGACCTGAATGGCATTGAGATTGAAGATGTCTGGAAAAACTCAGGAAGGACGAGACATGGTTACATTGATCCTTACGAGTTGGCATCAGACATGTTCAAAGAAGCAGTAGAACCTTATCTTGAGGAAATGAGAAAATACCATAAGCTCTCCCTTCACAGGGAGGCGGAATTGCAATGCATTGGAATATTGAAAGGAATTTACAGGTTTGAAATCGAAGCCACCACGGAGTTTCAGGACTGGGTCACTGATGTTCCGCAGGATAACTTTGAGCAGGTTCTTGAGGAATGGCGGAAAAGAAACAAGGATCCATCGCTTCTTGGTGATATGGACAGGTTTGTGAAGGGGAATTTTGAGAGATGGAAAAGATGATTCGTACTGTTAAGCAGATGCAAGATTTACGGAGATAGTGATTATACCAGGTAGAGTGTGATATGGTGATCCAAATGCCAGAGGGACATGATAAGTCGCATTGAAAAAGTGGCGAATGATAATTACAAGCCTGGAGAAGCACTAAAATACTGGGGGAAGGCAGAAGATGGGAAGAAAAATATTGGAAACCTGAATAACCACACAATGATAAACTGATCGCAGCCTATATTCCAGTTTTTGTCGCCAGGATTTACCCGGCGATGCCTGTTCAGTCTCTCGGCCATTGCACGTTTTATGCAACCGCACCCCATCATGTCATGGTGGAAGCTGCCCCGTCTGTCCCTTTCTCAGCATAAGCCAATTCCTGAATGACTTGTATTCTATACGGATATCTACCAGAACTATAAGCAGAGGTATCAGATCGAACACGTAGAAGCCCGGAAATATCTGTTCAGTCAGAATGTTGTTGTGTATCACAGAAGATATTACCATTGCCGAGTTTTTCTCCATATTATTTATGCTCGTGATCAGGGGAGGGTTACCTATCCCAACAACCTGCGGACTGCCGGTAACCGTGAAGGTTTTGTTGTTCATGGTATACGTAACCATTGGGCTCAGGATAACGTAAGATCCCGGATTCTTGAAATAAAGCTCGAATTTGATCTGCTCACTTTGATACGGCCCGAGTGAAGGTATATTGCTCGACGAGACTTTGCCGGATGTAAGCACGACAGAGGAACTGTAGGAAGATAGTATACTGCTTTGGTTTATACTCAGGTTTGTCACAGTGTCGTTGTCATTCAACGTGACAGTTGTAACTATCCGGGCTGCGGTTTTATTGGTCATTTTTACCGATATCGTAATCGGCATATTTGCAGGGAACGTCGCGTTGGTTTCAAAGGTCAGGTTTGAAAGGTTTATAGCTGAACCGTAGGGTATCGCCATAACTGTATTATTTCCAGTCACGCCGGTCGTGTTGTTATTTGCCGGTGTTGTGGTGAACGTAAATGTCCGGTATATACTGGAAAGCGATCCTGAACTGCCGGAGGTTTCGTTCGGATACGCCAGGCTCAGTGCGTATATCACGGACGGGTTTGCAAAAGTAATATTTCCGTTGTAATTGAAAATAGCAGTCGCACTAATATTGTGTCGGGATGAAGATGAGTGGAAAACATAGTTTTTATTGAAAAATCCACCCATGAATGCAATATCGGTGTATTTTATCACGCTGCTGTTAAGCTGGATACCGGAGAATGAGGGAATCGGAAGGCTAAGATTCCGGACGTTGATCACTCCGGAAATGAAGAATGACGCGTCAACGCTGGCAGGCGTGTAACCGGGCACGAGATATCCGGAAGACATCCCGTTCTTGAAAAGGTCCAGTATTCCACTGCCATTGAAGTTGGTGCTCATTTGCCCGGCCAGACCGTTTTCTGCGGTATACGAACTGGCATCAGCTGAAAATATGTATAAGGATATATTGCCGCCAGTTGAACCGAATAGCCCATTTCCTCCTGTAAACGATAGCAACTTAATGAGGCTGTGCCCTCCAGTTGCGTTTATGATATGTGCCGCCACGCTGTAGGCAGATGACGCTGTCTGTGCCTGATTTCCGGAATATGCACTTATGATCACTAACCGTGGTATGGCCCCAAGGAAGTTGCTTGCAGTAGATGATGATCCTGCTGAAAGTCCATTTTGCGACATACCGCTGATCAGGGAGCTTAAGTTGTCAGATACCGCCACTATTGTGAACAGTGAAGATTTAGCAGGTTGTGAAGCTTCCCACCCGGTTGTCGAGTTTAACTCCCCGAGGAATCCATACGTGTTGTAAACGTTTCCATAGGTTCCCACAATGCCTGAAGAGTAGTACAGCTGGGTCTGGTTTCCGATCTGAGTGGTATTTACGGTATTCGATCCTGCGTTGCCGAGGGTCCTGAACAAGTTTAGGTAAGTGTCTGCTGAAGCGTTTCCGGGTGTACTCACTGCCGCGGAATCCTGGTTGTGAGAAACTGCTTGCGCCATTCCTGAAGAGCCTGGTTGGGCATATCCGGCATTTCCCAGTTGAATAGCCATAGCTGAAAAGATTAGGATAGATATGACAAACATAACGTAGCGTGCCTGCCTGACCCTTTTCATCCTGACTTTCTTTACTTTCTGCAATTTCTTCTTTTCCCTTCCTTTGTGATTCCCGCTGTTTCCATTCTGTTTCCGCGGTTCAATGATGAAGTGCAGTGCCCTTCCCGTGAAGTAGGCAGTCATTACCAGTATCACCAAGTTTAATATGAGGTAAGGAAGAAAAAGAGATATTATTCCGGGAATAAGGCCGGCAAGAGGTGTCATGGCACTGCCAGTGAGAGCTAGTGGACTGTAGCCAGTCAGCGGCAGTCCAGTTAATCCGGACAGGCTTCCAATCATGCCAAATAGCTGGATCAACCTTTGCATAAGCGGTTCTGTCAATATAGATGATATACTGGTTCCCGGCGGCAGCGGTGGAATCCCCCCGATTTTTGCTGCTGACCCGGTTCCGAAAGGTAAACCAAGATTAGCGCCAAGAAGCATAGACATAACTGTTAGCGATAAGAATGACCAGATAAGCATGTAAGTCGTAAAAGCAGCTCCTGCCGCTCTTCCACCCCTCCTTGCACCTATGCCTATGACGACACCAACTGTGATCCACACAGCGAAAAGAACCGGATGATTAATGGGATTTCCCAGGAGAAGATACAGGAGTGACAGCATGAGGGAAAACGATGGGCCGAATACAGGGCTTAACCAGTCTGTTAACTGCACATAGGCTGAAGCCAGTACATAGTATGCCATGAAGAGTGCGGCACTGACTCCCAGAATCAAACCAGTAAGTTTTCCCATGATAAACTATATGACGAAATGTTGCCTAATAAAGTTTATTAAGGCAAGTATTTTCCAACTTGCAAGACATGTAACACCATAACTCCCTGAATATTGATTTCGCAACAACTTTTCCAGCCGGTTATGAAATGCTGTTCACCTGTCATGTGAAAGCTTAAAATCACTGTAGCGTATATTATATAAGCAATTGTGTGGTGAAACTTTGAAAGAGCTTACTAAAAAGGAAGTAAAAGTGATCAGAAAACTCCTGAGGAAGGGAGTAGAAGTCCCGCAGATTTGCAAAGATTACGGTATACCTCCCGAGAACTGGAGAGATGTTTCAATAAAATATGACCTGTTCAAGTAATACCGAAACTACTTCGATATTTTATGCATAATTTAAGTATTGTTTCGAATTAACGGGATGTCCTGAAACATGAAAATAGGCCTCTTTACCACTACGTATTATCCTACTCCAGACGGTGTTTCACATTACTTAAAGGATATAAAGCTGGAAATGGAACGTAGAGGACACGAGGTACACGTTTTTTCCTATACCGGAGACAGGAAAGAGAATAATGTACACATACCACCGACACTACCGTTCCCGCTGTATACACAATACAGTTTCCCAATCAACCCGTTTCCAGTTTCCATGTACAGGTTAGCCCGCAGGATAGGATTCGATATAATACACATACATGATCCATTCATGGGGTCCATCGGCTTCCGCCTTTCAAAAGCCTTGAACGTTCCGGCTGTTGCCACTTTTCACACCGATTTCATCCAGATGAAGGAATCGGTGAATATGCCGTTCAGGAACACGCTGTTCAACCTTACATGGAAATATAACCTCTATCTTTACAGGAGATGCGATGCAGTACTCGCTCCAAGCATAAAAACCCGGGATTACCTCAGATTGAATGGCGTAGAAAAGGCGGAGGAGCTACCGTTATTTGTAGATACAGATCGGTTCAATGCATTGGGTAAGTTGCAGAACGGATTCACGGTGCAGTTTCTCGGAAGGATAACCAGAGACAAAGGTGTGTTCAGGGTTCTGGACGTTGCACATTATCTCAGGGAAGATTCCGGCATCAAGTTTGTAATTTCCGGAACCGGTCCCGAAGAAATAAATCTCAGGAATGAAATTATAAACAGGGGCCTGGAAAAAAGTGTTTCTCTTACAGGGTATGTGGACGAACCAATGAAAATAGATCTTCTTTCTTCTGCAGACCTGTTCATATACCCCTCAGACACAGACACCTTCGGTATATCTGTACTTGAAGCCATGTCTTCTGGAGTCCCGGCAATTGTCCCTAAGGATTTCCCACTGATCCAGTACGACGGCAGAGGTACATCCGGCATCGTAGGGATGGACTTCACCAATCCGCGCAACATTGCCGAGATGATATCCGGGCTGAAGAACAGAAGAAGTGACCTCAAGGAACTCAATGAAGGCGCCAGGAATTTTGCCACTGCCAATTTCAGCAAAAAGAAACACTGTGACCGGCTTTTCGGTATATACGAACACCTCATCCACAGCAGAAATTAGTTTTTTTGTTCCATTGCACATAATAGATATGCCAGAAATGGATAGCAAGATCAGAATGCGGATCGGTAAGGACAGTGATCAGTTGACGCTCGTACTGTTCGCCATAATAACGGTTTTCGCACTCCTGTCCCTGGCAGTCTCAACTTCCGTTTTCCTGGTAGTCGGTTTCCTGATGAACGGCTTCCAGCCTCTCGAAGAACTGTTATACTCAGTTATTGTTGTAACAAACCTGGTAACACTTTACTTTTCGGCTATGGGAACCCTCCGGGGTTACAGAAAATTTGTTTCTTTCAGAAATGGCCGGCCGGATCGCACCGGTGTCGTAACCAGTGAAGTGAGGTCTGCTGAGCGGTTAACTGCTCCCGTCCTGAACCAGAACGAAGAACTCATACTGGAAATTCTCAGGAGGAATGGTGGACGGATGCTGCAGAACTCCATTGTCAGGGAGGTTAACATGTCCGGCCCCACGGTGACGCGAATACTTATTTCACTGGAAAATAAGGGAATGATAGAAAGAAAAAGACACGGCATGACCAACGAAATACTGCTGGAAGAACAATGAAAACAATTTCATGAAATGCATTTCAGATAACTGTTATCAGCTTTTTCAGCATACTTAACTTTATGAGAAATCAGACAGAGCAATTGATCTGGGTAATAATTGGAATTATCGCTATAATCGCGGTGCTGAGCCTGATTCCCCCGTTGCTATACAGGGGAAGTCTCCCTCTGACAGGATACGGAATGATGGGAGGATATCCGTACTATGGAATGTATATTTTCATGCCGGTAATGGCAATCGTTTCAGTACTGGTCATATTCCTCTTCATATATTTCCTGACTGAAAGCGTGCATGAGACTGGATTTACACATGATCATGGAGATCTTGACGCCCTGGAAATACTCAGGAGAAGGTATGCGAGGGGAGAAATAAACGAGAATGAGTATCGGGAAAAACTCAAGGAACTGAGGGGAAACTGAAATGAACGCATACAAGGCATTTGCTGTGGCCTCAGTGGCTCTGCTCATCGTCGTAGCCGCCGCTTCATTCTTTGTATATCCTACGAACGCCAGGGAAGAGTATGGATACATAAGTCAGGGGCAGTTGTCTGCACTCGCTTTTACTGGAGCCAATGTATCCGTAAACGGAACAGGCAATAGCATATACATATCCGGCCCAGCAACAATTCTGGTTGAGACCGGTCCCATGAAAGCCAACGTCTCGATGTACTCATTCGAAATCTCCGGCATGATTAATCCCGAAATCATCGTGAAACAGGGGACCATATTGAAGTTCATAGTGGTCAACGTTGACAGCGATGCCAGCCACAACTTCGTCATAACTTCAGCATCTCCGCCCTATACTTACATGTCCGGTGCAGGAATGATGGGTGGAGGAAACACCGGGATGTATGGTTCGTCAATGATGCTTTCACCGGCTTCCAACGGAAATCTCAACTACTACAATATGACTTCAACTTTCAACAGTGCTGGGACCCTGTGGTATCTATGCACTTATGCCGGGCACGCACAGAACGGGATGTACGGTAAGATTTCAGTGATCCCTTAATTCATTTTTTCTCGTAATTTCGAACTCGAAATTTTAATTGTTCAGCAAATTCCTTAAGCTCCTGCCATCTCATCCACTTATGTTCAAGGATCGCCTTCTTGAAAACAAGGTCATACTCATAACAGGAGGAGCTACCGGGCTTGGCAGAGCTATGGCTCTCCGATTCGGAGAACTTGGTGCCTGCATTGGTATCATGAGCAGAAAGGAAGAGAACCTGAAAATAGCACATGAGGAATTCAAGTCTAAAGGGATAAAATCCAGCTACGCCGTGGGAGACGTCCGGAAACCTGATGAAATTAAAGCGGCCGTAGACAAAATTGAAAAGGAACTCGGGAAAATAAATGTGCTTATTAACAATGCTGCCGGGAATTTTATAAGCCCAACCGAAAAACTTTCACCGAATGCAGTTGACAGCATTCTCGGCATTGTTTTGCACGGAACGATGTATTGCACCATAGAAATGGGAAAGAGATGGATTGATAGGAAGATCAAAGGCACAGTGCTCAACATCGTAACGACGTATGCATTTTCAGGTTCCGGATATGTGGTCCCTTCAGCTGCCGCAAAAGCCGGTGTTCTGGCGGTAACAAGATCACTGGCTGCAGAGTGGGGGAAGTACGGAATTAGACATGTGGCAATTGCTCCCGGAGCATTCCCTACCGAAGGTGCATGGAGCAGGTTGGCACCAACGCCTGACCTTTCTGACAAAATGAAGGAGAAGATTCCGGCCGGAAGATTCGGAACTCCGGAAGAACTGGCAAACCTTGCGTCATTCCTCATATCCGACCAGGCCTCATTCATAAACGGTGAAGCAGTAGTAATTGACGGCGGGGAATTTGTTGCATCTTCCGGACAGTTCAACTTTCTCTCAAGCGTAACAGATGAACAGTGGAATGATCTCCGGAAAATCACTGGTGGAAAAAAGTCCTGATTCCTGAACCCGCATTGAAAATGAGTTGATTCAGGCTATATACGAGGTAGCTGAACTGTCGAAATTATTGATGATCCTTATGTTTTCCCCTCTTCCTCCAATGAGGTTCCTCAGGCTCGGGTAAAGAGTCCAGACATCCCCGTTGCTCATGGTGAAAGCAGGATGGTCCTCTCCAAATGACTTTGCGGCGACCATTGCGGTCATCCTCCTCGCCTCCATTTCGTCAGTAAACCCGAGAGAGTGCAGGTATTCGTGTGTAAGTATCATGTAAACGTATGAGTTGAATTCTGTCGCGCCCGATGCCAGTTCTGACATTGCCTGGACCAGGACTTCATTCATGACTATGTAGTTGCCTCCTATCTGCCAGAAAGCGCCGAGAGTAGCGGGCAAATCGGACATGGCCAGTCCGATTCCTGATCTTTCCCTTCCCGTGGCGGCTTTCACGGATGTCTTGACAACAGAGAATATTGCGTCAAAATCCATCTTCCTGTCCAGTGACGCATAAAATGGCGGGTTCTGCAATTTCCCGGCAGTGCCGGCTGTCTTTCCCGCATCTTTTTGATCTCCGGGAATTTTGCCTTTGAATGACATCCCGCTCAGGTTGCCATCGCCGTAGAAATCTAACCTTATCATGAAATTTGACCTCCACAATCATTAAAATTCACTATAAATATATAGTCAAGTTTTTTGTTAACAACGTTAACCACGGTTCCCGACGATATTAACATTCCACGCACTGCTGCGGCAGATCGAATCCTTATATTCGCTGAAATGATGGATTTTTGCGAGCTTTTCTGCATAACTGCATAAGTCCAACGGACAAAGGTGCATGAAAGCGATGAACGAAAATGAGGTCTCTCCCGCAAGGAGTGTTCTGAAATGTGTATGGGGTTGGCGACCTGCCGTAAAACACAGGCAAAACAGGTCATGCTTGTTCGGGATCGGCTTAAAAGTGATCGTAGAACTGGGGAAACGCAATCCCTGAACCGAAAGGGGACGGGATAGAGGCTCCTGGGTTGGAGCCACGAAGTTTAAGCATCGGACAGATGATAACTTCCAAAGGTGTCTGTTAACATGTTTAACAGAAATCACAACCTAATGTGACGCACCCTCCAAAAAATTGCAATCCTGTCACAGTATGGGATTCCTGTAGGCACTGTCCCAGAACAGGTATTCATAGAGAGAGGCTGTCCTGAAGATGTTAATGCATTCTGTCATCTCCCTGTTTTCTATGTTCATTGCGTCAAATATGTTGATTACTTCCCTTACGGAGTTCTCGTAGTTCTGATTCGATCCGTATGTTTTTATCCAGGGGTAGAACCTGTTTTCCGGTTTCACTACGGAAGCCAGATGCTTTCCGACTTCAAGATATATCCAATAGCAGGGAAGCACAGACGTTATCCTTTGCGCCAGGGTGCCGTAGTTCGATGTATGTTCCAGAAATGATATGTAGGAGAGATTGTCCGGGGACTGCTTCAGGAAGTCTCTTGAGAGATTCCATGATTTCAGGTAACCCTCATGCAGGCCTTTCTCTACGATCAGTGATGTCTCATAATGTCTTCTGAAAACCTCTGACATGACAGGATCGCTGGAATCCAGTGAAATTTTTTGCAATATCTTCCCGAAATGCTTGAGATATATGGAATCCTGCAGAATATAAAATTTGAAGGCATTTTCCGCCAGTGATTCGTTCTTCAGGCCTTCTATGAAAGGATGACCCAGTATCGACCGGAACACCGGTTCGGACGCACTCCACAATATCTCTGATTTTTTTGTCAAGCCAGTTGCCAACTCCGGATGCACCGAGGATTACTGAGGCTTAAAAGGTTTCGTTTCAATAATCCTTAAGTATTGAATTTAAATGAATGGACACTAGGGGAGCTTCCGATGAAGCTGAGAGGACCTTGCGGTCGACCCTTAGAACCTGATCCAGGTAATGCTGGCGGAGGGATGTTAGTGTATATCGTAGATTTAGAACTTAAATCGGTTTCACATAGCCGTTATGTAAGCAATGGAAATGTTTGCTCATCCGGGTTGTTCTTTCTGGTGGTTGCGGGATTATGATCGACCTTAATTCTGTCGACCCGGCCCTGTTCAACAATTACGGAGATCTCAGGAAAACCCTGGATGGCATGACATGGACCCGGACCCATTCACTCATGCTGGTGACAATGATCATGAGCTTCTTTGTCTGGGGTATGTTACTGGTTGTTGCTCCACTGGTAACTGAATGGCCGGTAGTCCCAGGAAATTACATAACTTACATCCTTCTTGCATCTCCGGTGGGTCTCCTGTCTGGCAACGTACTCATGGGATTCCTTGCAGACAGGTTTGGCAGGAAGAAGATCTTCATGACAACCATGGCGATGGGTGCTATCGGGATTTCCGGCATAATCCTCTCTTCTAATGTTATTGAGATCATAATATCAATTGTTCTGGCGGAGATGGGATTTGGCGGGGAAGAAACCGTGTCGCTGGCATTCATGGCAGAACTGTTCCCTGCAAGGTATCGCGGAAAAGTCCTGATACTTGTGTCAAACTCTGCAAACATCGGTGTGGCATTTCTTTCGGGAATATTTCTCCTGACTCCTGCGAATATTTACCTCCAGAAGCTTCTTTTCGGAATAATGGCAGTTGCCGGGCTCCTAATAGCCATATATGCCAGAGTGAGGATTCCGGAAAGCATAAGATGGAGGTACGTTTCTAAATCCGTCGCAGAGAAGCCGGAATTCAATTCAAGAGGAGTGTTGAAATTCCTGGTCCTGCTGTCGTTTGCCATCACAATTGTCCTCACCTTTGCACTGGTGACTTTTGTTATGGGTCCATACAAATTCCCCATGTACGTGAGCCTGATAGCATTTTCATCAGGCCTTGGTACATCCGCAACAGGCATTCTCGCAATTTTCTTCATTGACAGGGTACCGAGGAAACTCCTCGCCCTTTTTGCATACACCGGAGGATTCCTGTCCATGACCCTGTTCATACCCTACCTGTTCTTCTCGTCCTCCCTGATGCTTTTTGTTGTGCTCGTTCTCATCAATTCGTTCTTCAGTGAACTGGGGTGGGCTTCCCGTGAACTTCTGCAGCCAGAGCTGTTCGACACCAGGTGGCGCGGGAGAGGTATTGCTTCCGTGAGAGGAGTAGCTTATGGCATATACATAGCGTCTCTCTTCCTGCTGGTAAACTTTTCAACCCTGAATTACATGATATTTGCAACCATAATGTGGTCAATAGGATTCATCGGATCCGTTGCGTGGTTCATCAAAGGGAATGAAACAGGTAGGGTGAGCCTCACATGAAAAGAGGACTCCCTGTAGTACTCACGGTGGCCGGTTCCGATTCCGGTGGAGGGGCCGGATTACAGGCTGACCTGAAAACCATGACTGCGCTAGGCGTGTTTGGAACAACGGCAATTACCGCAGTGACTGCCCAGAATTCCGTTGAGGTGTCTGGAATTTTTCCTATGGACCCTGATTTCGTAGGAAAGCAGATGGATGCCGTTCTTTCCGACATAGGAGCTGATGCTGCCAAGACCGGCATGCTCTATTCCAGTGAAATCATAGAGGTTGTGCGTTCAAAATTGAGTGAATACGGGGTGAAAAACGTGATCATAGACCCTGTAATGGTATCCAAGACCGGTGCAAGGCTCCTCAATGAGAATGCAGTGGAGGCGCTGAAATCAGGGCTGTTGGGAATAGCCGATCTCGTTACTCCGAACATACCTGAAGCAGAGATACTTTCCGGTTTAACTATATCGCGAGGAGACCATGCAAGGAAGGCTGCTGAGAAAATATTCGCAGATACAGGTTGCAGGGTTCTGATCAAGGGAGGGCACTCCACGGAGAAATACGTGGAAGATGTTCTCTACGACGGTTCCGGTTTCAGAGAATTCGTGGAACTGAGGATAGATACAAAGAACACGCACGGGACCGGGGATACTTACTCTTCCGCCATTGCATCGTTCCTCGCGCTGGGCAATGATATTGTGTCTTCCGTCTCCATGGCGAGAGAATATCTCCAGGGAGCGATCATGAACTCATTGGTCATGGGAAGTGGATTCGGTTCCCTGAATCATGGATGGAGGAATAAAAATGGCAAGTGAAGCTGGAAAAATTACCAAGGCCTACTTCGAGAAATACATACTCCCGAAAACCGGGGCAAGGAGAAATGAGGTTATCGTGCCACCAAAAAGCGGAGTGGACGTCGGAGTGATAAGAATTGCACCGGGAAGAGTTATGGCCGTAACTACAGATCCCTTCGCGATACATCCGTCTCTTGGATGGCATAAAGCCGCATGGTTCGCATTTCATATTATAGCTTCCGATCTTTGCACTTCCGGCCTGCCGCCGGAATACCTGAGTGTAGACCTGAACCTGCCCGTTTCCATAAAGGACGGCGAGATCAGCGAAATGTGGGATACAGTGCACGAGGAATGCAGTAAATACGGAGTTTCAGTTGTTACGGGGCATACTGCCAGATATGACGGCACGGATTACCCGATGGTAGGCGGTGCCACAATGATGGGGACAGGGAGCGAGGATGAATACATAACTTCCGCAATGTCTAGACCCGGTGATGCTGTAATTATAACCAAGACAGTGGCCATAGAGGCAGCAGCCATGCTCACCGCACTGTTCCCACAGTACGTTGAGAAAGAACTCGGTACCGGCGATTTCAGAAAACTGGATTCCATCTTCTACAGGATGACCACAGTGGATGAGTCCCTGGAAGCAGGCAAATTCGGGCTGAGAAGCAGAGGTATAACCTCCATGCACGATGCCACGGAGGGGGGCGTCCTTGGTGCTCTTTACGAGATAGCTGATGCCTCGGGAAACGGAATCCTGGTGGAGAAGGATAAACTACCCCTGTCGCCGGAGGTCTCAAGGATATCAGAACTGTTCGGGATGAATCCGTACAGATCAATAAGCGAAGGCACTCTCCTGATGACTGCTGTACCCGAAAAGGCAGAGGCTTTCGTAAAAAGGCTGAAGTCGAGGGGCATAGAAAGTTCGATTGTCGGATACATGAAAGAAGGGAGTTTCGGCAGGAAGATAGAGGAATCCGGCATACTGAAAGATATTGAACCGCCAGGATATGATGATTACTGGAAAGCCATCAATTATGGAGTTTCCAGGAGGCTTAAATGAATCTCCGGGGGCTTTACCTGCTGACGCCAGACTATTACGGCGAAGGATTCTTCCAGAAACTTCAGCTGGCGCTTGATGCCGGCATAGATTTGCTGCAGTACAGGGATAAAAGCAATCCCTACGGCGTGAAACTTGACGTTGCCAAGAGAATCAGGCAAATCACTGTAGATTATGACGTCCCGTTCATAATAGATGATGATCCAGCCCTGGCCGGCGAATGCTATGCAGATGGCGTCCATGTCGGCAGGGATGACCCTACTATAGCTGAAGTCAGGGACGTCCTCGGAGACGTGATAATAGGGTACTCCACCTATGGCGATATACAGCGAGCCCTGCAGGGTCAGAAAGACGGTGCTTCCTACGTCGCTTTCGGATCGTTCTTTCCGACAACGTCGAAGGAAGGTGCAGAATTATGTGACCTCTCTGTTCTTGGAGAGGCAAAGAAACTCCTGAATATCCCGATATTTGCCATTGGCGGCATAAATGAAAACAATGTCGGGCAGATTATGCAATACGGCATCAGCGGCGTTGCAGTCATCTCAAGCATTTTCTCGTCTGCTGATCCTTTCAACGCGTGCAGGAGATTGAGAAACGAGATAGAGAAATCCATGGTACCCGGATTCAAATGCTGAAAAGGGATATTAGAAAATGAGGAATTGATCCCTCTGATCACTGGTTTATGATGAATGGCTCCAGCTGGCTCTGCTCAGGAGCATTCTCGTTGAATTGCTTCCTCTTCCCAAGGATGTTCATCGCCTCACCCATCAGAAGCCCGGCAGTTGCGGAAAGAACCGCATCAATAACAATTTCAACATTTAGATTCCCGGGATATATCGTTTCAAGAAGAACTCTTACAATGAACGAAACAAGCCACAGAATGAGGACAATGGGCGATCTCTTGTAATATACCGTCCCATTCTTCCAGAAAAATTCAACCTTTGTCCCGAATTTAGAACCCAATAAAACTCCTGCAGGAAGCAGAGCCAGTGTACCGAGGATGATTTCGTGAAGGTATCCGAGAGTTACGACGGAAAGAACAGTCAGAAGAATGTAAATAACGGGAATCGTCAGAACGCGCCTTTCGCTGTAAATCCTGCCGCGAACACCGCTGAGCACTCTTCTTGCAATCACAAGGGCAACCAGTACGAGAAAAAAACTGGTGCCTGCCAGTTGTGAAGCGGGATTGGGCGTGCTTCCTGATGTAGCGCTGGAAACAAACGGCCAGAATAGTGTGAGAACCGATGCCTGTAACATTTCTATCCCTACGGTTTTTTTTATAATAAAGTTTCGCAGCCTGGAAACCGGTGCGTTCCGGATTATGTGAATTTTTCTTCCTTCACAGGATCGAGATGCTAAACCATGAAAACAGTTTGTCAACTAAACCATCCATGGTTTCATTCCGAGGAATCAGTAAAATATTTATCCAAATTCAGAATAAATAAATAATGGAGACTGGTAAATATGGCGCGATATGTTTTGGTTTCCGATTCAACCCTGAGCTATGAGTACCGGAATTTTCCTTTGCTTGATTTTCTTCCAAGTGCCCCTAGCAAAGCTATACCTGAGCTGATATACAGGTTTCTTAGGGGTTCTCCTCCGCCTGCACATCCCAGCGGCGAGGCTGTCTTTGCACCCTATGGGCTGAGGAAGCTGGAAGCGTCACTGCTCAGAAAATTTCAAAGAAATGAAGTCGTCGTGGCTCACGAGGATTATCTTGATCGCTTCATAACAGACGATACAGAAATAATCGGGGTTACAACTATGGATCCGCTGGGCATAGGCCCTACCACGATGTCATATTACGCACTCTTCGGCGGAGAAATGATGGCCTGGGTCAGGAAAGATTGGGATTCACTTATCGAGAAAATTAATGCCCTCAGATCGGGGAAGAAAGCAAAACTCGTCGTTGGTGGTCCGGGAGTCTGGGAATTCACTGTTTTGAGGGATGAGATAGAGAAATACAATTTTGATTACATCGTCCAGGGGGAAATTGACGATATAGCCGACATGCTGTTTGAACAGATCAGCGAAGACAGCATAGACAGTTCGATGTTCCAGAGAGGATACGTTACCTATGACAGCAGCTTCAGGAGGATTCAGAAAAATGATGACCTGTTCATAGCGAGAGGCATAACCGGTTCCTCGTATCCGAGAATTGAGGACATACCGGAAATAGCCGGGCCTGCTAACAAGGGCATAGTTGAGGTTATGCGGGGCTGCGGAATAGGCTGCGATTTTTGTGAGGTTACACTGAGACCATTGCGATATAACTCCCTTGACAGAATCACCAGCGAGGTCCGGACAAATGCCAGAGCAGGCCAGACCAATGCCTGGCTCCATTCTGACGAGATATTCGGCTACAAGCATGGAAACAGGTTCGTCCCTAATGAGGAAGCACTCGCTGAACTGTTCAGTTCTGTTACTTCGATCAAGGGGGTAAAAACTGCCAACCCGACGCATGGCAGGATTTCGATACCCGCCGGCTATCCGGAAATGATGGAGAAGCTATCCGGCATCCTTAAAGCCGGACCGTCAAACTGGATTGGCATCCAGACCGGTGTGGAGACCGGGAGCGACAGACTGGCCATGAAACACATGCCGAACAAGACAATGCCGCTCAGGATTGGCCCGGATGGAAGCTGGCAGGAAATAGTATGGCAGGGTGTCTACGTTGAAACCATGAACTACTGGAGACCGGCGTTCACCGTTCAGGTCGGCCAGGAGGGTGAGACTGCAGAAGATGAATGGGACACCATAGCCATGATTAACAGGCTCAGCAACTCCTATGCAGGCGGGAGACCATTCGAATTCACAGTCACTCCTCTCGTGAATGTTCCCCTTGGAAGGATAAAGTCCAGGAGCCTGAACAGGAATATGCTTACGGCAAACCAGCTCGCAGTCTATTACGCTTCATACAGGCACCTGGCGAAGATGGCTGTAAGAGATGGCTACAGGGAATCCCGCGGAAACTTCATGGCAAGGCTTGGCACCGGATCAATAATTTCTGGCGGAGGGTTCATGATGCTGAAATATGTAGAATCTGTGGCCAGGAAGAATGGAGTTGACATAGAGAAAGTAAAGAAATGGGGCGTCGAGCGGAATGTCGAATTTTCGACACTTGCATCCATAAGCAATGCTTGACCTAAATATATTAACCATTTCACAGTTATCTCTTTCTGTTGATAATAAAGAACCCCGACCCACTTGATTTTTCATACGTCCCGCAGAATCTCAGGTTTAGAGAGACCCAGATCGACACCGTAAAAAAGCTCATGCTCGAGCCCCTGAAGGCAGGGGTATGCTCCAACCTTGTGGCGTTCGGAGACTCCGGAACCGGGAAAACCTCTACCATGCGGTACCTCATCAGGGAAGAGAAGAGATTCCTCATGGTGTATGAAAACGCCCTTTCCTTCGGAAGCATGAGACTGTTGCTTGCAGATGCCCTCTCGAGGCTGGGAAGAATAACAGGAACAAAAAATATCGCATATCCTGACATTTTCAGGGCCATGAAGCGCATCAGCCAGGAGAAGGGCAGGAACATCGTCCTTATCATGGATGAGGCGACGAACATAATAAAATTTGACAGAGACGGCGTATATAACCTCCTGAGAGCCAGTGAAATCTATGGAACCCCGATATCCAGCATAATGGTCTCCATGGAGGACCCGTCAGTATACATGAACGAGAGGGACAGAAAATCTCTCGGAGTTTTCTCAACCATCCTGTTTAACAGGTATTCCAGGGAGGAGCTTACCAGGATAATAGAGGAAAGAGCCAGGATTTCACTTGAATACGGATCATATGATCAGGAGATCCTGGAATACATCGGGGAAATTGCCCAGCCTTTCGGAAGCGCAAGGGTTGCAATAGAACTCCTCCAGAAATCAGCATACGCATGCCAGTACAGGAACGGGGATCGCATGGAGAACGAGGATGTCCGCACTGCAAAATCCATGATAAATCCGTACGTTACAGAGAGCAAGCTTGGAGAGCTTGATTCTGATGAACTCGCCGTATTACTGGCGATATGCAGATGCCTTAAGTCTGAAGCCAGCACCGACATGACCTGCGTTCTCAGGGAAATAAGGGTGGTGAATGAACAGTATGGCGTTGACGCCGGCGAGAGTTCAAAGGTATACAGGACCGTAAAGAGGCTTGAAACTCTTGGAATAGTGGAGGGGAAGATCGTGGGGAGAGGCGACAAGAAAGGCGTTTCAAAAATGATTGGCATAAACGACGTACCGGTATCTATCCTGGAGGAAAAAATCACCAGTTTCATGAGTAGAACGCACTGAGAGTTACGGGCTCCGTTCCGGCACTGGATGAGGAAACTATGAAATCTATCGGTTCAAACGCCCTGAGAAGGAACTTCCTGTAAAATTCCAGATCAACCTCGTCATACTGATCGCCCGGATCGATGATACCTCCCTTCCTGCTGACTACCACGGCATCCACAGTGTCTCCTGCATTTATTTCATATCCTGCCCTGCCGGATGCCTCAAGAAGCTTTTTCTGCAGATTGTTGACCCTGTATTCGTCAAACCTCCTTGTCACGTGCACGCCCATCCTGAAGTCCTCCCTCGGCATTTTCCGGAGGGACTTCATGTACAGGTTTTCAAGATCCTTTATTTCCTTCCTTCTGGCCCATATTTCTGCAGTGGTATTGCATTTCCTAAGAATATCCAGCGCCTCTGTCTGGAATTTTATACATATTCCGGGAACATCGCGCCTGCGCAGCTCTATTCCCCTGACCTTGAACATTCCGTCATCCCTGAGACCGATGTACCTGTTAAGGGCTCCGAGCCCGGATCTTGCCGGCATGAATGCGATCCACCTGTAATGTCCGTCCACAACTATTCCAATCCTTGTTTTGCGTTCAATGGCCTCCAGTACCCTGTCTATGTTGCCTGTGCCCCTGATCCAGAGCGAATCCACTATTCCATGGATTGCTTCGAACCCATGATCCCTTGCTATATTTATGGCCATTGTGAGTGCCCACCTTCCCAGGGACGTTATAGCTTCATGAACCTCTATTTTCCCGAATTTTGCATTTTTATACCCCGTATATCCGAAAGAAGTGAGAAGCATCCATTTCAATGCTGCATCCCTGTTTCCATACACAGTATCCATGTGTTTTATGGATTTGTAGAACAGCCTCTTTTCAAGCAGATGCCTGAGTGCATCTGAAAGGAATCCCTGTTTCCTGTTTGTGATCCGGTATGGCGTTCCAGGAACCTCGAAATCGCCATCCCCGGTTATTGTTTCCGGAGACAGGTTATAATTTACAATTATGCTCGGATACATGGAGGAGAAATCTATTTCATAAACATCCTGGTATAGGCCAGGATCCGGCTGGAGAACCATTCCGCCTTTGTCGGTTTCAGTCAGCGTCAGCGACGATTTCTCCTGCTCATGGTCATCCTTGTATAGAGGAATCAGTATGCTGTTCTTTATGGCGTGAGACTCCTCCATGGAGGATACTGCTGTTCCAGTGGTAACGCTTGAAGCAGTGGTTATTGGAAGGGATGACATCCGTGATATTTCTACTAACCCTGGCAGGCCGCATTCCGAATAGGCAAATGAGCCGGCCTCTATGGCTATCCTGCCCGAAATTGCTACCCTTGGGTTGTTGTAGTATATCTGGCCGTAAGATTCGTATGTGGATCCGGTGATTCCCCTTATGGCCGGAATAGCGTATCCCCGGTATGTGATCATCCTGAGGATTTTTTCGAAGAACCTGTCTTTGTTGTAATATATTATGAACACGTTGTCCATTATGGCGTCGGCAACGTCGCTTAGAGATAGGGAGTTCACTTTACCGTAAACCCTGTCGCCGATCCTGATCTCTGACGGGGACCCGAGATGTGACCGCCCGCCGATATAAACGGAATCCATCGGCGGATCATGGTGATATGGGGATTCTATTGAGAAGAACTCCAGATCGCGTTCCGACATAAACCTCAGGATTGGGTTCACGTCAGCGTTATAGATGCTGAATTTTCTCCCCATGCCGATGTTTTCCACAGCAAGAACGAGATCACTGATACCTGACGGCTTTGCGTGTATCTTGAGTCCTTTTACCTCTCCATATACGTTTTTTCCAATGTATTCACTGTAGTTATACAGATCTGTACAGTCCAGTTGTCTCGAAAGGAAATCCAGATCGTAATCCGATCCGGAAACAAATATCCATGATCTGTTCTGGAATCTCCTGAATGAGATCTTTCGGTTCCTTATGTACCATAATTTAACAAGGTCCGTTCCCGTGGCGTTTATTATTACGTCATCCATCCATGGACTCCCGGATGCGTTTCAGCTCTCTTTCCATCTCCAGAAGAATTGACAGTATAAATCCGAATTCCGTATCAAGGCCGGAGTATGAGATTTCATGCGCATGTTTCCTCCCCTTGAGCATCATGCTGTTGATCAGGTTGATGTCTTCCGATCTCATGATCTGTGACATCTTCTGAATCCTTGACGAGAGGGTTTCCATGCTCTGCCTCATCGTTGGTATGGTGCGCCCCATGAGTTAACTCCTCTCCGTTCCGGAAATAGCCTTCGTTTTCATATCAGGTAAATGCCTCCCCGAAATGCCTGCCGGCAGTATCCTTCTTCCCAGATATTTCTCGAAAACACCCCCGTTTCCGACAACGTTCATGAATATCACTGTCCCCCTGTAGTAAGCCTTTATCTTCATTATGTCGTGGATACTCTCAATTATCCTGGAAGGCCATGATTCCATAACCAGTGAGGTAACGGATATGTAATGCGGATTTTCGTCAGAATCCATGAGTATTTTCTGAAGCTGGTAGCATGTCAGGATTCTCTGCACCATTATTCTCTGCAGCATGGTCTCGGGAAAAATTTTCCTGAAATCCAGCATTATGCCATCTGACATAAGGAAATGGACATTCTGGAAATCCCCTGTGAACAGGTTAAGGAATTCCTCGAAATTGCTTATACTGAATTCCGCCGTGCGGAATATTCTCATAATGCCATGCATCCATCCTGTTTATTGGTTGAGATATATTAAGCGGCATAGCTTCCCGGCAAAATGAGAAAATGAGTCGAAATCGGCTTTTATCAAGGGTATAAAGAGTTGAAACCTGCTTGAATCATGAGATTTTGAGCGGTTTCCTTGCGCTCGTTCTCTTGCCGTTCTTCAGCACGGAATTAAGCATTATTGCTCCCCTTATTACGCCGAGATGCGTTATTGCCTGCGGGAAATTGCCAAGCTGTTCGCCCGTCTTGAAATCAATCTCTTCCGAAAGGAGTCCGACATAATTTGCCCGATCAAGCAGAGAGTCAAAAACTTCCTTCGCATCATTAGTTTTACCCATTTTCAGGAGAACCTCGACATACCAGAATGACAGCAGCAGGAATGCGTTATCTTCTCCGTCGAGGCCGTCGTCTTCCCTGTATCTCTTGAACAGGTTGTCTGTGATCTTCAGGTCTTTCTCTATCTTCTCTATTGTCCCCCTGATCCTCCTGTCGTTCGCCGGAAGGAAATTCAGCAGAGGCATCCTGAGGAGTGAAGAATCGGTTTCTCTTGAGCCGTAATACTGTGTGAACGAATTCAGTTCCTCATTGTATCCGTTCTTTATGATATCATCCTTGATACTGTCAGCCATGGCTTTCCACTTCTTGTACGGCCCGGAAAAGCCCTCTGCTTTGCCCATCTCTATTGCCTGGTTGAATGCAGACCATGAGACTACCTTGGAATAGACATAGTGTTTTGGTTCCGTCCTGAATTCCCATATGCTTGAATCCGGCATTTTCCATAATTCACCGAGGCTGTCCAGGGTCTCTCCCACGAAATTCCACAGATACGAGTTTATAATTCCGCCGGCCTTGCTCAGTGAATGTATGGCATTGACGATGGATCCGAACTGATCGACCTGCAACTGGGAAGAAGCCTTGTTTCCTATCCTGACGGGCTTTGATCCCATGTATCCTTCGTAGTCGAGTTCCATCTCTTCCAGATCGCTGCTCTGGTTGATTGAATATATCGTCCTGACCCTCTTTTCCCGCTCAATGAGCTCCATCATATCATAGAGGAACTTTGTGGCCTCATGCTTGTACCCGATCATTGCCAGCGCTTCGATTACATATGCCGTGTCCCTGATCCATGTGAATCTGTAATCCCAGTTCCTTTCGCCCCCTATGCACTCAGGGAGGCTCGCGGTCGGTGCAGCTACCATCAGACCCGTAGGTTCATAGAAAAGACCCTTGAGCATCAGTGCGGATCTGTTGACGTCATTGTTGTAGAGCCCTTTGTACTTGCTTATGGCACTCCATGTCTGCCAGTATTCAATGGTTTCTTCCAGCCTCTGGAACGACTTGTAATCGCTTATCTTGTCCAGGTGGGATATTCCCTGCAAAGCGATAAGCCATCTTGAAGACCGCCTGGGAATTTTCTCTGCACCGATGACTTTGTTATCGGACATTTTGAGGGGTAATTCTCCTGCTATTCCGACATTGGAACCGACAGACTGGAATATGAATCCGTTCTTGCGTGCCTCCAGAGTAACAGGGTCTCTTCCATAATTAAGAGTGGCCTTGAAACCGACATCCACTTCCACATCCTCTGAAAGGGTCTCAACGAGCCTGTGTATCTCCGGAAAGCTGATTGTAGGATAATCTGATACTGGAATGAAATCCGTTATCCTGAGTATAACCTTCGTGTCACGGAGAAATTCTGTGATCAGTACGTTCGTAAATTCTTTGTAATACTGGATTACATCAAGGTCTTCCGCTTCATGCGGCCTTATGGAGAAATAACCGCCTTTGTTTTTGTCAAGTATTGAATCAAAAACAGGAGAGGAGTTGAAATTGGGAAGACAAGCCCAGTCTATTGTCCCGTTCAACCCTACCAAAGCTGCTGTCCTGTTATTTGCAATCATACCATGGTTAGAAATCTTAAGGTATCCGTTCTGTGCGAGACTCCTGAATTTTTTCGATCCTTGAAATACCATTCGCTACGGGTCTGCGCATTTTATCAACTTATTAAAATGTTCTTACAGTAGAATTCCTGAATTTTTTTTCGTTTCTTGTCGCAGTCTCCATGACCCCTATCATTGATTCCTTTGAAATTAGGACATAATTATATATTGTTGTAATACTATTTATCCTCAGTGTGTTTTAATGACCGGCAATTCTGAACGAATAAGCCTTAACATAAACGGCAAAGACGTTCCCGTATCGGTTGGAGATCGAACAATAGACAGGATTGTTGAGATTTCGGAGAGATACGACAGGGTTGTTCTGATCACAGGAAGCGACACTGTCGAAAACTTCTCTGAATACATACCTGATCTTGGGGGAATGAGGGGTGAACTCACAAAAATCATGCTTAATTATGACGATAACCTCAAGAACATAAGGAATTACCAGAAAATAATCAGGGTCATGATCGAGAGAAACATTTCATCGGATTCCCTGATCGTTGCAATAGGAGGATCTTCTGTGTGCGACATTTCCGGCTTTGTAGCATGCACATTTAGGGGAGGTGTCGACTACGTCCCGGTCCCGGCCGTCCCTCTTGCCCAGGTCTCAAATGCCATTTCCGGAATCAACGGAATAAATTTCTCAAGCTTTGAGGACGCTATGTCCACGAGGTACTCTCCGAAAGAAGTCGTCATCGATACTCATTTTACAAGACTTTCAGATAATGAAGAGTTCAAGGACGGCGTTTCCGAGATCATCAGATACGGACTGCTTGGCGATAATTCGTTAATAAGCCTGCTCAGCAACACCGAAGATCTGAAGACCCTGAAGGAGAGTGACGGTCTCGTAAAACTGATATCCAAGAGTATCCAGACTAGATCAGATCTTGCGGGCAGCGGAGATGAACTCCATAGAAAAGCCCTGTGCTTTGGCAGGATCATCGGTGACACCGTGCTTCACGTGTCCAGGAATCGCGCAAAATACTATGAGGCAATATTGGCAGGGATGATGCTGGAGTCGTTCCTTGGAGAGAGGTCGGGCATATCGGGAAAAGAAACCAGGGAAAAGATGAAATCAATGATGGATCGCTATTCCCTGAAAAAGAGCAGTATAAAAGACATCGGAACAGATAATATACTGAAATCCCTCGCAGAAAGATTCCAGATCGACCTGAGAAAATTATCCTTTGTTGTACCGGAGGAGGCCGGCAAGCCGGAAGCTTTTGAGATGGAACGGGACAGGATTGTCTCAGGGTTAAGGGCATTCACGGAACAGTACGAGTACAGCCCCCCATCAATACCATAAAACCCGCAGGAATATGGAAATTGTCTTATAAGCACTAACAATGAGTGATCATGCTCCTTTTTGACGACTACTGGAAAATGACCTTCGAGATATTGAAGAAGATTTTTCCGGGATTGAAAGAAAATGATCTGGCTCTTGACAGGAGCGGACATGGAGATTTCACCCTGAGGTCCTTCCAGATCATGAAGGATCAGAAAGTCTCCATGGAGGACATCAGCAGGCAGGTAGCAGATGTTTTGGGAAAAGAGGATTTTATTGAGAAAATCGAACCTGTCGGCGGATACATAAATTTCACGATCAGACGGGATAAAATGATGCAGGCCATGAAGAAGGAGATAGACAGCACCGGCCTGTATCCGGACACTTTTCAGGACCCGGAAAGGGTATCGGTTGAACATACCAGCACAAACCCGACCGGACCCATACATATCGGAAGGATACGCAACTCCATTCTCGGGGATTCCCTTGCCAGGCTGATTTCAAGATACGGTTACAGGGTTACCACACAGTATTTCATAAATGATTCCGGGAAGCAGGTGGCTACGCTTTTTGCCGGATACAGAAAATACGTGAAAGACAGCAACCCCAATGTGAACGATCTCCTGGATGGATACAAGAAGGTGAATGACGTCCTGGAAAATGATCATTCGCTACAGGAGGAAGTTGACGAGATCATCCGCCAGTATGAGAAGGGAGACCCGGATACGATCCGGAATATCAGGATGATATGCACCGTAATCCTGAACAGCATCAATGAGTCGCTTAGCAGGATAGGAATCAAGATTGATGACTATACCTGGGAATCTGACCTCATAAGGGCAGGAGACGTTGATAGAGTCCTGGAAAGTCTGAGTGATAAACTGCAGGAAGAGGATGGAGCCAAATACATAACAAGCCTTGACAGAAAGATGTTCCTCACGAGAAGTGACGGCACATCGCTGTATTTTTCCAGAGACATTGCATATCACCTTTACAAATTCCAGAATTTTGACTGGCTCATAAACGTGCTTGGAGAGAATCACAAAGAGCACATGAAACACCTTGAGTACGTTCTCAAAGACCTTATGGAAATTGAACGCAGGCTTGACTTTGTATATTATTCGTACGTGTCACTGGAGTCCGGAAGAATGTCAACCAGGAAGGGAAACATGGTCACTCTCGATGAACTTGTAGAACGCGCTATGGAAGAATCAATGAAAGTAGTGAAGGAAAAAAGGCCTGACCTGCCGATCGACAAGCTGAACGAGATTGCTGACAGTGTTGCGATCTCGGCAATCAGATTTCAGCTTGTTAAATTGAATGCGAACAAAACCCTTGTATTCAAATGGTCTGAAGCTCTCAGCCTGGAAGGCGATTCCGCACCTTTCATAATGTACTCATACGCAAGAGCTGCAAGCATTCTCCGGAAACTCGAAGAGCCGGAAACCGCAATTTCTCAGGAATATGACAGCAGTGAGTCTGCCCTGATCCGGCAGATGTACTTTTATCCATACGCCCTTGAGGAGGCATTCAGAGGACTGAGGCCGGAAAGTGTCGCCAATTACCTTCTTGAACTGACGAGGAAGTTCAATGATTTTTACACTAACTGCCCTGTGGTTAACGCGAAGGAAACAGAACGATCAAAGAGAGTACTCATAATACACTTATATAAAAATATAGTAAAAGACGCGTCCAATATTATGGGAATAAAAATTTTGGAAGAAATGTAAAAATTATTTCTTCTTTTCTTCCGGCTTTTTCAGTTGAGTCTTCGGCTGCACTTCTTTCTTTGACTTACCAGAGGTTCCGCCTGAACTTAGCTTGTAATACACAACACCAATCAGAACTATAACCGCTATAACTACTCCGATCACCAGAGGAGTCTTGTAAGCGGGCTGGTTCACAGTTTGAGTTACGGCCAGAGACCCAGCTTTGAAGAAGAACTGTGGTTCACTGGAATTCTGGGCTTCGAACTGGAACTGTACCTTGCCGGAGTCTGGAGAAGTAAGATTGAACTTGAACTCCTTGGTAACTCCAACCGCCAGGCTGCCATATTGCTGCCATGAGATATTCTTGCCATTGACATAAGCAACTATGGTGAAGTTGCTGGCATCCGCTGTCCCATTATTTGAGACATTCACGTCAACTATTGTTCTGGAACCCTGGGAAGGTGTTGTCGGGAAGTAGACGCTCTGGACCACAAGCCTTGGAGACTGGACAATGACCGATACAGTCCTGTTGCTATATGCAGATACTCCGGATGGGTTCGTGACCTTAAGAGATACTACCATACTGTTAAGTGTGTTGAATTTTACCACGATGTAAGACTGGTTTGTGAAGTTTGTCAGGAATTCATAGGTACTGTTTCCCTGAGGAGCCTGAGTGCCGTTGACGTAAGTTATTGTCCAGTTTACCTTCCAGTTCGCATTCAAATTCAATTTCCCGAAGTAGGTGTCACTTGACGCGTTGGCCGAAAATTTTGTTATCTGACCGGCTATTGGTTGTGCGATAGAAGATCCGGTTACATTCTGCGCTAGTATCTGTGGAGTTGGGGGAGTCGTGTCGTTGACATATATACTAAGCGTTACATTCTGCACTGGTCCAATTGCACTGTAGACATCGAGATAACCTGTGGTATTGCTTCCGCTAAGTGTAGGTGTGTTGAAGGTCTGTGATACATTTGCTCCGGTGTATTTAGCACCCGGGAAATACCAAGTATAAGACAGTGGAACTGCCACTCCACCTGAAGACAGGCTTGAAGCGTAAGCGCTGAAGCTGATGGCTTTGGATTGCGGTACGGCGAATGTCAAGTAACTAGTAGAAGCGGGGGCCTGAGTGAAAAGTGTTTTTCCAGCAGAGCTTACTGTCAAAGCCGGGTAAGGAGATGCCGGAGACATTGCAGTCACGTTGAAATAAGTGGTATTTGTGACACCGGATGCGCTTTCATAGGAGACACTGAGCGGATAAGTTCCATTTGAAGCAAAGGTTGCTGTAACATTGTATGTATACTTACCAACAACACTGTTAGCAGGAACGGACCAAGTATAATTCAGTGCTTTGATATAGCTCTCACCAGTGGCTGAATGGTATGCTTGCGAAAGATTGAACGCCACAGGTGTACCTGTAGGAACAACAAAGGTAGTGTTGCTTGCTGTGCTGCTGACAAGATAGTTGTGTGAAAGCATTCCACTCCAGAATAGGTTAACCTCAGATGCATACACAACTGGTGGAGCCGGCTTGCTGAATGAAAGCGAAAGCCATCCGTTCTGGGATTGTGGAGTGATATTTACAGGGCTCTTGAATGTCACCCCGACTGAAGTGGGAGAGGTCAGAGCAACTCCGGGGGCATTATAGTTTAGTTGGTAATGATAATACAGGCTTCCTGGAAGATACTGTGTTCCAAGGGCATAGAGCTTTACATTGAACCCATTGGTAATATCCGCGGCGGTTACGTTTGCGTTAGTATAGTTGAATGTTACATTCATATGCATGCCGTTGCCATTAGGGTTGACGTTCCCACTAACTAAAATCTTGGAGTTGTTGAGTTTATAGTTATACCCATTGATGAAGATAGAATTATTGGTATAGTTTCCTGATAAGTTTGTTAAGTAACTTTTAAACATTGAGCTAAACGCTGAGGTACCACCATCATGCTTCACTTGCCAGTAAAAAGAGCCTACTGTTGAGTTACCAAAGAACGGAAGTGTGGTGGCGTTAGTTATATTGTAGTATACATTCAGGTGAAGATATGCAGGGTTGTTGCCTATAACGTATGTATAGGTTATATTGCTAGAACCCTTTGACAAAGTGATTGTCTGAGGCGAGGGCGAGGTAAAAGGTATCTCTTGTGAGGCATAACCTGGCGCCACTATTATCAAGTCTGTAATAGAAGCTGCACCTTTTGGAACGCCGATCTGATATGAACCTGCGTTGAAATTTAGCACCCTGTAGTTCTTACTTGTTGTGTTTAGTACAACTACATTGAAATTTGATATAATGCTGCCAGAGCTTGACTGAACTGCTCCGAAAGAGGTGGTTGTGTTTGTCGAAGAAATGCTAATATTCAAATGTTTACCTATCGCCGGAATTGTTTCATTATATGTATATTCCTGGCCACCATAGGTAATGGTTGCATAGAAACTCCCTACCGGTAGATAAGCATAGAAAGTAGTATATGTTGCTGAAGACAAAGTAGTATTTCTCTGAAAAGTGAAGCCGGAGTGTGTTGTAAAACTCGCGGTAACTGACCCAGATCCAGACAGTCCACTAATATTTACAAGCGTTTTCTGTGTTGAATATACGTTGATATTTATTGGCAACTGAATCGTTGAAGTATTGATTACAGAAACCACTTTCGAACTGTAGTTAGAAATAACCAGACCATTAGATCCAGATAATGACTCTGATGGGTTTACGCTAAATATGTAGCTACCAAGTGGGAGACTGATAGAATTAACACTACCGGTTAAACTATAAAGATGTTCACCAGATAGTGTACTTATGTTGAGTACCGTCGCCTGATTTGCGTAGCCAATGCTTGTTCCCCCTAAGTCATACATAAGGCTATAGTTAACCTTACCCTGTGACGGGGTGATAGCCATGCTGTTCCCGATGAGTGCAAATGCACTCCCTACCATTAGTAATGTTAATATCACTGCAATTAAACTTGTTCTCTGCAATACTATCTTCCTCGCGTGCAACGCCTAAGGAAAACGACTGATATAAATATTGTTATGAGACCTCAAAAACTAAGGGAATTTTAATAGTTTTCTCTGAAAATAATTGCCTCTTGTGACTATATCCTGTTCGCTCAACAAACTGTTTGGAAAGAATACCATATGCGGAGGAATGCAATCGCTGAAATTGCTGAGGAAGTCCCTTGGATTAACGGTAACCATTTTTAGTATTTCCTTCGCTCCGAATGGATCAATACCTCTCTGGTACAGGTGCAAGAAATGCATCTCGGCGAATATGTCAGGAGTGGTTGCCATTACATTGTCTGTGCCAAGCATTAGTTTTATGCCATGCCTGAGGAATCTGGAATAATCAGGCCTTTTACCATAAAATATATTTGATCTTGGTGTTATGGCCAGCGGAATTTTCTCTTGAGATATGATATCCAGATCATGATCATTAGCCGCAATCCCATGTACTATGAAATCCGGTCTCAGCTGAACGATTTTTTCGATGTCTTCCCTCAGGTTTTCACTAAAATGAATGGCAAAAATTTTTCCTTGCCTCCCTGCTTCTTCTCTCGCAGAAAGAATATCGTCGAAATCATGGTCACTGATGGCACTTAACCCAATACCGCTGGATATTCTGAGAACAGAATCAGCACCGTCTCCCGCATCAGATCTCCCAAGGATTATCGGCATTGGAACCTCCCCTGACAGGCTCTTCAGCAATTCTACCCCATGAAGGCCAGATTCCCTGAAATCCATGAAACTCACTGTCCCTGAATTGAGTATTATCTCCTGCGCCCATCGCATGCCCTGAAGCAGTTCTTCATCGCTGGCTGAAGCGAGTGTTCGGTCCTTGAAACCTCTAGGACCAACTATCTCGGGAATAGAACCGAAGGGGACATCCCTGACAAATGAATCCCCTATATGCGTATGGGCATTGATCAACCCGGGTATCAAAGTACCTGGAACTGCATCATTATGGATGCTGTCAGTGAATTCCATGGACCCCTCTGAAAATACGGCAGTGCCTTTTTTCAGTTCACCGTTGATATAGATGTACCCGGCTATCCGCCTGGGCAATTTCTGGTTCAACCCTTTACCACCCCGACTGGGACCAGTCTTGCAATCGGCATGGTAAGACCGGCACCGGTAACAGCATCAATCACTTCATCTATGTCCTTGTAGCTTCCCGGAGCTTCCTCTGATACTACCTGGCGATTCTGCGCCCTAAGGTATATCCCTTTATGCGCGAGTCCAGCGATGACTTCACTGCTGTTGAACGTCTCCATGGACTTCTTCCTGCTGAGTTTCCTGCCTGCGCCGTGACAGCTTGAACCGAATGATATTGAATCGTTGCCCTCCTTGCCTACAAGTATGTAAGACGCCGTACCCATATCTCCCGGTATCAGAACTGGATGTCCGTATTTTGAATAAGCAGCATCCCCAGTCATGTCCACTGATGAAAACGCCCTTGTGGCACCCTTCCTGTGCACCACCAGGTCCCTGTATTCACCGTCTACCCTGTGCTTTTCCCGCTTTGCTATATTATGGGCCAGACTGTACATGAGCTCTATTTCACTGTCAGGAAAGTCTGCAGAAAAAGTTTTTCTGACATTGTGCACAATTACCTGCCTGTTTACAAAGCCGAAATTCGCTGCCGCATTCATGGCACCAGTGTATTTCTCTCCAAGTTTGGAATTTATTTTTGCGGAGACCAGCTGTCTGTCGACCGGATGCATAACAACATCGTGTTCGCCGGAATTCATGTTTCTTATGAAATCCGTTGCAACCTGGTGGCCCAGACCTCTGGAGCCCGTATGTATCATGATGGTAACCTGGCCTGTTCTTTTGATCCCGAAATACCCTGCCACTTTCTCATCATATATCCTGTCGACAATCTGAATCTCAAGGAAATGATTCCCTGCACCCAGTGTGCCTATCTGTTTCAGACCTCTCTTCTTGGCTTCAGCAGAGATCGCATCGGACATGGCGTATTTCATCGATCCATTCTCCTCGGTGTTCATTACGTCAGATTTCGTAGCCATGTTATTCTCCGTGCACCAGGAAAGACCATTCTTCAGGATATCATCAATGTCCGATTGCCGCACCTTTGATGATGTACTGCCCATTCCCGAGGGCACATTCTTAAACAGGTTGTCCGTGATCTGGCGAAGCTTCGGTTTCAGCTGATCGTAATGTAGATCTGTCCTGATGAGGGATACTCCGCAGTTTATGTCGTACCCGACACCTCCGGGCGATATTACTCCATCCTCAGCATCAAAGGCTGCCACCCCTCCGATCGGGAATCCGTAGCCCCAGTGGATATCCGGCATGGCCATGGACGCACCGACTATGCCAGGCAGCATGGATACGTTGACGACCTGCTGAAGGGATTGGTCATTCTTCAGATATTTGACAAGAGCTGGACTCGAAAATACTAATCCCGGGACTTTCATTCTCACATCAGTGGTTTGCCTGATCCCATAGGTGTAATCGGTAATCCTCTCCAGTTCTATGCCTGCCATTTTCATTCCTGTATCTGGCAGATTGATTTACTGTTTATCATGATCAGGGTTCGGAAACATTAATAGCCCTCAGGACTTTTTTCCCCTGCATTGGTCAAGAGGTTTGATATTTCCGTGATGGACGAAAAGCTCCAATTCGATGTGAAACTGCAGATAGCCCTCAGGAACACTGCCCTTCAGATAATGAAGTTTTACAGCGATACGGAAAGATTCAAGAATTATGTGGCGGATCGTGAAAAAAAGCTGAAAACTATCCTTGATTCCGGCGAAGATGTGGAAATTTTCAATGGCGGCACTAAGCTTTTTCCATGATTCGCCTTGTTTCCTTGTATTCCGGGATTATATCCATGAATATTTCGATTGAATAATTAATATATCATTTTTCGCTATACGTTATCATGGATCATGCCACTTCATTATTCAGAGAAATAAAAAATGATCTTGAGACAGTAAAAAGGCACCTCTCGATAATTCAGACACTGTTACGGGAGCAACCTGTAGGGATAATTAAGATATCCCACGAAACAGGGATACCGGAGCACAAGATAAGGTATTCACTGAGAGTTCTTGAAAAAGAGGGCCTCATAATACCATCCAGGGAAGGAGCTATTCTCACTCCGGAATTTGTCGAGAACAAGGACAAAATCACAGAGGAAGCGAGGGAGCTATCGGAGCTGATGAGCTCAGTTTATCACGACCTGAAAAATTCCCTTGTCAAGCGATGAGTGGAAAACGTTATGACCTATGTCAATTTCAACGACAAGGTTAAGGATCATGCTCTGGAAAGTTTCCGATAAGCAGGAACTGCAGGATGGTTATATCATAAGAAAAGCGGAACCCAGGGATGCCAAAGGCGTCATCGGCTGCATGCAGAGCGTAATGGATGAGAGGATCTACCTCGTAAGCGAGTATTATCTTTTAACGGAAAGAGGCGAGCAGGAAAGAATACGCAGTCCGGACGATCTCACAGTAATATGCGAAAAAGAGGGCGAAATTGTTGGAGTTCTCACCATCCAACGGGGAATGTACAAGAAAAACCGGCATTCCGCGAATCTTGGAATAGCAATAAAAGAGGGACATAGGAGGAGAGGGATAGGCAGCAGCCTGATCACCAGAGGTATTGACTGGTGTCGCGATAATGGTGTCAAGAAGCTCAACCTCGAAGTGTTTTCCAGCAACAAAAGCGCAATCGCACTTTATCAAAAAATTGGATTTGTCGAAGAGGGAACCAGAAAAAACCAGTTTATAATCGATGGCCAGTATGTTGATGATGTGTTCATGACTTACTGGATCGACGCCAACAGCAGCGAGAAATACCAGAAATAATGATATGAACTGACGAAATATGCGAATTCTGCAAGATTCCTTCAACAAGTTTATAAATCCGTAATATTACTGAACTTCTATATGAAGTCCATGATTTGGAATATCGACTATTTCTGCAACCTTCGATGCAAGAGTTGCAATGCCTGGCAGGGCAAAATATTCTTTCCTGAGGAACTTATAGATAAGCATATTGCTGAAATGAAGAAAAATGGGATCAAGGTTGTATCTGTAACCGGTGGAGAACCTACCCTGAATAAATCCATTGAGAGCATAATGAAAAAACTCAAGGAAAACCATTTCCTGACTCACATTGCCACAAATGGAACAAACCCGTATGTTCTGAAAAAGATCGTACCATACCTGGACGGCATGACAATTTCCGTGGACAGCAATATCCCGGAAGAACACGACGAATACAGAGGACTCAAGATTTTTGATACTGTGGTCAAGACAATCAAGGAGAATAAGAGCAAGGTCAAGATTCTGACCGCCAATGCCCTTGTAACTAACTTCAATTACTTCAAGGTAAAAGAAATGGTTGAACACGCCAATAATGAACTCGGAGTTCCGCTGTCCATGTGTTTCCCGGATCAGAGTTCTTACTATTTCCAGGATTTTGAAGTTTCTAACAAAATGATCAGGGAGGCTTTTTCATACGCTTACGAAAATTATAACAAGCACATGTTTGGGAACACCAGAACCTATTACAAGGAAGCGGTGGACTACATTGACGGCAATCCAGTGACTCCATGCAGAGCTGGACAGACTACGTATTACACGGATTACAGGGGGAAGGT
>JAMDDH010000061.1 GCA_023488885.1 Thermoplasmatota archaeon | reverse complement strand
TTGCCTGGACCTCGTCAGCCCCGGAAATAGCTTTGATCCACCATGTATACTTTCTGTCAATATCCATGGTAATACATGCACAAGCAGTCTAATAATATTTGTTATGTTAATGTTCGGTAAGCCCTTAGCTGAAAACTGGCCAGAAAACACTTTTCGAATATCTAAACAGGACGGTAAATCGAAAACACAGCATATCAAGAAGTTGCTTGAAGAAGTGCGCAAATATGATAGGCTTGTTCCAACTGCTGATTTTAGGAGTTTATTGTTTTCACGAGGCGTTTTAATTGTGGAAGGAATTAGTGATAGAATTGCGATCGAACTAATAGATCGGTATTCCTCATCCATCAAGGAAGGCCCAAGTCTTACAAATAATGAATGGTCTATCTTGGAAAGTGGTGGTGTTGAAGGTATCAAAACTTTAATTTCCTTTGCTAATAAGTTGGGTCTGAAGTGGCTGGTGTTAACGGATAGCGATGCTATAACTTCCGTTAGAAGAAAATCATTACCCGCAGCTTTTCAGGCGCTTAAGGATTCAGGTATTACATTAGTAGGGGAAACTGAAATTATGGCTCTAGTTCATAAGTTAAAAACAATTGGAGTGGAAACAAGTCTAATGCAAGCTTTACGTTCATTAAGGGAAATAGCTTTGAATTACAACATTTTCAGCTTTACAAAAGACCTCGATAATGCACTTGGACTAAATGAAAGCATAAGAACACGAAAACCCACTAACGTAGCAACTGCGATGTTAACTCAAATTCGAAATCAAAGGTATTCATCTGATGTTCTTGAGCTGCTAAAGTTTTTACATTCCAAAGTAACGTAACTGTGAATTTATGACACAAGATTGACTCATCTGGTCCTTCCTCATATAAAATTTGATTATGGGACTTGATAATTGCCAATTTTACCTTGACTGTTAGGTTCTACGGGTTGAATTTGAGACCAATCTCCTGTCTCTCATAATACATCCAGTCCGTGTAGGTATACAACAGTACGTAATTTTTGGACAACTCATCTCCGCCGTAAATCCATTATGGTTGTAAACCGGAGCACTTGACTCTAATCCCCGAACATCAATTCGTGACAGTGCTTTTATCATTCTGACAAATATGTACGTGGTGGATAGATATTCATATTTATCTGGTGTGAAGGGGGCATCTCGTTAGCATCATATTTCCGGGTAATGTCCTATGTTACGTGCGTTAATTCTGCATAAAAGAAATCATGCTACGTCCATATGTTTCCCGACAGGCCTTCCATCATTGCCGGAGATTTATTTCTCCTGATTTCCGACATGAAGTTCCAGTAGAACTGGAAAAGAGTTACTGCACAGAGCAACCGATATTTCTTCTTCGAGAAGCATTTTGTCTTTCTCACAAGTCTGCCGACTCTCTCCCTCAATATTCCGTTGAAGTTCTCCACATTTATTGTGTCAATGTCATCCTCATCCGGATTCCCGTAAATGATCCTCTTCTCCTTCCCGATGAGCTTCCCCCTCGAATCCCTTATCTTCACCAGCTGGCCGTAGTTGATCATGTCGGGGGGAAAGAAGCCCCTGAAAGCATAGGTGTAATCGTCATTTCCGTCCGTGAATACCTCGGCCTTCAATTGAGAATTGAAGCTCAGTCTTCTCCTGAAATCATATATCATTGATCTGCAGGTATCCTGCGTCCATTTACCGATGGAGAATGCAGGGAAAAGGTATGTTCCTCTCTTCACTGCTGTGTATATCCATGCGTCACCTTCCTCAGCTGCATCTGGGCTGTCATGGATAACTTTTTTCTGTTTTTTTGACCATGGTCCATAACTCATCCATCTCGTACTGCTGCATCCCAATGTTTCTCAACATCTCTTCGTTGACGTATTCAGCCTGTTCAGCAAGGTCTTCCAGCAATCTGCCAATGGTGTCCCTGTGATGCCCGGTTATGCGTTCAATGGATCTGATTCCGTTCTTTTCCACAAGAAGCCTGCATATCCTTATGATCTCGGATTCAGGCATATGCTTGTGATACAGCGGAGTGAGTATGGTCTCAGAGAATGTGCGGTTGCAGTGAAGGCATTTGTAGAGCTGGTGGCCTGCACGGTTCTTTCCCCTCCTTATGAGATCTTTTCCCCTCTCCTTCTGATAATATCTGCAGGAATTATTCTGACAGGTTACATGAATCTCGCTTCGTGGTCTTGCCATACGGTAATAATGTATCCGCGTATATTAATACATCTATGTTAGGACACTACCAAAGTTTCAGATGTTCAGAAGGATGTCAGAAGAACCTTTTTCATAGAAGGCAATTTAAAAATTGCAAGTTTCTTTGACTTTGGCAATTCTACCAAGTCTTTTGTGTACTTTAGAAATAGATTACAGGCAGTCGTCTCGAATCAAGAAATTCCGAATACACATTAAAATAATCTTGTCTGGTTCCTCAAAGTTTGGGAATCGAATGTGTCAGAAAGAACAGGAAGGACGTGCCTTCTCTGCTTTAGATCCTCCAAGAGCTTTCCATTATGAAACAACCCGCTTGAGCGTTCTACAAATGTATGAACTCCAAACACATCGTGGAGTTTGAATGCATCTGCAAGGCCTCCTTCATATTCTGCTGCAACATCATCTATAGATGAACCTGTACATATTGGGCAATCACATGATGCAAGTGATGACCCGTGTATATCTTTATGAAGTGGGATTGGTAGATAGCCCCCGGTCAGATGATCGTATCTCCTAGCATTTCTTCTTTCATTCGCTATTTTGTCTGCCTTTTCAGCTGTAGTGGGCTGCTTTTTAACCTTCTCTCCCTTTTCTTGGGTACCAAATGGTGGTCTTCTAAATACAGGAGAGACGAAATCGGATGCTAAAAAGCTAAGTGGGTAAAGTCCACCTGGACTTTTCCTATTTGGATAAGTCTTCTCAACGCCAGAGACTATTCTTAACAAGGTCTCGTTGGATCTCATTTCAGAAAATTTGTCATAATTACGATAAGAAAGTCTGTAATCTGCATAAAGGCCAACTATTCCTGAAACCAATTCTCCCATGGTATCAATCTTCAATGAGAACAAATTCTCTTCAGTATCCATAGAAATAGCGTATAATGGTATTTTCCCGTTGTCAATAACAATCTTAGTAAGGTATGTTGCAATTGTTTTCATCTCCTCAGTTGGGATAAGAAAGGAGTCCAATATTGTCACAAAGTCTAATTGGGTATTTAGTTGCATTTTAACAAGTGCCTCTATCAATTTTCGTGTAATTCTAACGTTTTTGTCTATAATAGGGACATAATAGCTTGCCCTTGTTTGTGAATATGATTTCGCTAAAGATACATTTTGGTCAATTGTGTCTGAATGTTTGTCTCTACCTTCCGGGTTAATTATTCTATCCTCGATGTGTGATCCCAGAAGAAAATCTTGATTTTCAAACGCCTTGTTTGGGAAATGAATGTCTATCGCAAAATTACTAGTAATTCGGTTGGCGCGAGTTAAATCCGATTTGGTTACTGAAGTTACTGGAGTTCGTATCAATTGATTCCCAATAAAAACTGAGGCTCTTCTCTCGCCGAATACGAATTCGTCATCTATGTCTATTTCAATTTTGAACATTCACTTCCTCCACATCATTTTCCTTGACTATCAATTCAAATATTTGTTCATAAGGTGTCAGCCTATAGATTCTCTTCCTAGCATCGCTTGGATCAAAGTTTGTAGAAACCCATCCTGATTTACGTAGTTCTGATAGTAGAAGTGTCACTAGTTTTTTACTGTCGGAAAATTTTGTTCTTGCTAATAAATCGGCAGCTTCATCTAACGTGAAATTTCTGGCACGGAAATTCTCCCAGAGGACCAAGTAACGTTTCATAAGCCATTTAGAAAGTAATTGAATATTGGACATGTAATTACTTATTAGATATGTAAACCCATTTAATAAGTTTTCCATTCCAATTTTCTATGTCCGATAGGGCATCAATCTCTCTCTTGAACCTGCGATATCTGGCAATAGCATAGTGCTTACAGTAACCGATACCATGGATTGAAACATATGTTTTCCACTCCTCACATGGATTCTCATGTTTCCAGGTTTTTTTCCACTCCTTTTCTTCCTTTACTAGGTCTAACACATTCTCATGATGTCGACTAGACTGTGTCACTTTATCACCATTACTAAGACTCGCTTTCCAACCCATTCTTTGGGAACATACACTTTTCCAGCATTGCTAGAATTCCGAGAAACAATTTTCTCATAAATCTCAACATTTTCAACGTTTATGCGTAGTTCTGAGAGGTTAATTTTTAGAGGTTTTGCTTTTGACATAGTAGCTAATTTATAGCTACTAATAAACTAAAAAGTTTTGCTTTACAACTAAAAATCCAAAAAAGTTCATCCTAAGCTTTTTCATCGAGACTTCATGAATCAAGATATTAATCTGGGTCTGTCCGAATTGATAAAAAGCTGTTTTCTCATATGCGGGAATATCATCAATGCCTCCTAGATGGGTTTAGGAGATGCCCTTTTTCACTCAAATACTTTAGAACCTTAACTCCGCAATCTTTTAGGGGATATACTGGTTCCAAGCATCCTGTCTATCTTTTCAACACTTGAAGGTATTTCGCTCAGTGTTTCCCTGTTTCCCCTCACTATTTTGTACACCTTTGAGAACTTCAGCAGCACGTCTTTCACCGATCCCTCTATTGGCTTTAGGAAAACAGGCCTGTATTTATCCAGGTCGAATGCCAGTGCCATGTTTATCTGCGGCAGGTATATGTGATCCGCGTTGTGACCCTTTGCAGCAATGTTCAGGTTCTCCGATCTGGAGAATATGCTTGAGAGATCGAACGCAAGCTTCTTCGATTCCGTTATGAGTGACTGGAAAAGGTCCATCTGTGCGTCCAAGTCTGATCCGATATCCCTGAGAATATCGGTCAGGGTGTTGGGTGACAGATGAGCTTCGATCTCCCTTGAAATGGAGAGCTTCTCCCACCGATCCTTTACTGATTTCAGGGGAACCGGATCCATGAGCCTTACCACGGACAGGCCATCAGTCGGGGAAATACTTCTGCAGCCTTGCAGTCATGTCGCCTGACAGTGAATATACCACGGCTGAATTGCCGTATTCATATACTGACCTGATCTCCCTCTCCTTTTCAGATATGCCTGCCCTTGTGATTCTTCCGATATATTCGGAAACCTTGACTGTTTTCTTACTGGTACGATCATACCTTGATATTGAATGATAAAGGTAATAGTTGCCATTGAGCAATTTGTTTCGGCAACCGCATTATTTTATACTCATTGGCACACGTTAAATTATATAGGCGTTTCTGTTCAATATTTTGCCTTCTCAAACTTCTTCCTTGTCTATTTTTCTTCTAGCAATAGAATAGAGTGCAAATGACCCAGATTCAGGGGTGGTCTCCATTAAGGCGGGTTTTAGAAACTCCGTTTTGTTATCCAGTTCCGAGGCAGGTTCTAGAGTTTTTACTCTGAACCATGGCAAATGTTCTGGAGGGATTAGGTTGAGTTTTTTCACTTTATCTGCGAACTCATTGTCAAGTGATACTATATCGTCTTCTGCTAAAACTGGAATCCAATCACCTGGCCGTTGAAACAAATACTCATATCGTTCCCGTAGGGAAGAGGTCACTTCAAGGAATATCTGTAGGTAACCACTTCTAGGTTTTATTTGCAATGGAACTGGAGCTGGTTCAATAACAGACCCAGCTTTTTCTCTTATTACCCAATTTACTCTACCACTAAGTATTTGCTGATCATTTGTGCCTGATACCTTAGTCTTATACACAACAGGCAATGTTGAAGCGAGAGCTAATGCGGCGGTTGGAGATGCTGGAAGTGACGAAAAGATATACAGATGAACGGGAGCGTCAAGTGATTTCAACCGCTTGAATGCATTTGGGAGTTCAACGTAAATAATATCCCTTGGAGAAATAGTGTTTCCTCGCAGATCATTTTGTGTGAACAAAATTATTGTCGGCACAGACTCTATTTCATCCTCTGTCAACTTAAAGAGCACCTTGCGACTGAGACCTTCGACATATTTCCTGTACCACCAAGCATATGCCCTTTTCATTGAGGGATCATACTCTTCAGTGTTTTGCAAGCTTTGATTAATGTGTTTCCTGATTTCGGCAAAAATTGGGTCAGAAACATTGCCTTGCAATACAACTGATGCTTCTCCATTGAGGCCACCCATCGCAAAAGCAGTCATGTTATGTGATCCTATGATTGCAGAGGCGGTTTCATCTTCTCTTTCAAAGTAGTAAATCTTTGAATGCAAAGTTGGATGATACTGATAAAATGCCTTCTTTGCCCCCGGATTTGTAAGCCTAGAATATCCGAGGTGCACTCGCAATCTAGAGTGATCTACTCCTGCCCTAATGAGTCTATCAAACGCACTAAAAGCCCTTAGGGTTCCAGTGCCCACAACAAACGTTTCCAGCTTAGCTGTGTTCCCAATAAATTTGTCTTCTATGAAGGCAAGCCCATCTTCAGTTGCAAATCCAGAAATTATTGAAACATGAGTGCTCTTTTCTATTTCTTCTCTTATACGGTAGGCAATGGTTTTTTGGGGCTTTCCAAATAATATGTCGGTGTTAACAGCCAAATATCTCACCTATCTTGAGTCAATGGTTCTAAGATTGATGATACTTAATTGGTACCTGATTAATTGAATTATTGTTATGCATATAAAATTCTGTTCAGCGCTTTTCGCATAAGGTAAGACCTTGAACAGCCTTATTTACACGTTAGGGTAGCCAATCCAAAATTATTCCTTTCTAATAAATAATTTCTGTGAGATGTGTGTTCCAAATTTAATTATAGTCATTGACATAACAATGTCTCCTTATTGGTGACCAAACTCCTCCATCCAGTTCCTGCAGAAAGATTTGCTTCTTGAGAATTCAATGAAGCTTGCTTTAACTGTATTGACCATCATTCCCTGGTCTTTCATGAATGTCCGTGACAGTACTTTCTTGATGGATTTCCATATGAGTTCAATGGGATTCAGCTGTGGTGAATACGGCGGAAGAAATACCAGTTCAATATCGAGTATTTCTGCAGCGATTGCGACATTCTCCGTTTTGTGGGCAGGGAAATTATCCAGGATCATATTAATGTGATTGAACGGGTTGTTATACCTTATTTCTCTGAGGAAATCGATTACCTTATCCTGTTTCGAGTTAGGATACGCGTTGACTGTACCTTTTCCGTTGAATGCATAGAAGCCAAAGGTGTTTGCCCTGTATTTTGTGGTATTCTTGATCTTTTCCAGCCTGCGGAATGACCACATCCTTACGGTATTGGATGTGGTTTGGGGTGAGGATTCATCCAGGAAACCGATGATCTGTTCTTCGACGCTTATGATACCTAAGTTTTTTTTAGATCATCCTCCGCATTCTTTGGTCTCCTGTAATCATGCTGATATGGCTTTGCATAATTCATGCCAAGTTTCCTGAGGATAGTGCGGACATGCTTCTGCGTGAATATTATGCCAAATCTCTTTTCAATGAGATCCTGTACCTCTTCTGTGGTCCAGTCACCCCTCTCCTCAAGGATTGATCTGAGCCTTTCGATCTTCTCCATGGGGAGCTTTGCAGGCTTACCGCCCGCAAACCTTGGGACCAGGCCATCATAACCATGCTCATTCCACCTATTCTGCCACTGGTATGCCACCATCTTGTACACACCGACCTTCTCCGCAGCTGTTTCCACAGAATCGCCGCCATACCTGAACCTAATGAAATACAGCCGCTTCAGTACCCTTGTATCCTTTTCAAGAGTCTTGATCCGTTGTTCAAGCTCTTCTGCGCTCATCTTCCTTTGAACCGGGATTGTTTCTCTCCTTCCCATGTATGAATAATCTTATTACGTATTAAAAGTATGGTATTTAACTATAA
>JAMDDH010000047.1 GCA_023488885.1 Thermoplasmatota archaeon | reverse complement strand
GGACATGCATACTGTACAGTAACTATGCTAATGAACATTCCGGTCTGATAATGCGTCAGATGATAAGCCATGAATCAGGTTCCCAGAGTGCTGTCACTTGACATAGTTACTGAAATGATCGATATACAGGATGAACATTATTAATGAACAGAACTTTGCATTTGTAGCGCAAACCTATGGCACATCCAATTGTGAAAATACTGTGAAACAAACAGTGGCTAAACCATCCCTTTTACTGATCAAAAACCTGCTGCAATGAAATTTAAAATAATAAAGTAGAAAACAACTACAGAAAGTCAACTACCCGCGGCTGAAGCACGCGGACTTACAACCGGTGAATCAACATGTTCAAAAATAGTACCCGTCACAATAGTCTGGTTGACAGCAGCCCTGTTCCTTATGTTGAGGGAGGCAATGAAATCCGCTTCTCCCTCAAGTCCACAGGAAACGCATTTGAAATGGGATCGTTCAATCCTGTTCCTTTTGTCGATTGTGTGGCATGCCGGGCACTCCCTGCTGGTATTGTGTGGTTCGTTCACAACGATGGAAATGCCCGCTTCCTTAGCTTTGTATTCAACGAACATCCTAAGTTGGCGGAACGCCCAGGAGTTGTGAATATACCTGTTGCCTTTCCTGACAGTTGTCCTCATCCTGATGCCATTGAGATCCTCAATAGCGATGGCGGAAGAGACACCTCCGGCTTTCCGGGCGATCTCCTTCGATATGGTATGGTTGTTGATTCCGGCGAATCCGCTTTCTTTGCCGGAAAGCTTCTTCAGGTGTCTCTTTGCGGATTTCGCTCCGGCAGATTGCAGCCCGGAACGGAGATCAGCGTAGTGCTTCCTCGCCTTGCCGACCTCATCGTCGGAATAATATTTCTTGGTGAAAACAACGGCTATATTAATCAAAAATAGCTTTTTTTAGACGGTTCACGAGAAAAAACAACATCATAATCCTCCTCACCTTCCGTTCTGTAGGTAACTCCAAACTTGATCTCGGATAAGTAAGTTAATTGCGGCTCGAGGGAAAATGGGGAATCGTGACCCGGATATATTATTCCAGGTTTATAGCTAAGGATTGCCTTCACACTGTTTATAGCAGCTCTTTTGTCAAAAAAGATCAGATCTGGCTCACCACGATGCATTGCCCTTGCGTTTGGAAGCGAATCGCCTGTAATTATATCCACTGCCTCACCTGTTCTAACGGCAAGACTGATGTGGCCGGCAGTATGCCCGGGAGAACTGATCACTGACACTTCATTTGCGTCCGCAATTTTTGTACCATTGGAAACGTAACGTACATCCAACTGACGGATATAATCAGATAGCAGGGAAACTCTTGGATATTCATCTTCAGAATCCTCTTCCAATTCCTTTTTGTCAATTATAATTTTTGAACTGTTAAAAAGGGATACGTTGAGTGCATGGTCCCAGTGAAGATGTGATATCACAACATAATTGACGTCCTTGAAGTTAATTTTGAGTTTTCCCATTTCTCTGAATAATATTTTTTTCCTTCCCGGATGCCCTGTATCATATAATATCCTGTCTTCACCTGATCTGATCAGGTAGACTCCTGCGGCCCCGAGGGAACCGAGTGTTGTTCTTACGGTCGAACCGGGTAATACAGTTTCAATAGATGCCATAGGCTGTGATATTTCATTGGCATATTAATTTATTTAATAACTTCCTAAAAAAAATTTATATCCAAACTAATCTTGACTGATTATGAAAATAACCAACGTCAAAGCAATCCCGCTCGAGGTGCCAGTACTTAGCATGGAGGTACCCCCCGAAAGCCTGCCATATTACCGGGAATTAGTTGGAATCGTATTTGACAGCTATAAATCAGTATTAGTTTTCGTGGAAACCGACGAGGGGATAACTGGTCTTGGCGAATGTATGACCAGGGTTGCACCTCAGGCAATGGCATCCATTGTAAACGAGATCCTGAGACCAGTGGTAATAGGAAACGACCCACTGGACTATGAACTCATCTGGGAACAGGGATTCGCAACAATGAGGCAGAGAGGGCACAATAAAGGCTTCATGATAGAAGCCATTAGCGGAGTGGATATAGCCATATGGGATATTCTCGGGAAGTTTTTCAACCAACCAATTTATAAGTTATTGGGAGGCAAATTTAGGGATAAAATCAAGACATACGCTTCTTCGATCAGGTTTAAAACTCCGGAAGATGTTGTGAAAGAGACATCAGAGATCATGGAAGCCGGCTTTAAGGCAGTAAAGCTCAAGATAGGCAGGGGGGTCGATGAAGATATAGCCGCAGTCAAAGCCATAAGAAATGCCTTTGGTAACACTATTGCCGTAATGGTAGACGCCAACAGCGGTTACACAGAAAATTCAGCTATGAAGCTGGGGAGAGCATTCGAAAGGATGGAAGTGGAGTGGTTTGAAGAGCCCATACCTCCTGACAATCTGGAGGGATATATCAATCTGTCACGTTCTCTAGACATACCAATAGCAGCAGGTGAATCCGAATTTACTCGTTACGGTTTCAGGGAATTAATAACAAAAAGAGCCATAGACATAATCCAGCCCAATGTGGGAAGAGCAGGCGGATTTACAGAGATTAAGAAAATATTAGCAATGGCCTCAGCATTCGGGATTCCCTATGCGCCTCACACCGGAAGTTCTGGAGCCCCCATTATGGCTGCTGAATTGCATCTAGCCACCTATGCGCCTGGTTTTCTTATACACGAGTACATGCGAAATGCATGGTCTTCCGAGCAGGCAAACCCGCTCAAGGACAAAATAGTGAATGAAAAGTTTGAAATATTTGAAGATGGATATCTAAAAATCCCGAGTGGAGTTGGGCTCGGGATAACTATCAACGAGAAATATAAAGAATATCTGGTAAAATCTACCCTATAATTTTTTTTAGCTGTTTAGAATAACCTCCTCCTCACTTCTTATTGTGTCCAGTGTCTCAAGTACTTTTCCACTGGTTTCTCTGTACATCAGTGCGATCGCTATCGGAGGAATCACAAGTGGCCACATCAGGAATGCCGCTCCTGCATAAAGTCCGTAAAGAGAAACCACTCTTACCCAAAGGAGTGCCATTACAATAGCTCCACTCAAACCCATGATGCCGACGGCAAACCCTTCTCCGGAAGCTCTGGCCCTAGTGGGAAAGAGTTCAGCAACAATAACAACCTCTATGGGTGAGAAACCCCATCCAAATCCCCAGAGCAGTCCTCCCAGCATTATCAGGGATACGTCACCCGGACTGGGGATGAATGTAAGCAAATATCCCAGCACCACGAAGCCGAAAAACAAAAACCACGTTTTCTTTCTACCAAATTTATCAGATATTGAACCGGCAGTGTAGTATGCTATCATTGCCGCAACAGAATTGAAAAGGAGATACGCGGCCAGCATAGACGGCGTAAAGTGTTTCATTAAAACAAGTCCAAGGCCAACCAGGGCAAGCCATGGCAATGTATTCCACCGCATCGGAGCCGCTATTAATGTGGCAAGAATTGTATTGAATCTCATTTTCTTGTTTACGAAAAGTTCCCGGTATGAACTCTTCAGGTTATTTCTCTTGACTGCTTCTTTTGATACCCTGAATCTTTCGGGTTCCTTAAAATATTTTGTTCTAAAGAGCAGCGTCAGGAATGCAGGTATAACCAGGATGAAATATGCATATCTCCAGTCAATAACAGGGTTTGGTGCCACAACAAACTTGAACACAAGGGCCGCAAGAAATCCACCAACTGGGAATCCCCCGTTGAATATGCTTACTGCGGTACCACGCCTGGATGCAGGAACAATCTCCGCAGCAATTGTAGCTCCTAGACCCCATTCAACTCCAGTGCCGATACCTGTCAATAAACGGAAGAATGTCAAACTGGTCGTATTCCATGAGAGTCCGGTCAGTACAGATGCAATTGAATATATCAGTATGCTGTAGATAAATGCCTGCCGCCTGCCTATTTTATCTGCAACAAAAGACAACAGATATGCAGATATAAGCTGGCCGACATTGAATGCCACGAGAATGTACGCAGTCAGCGTCGCAGCATAATTAAGTGATTTGGAAATATATGGTGCCGTACTCCCGAAAATATAAATTTCGGCGCCATCGAACATCCACCCCATCATTATGAGTATCAAAACCCCGATCTCGTAACGTCCAAGTTTCGTAATCTCCAGTTTCGTCAGAATACCTTCATTTTCGTTCAAGATTATCCTCCTCCCGTATCTCTTCGCTTGAAACTGGAAAAAGCCAGGGGAATGGCATCCATGTCCATCTGCCCCAGACCCTTCTCTTTCGCGAGCAGGTGCAGATTTAAGGCGCTTGCAGTCACGAAGACGGGTACTCCCAGTGATTGAGCCATTTCTGTCGCGGCTTTCAGGTCCTTTATATTCACGTCTACGCTGCAGATATTTTCAAAATCATCATCAGCTATTCTCTTGACTCGATCCAGCATAGGTGAGACCGCACCACCGCCACTGCTCTTAATGACTTCATACAACCGATTCAGATCAATACCGACTTTATTTGCAAGAACGACAACTTCTGATATGACTGACCAGGTAGTGAGTGATATCATGTTATTCACTATTTTTATTGTCGCCCCATTACCTGAATCCCCCACATAGTAGATATGAGCAGCCAGGACTGAGAGAATATCCTGCACAGATTCGAAAGCTTGCCTGTCACCGCCTACAGGAATGGTCCATTTTCCTGCGCCTTGTGGCATTCCTATTACCGGTGCATCGAGATAATGAACTCTTTTTTTAGCCAGCTTTTCATGGTTTTTTCGGCTGAATGCCGGGGATACGGTGCTCATATCTATGATCGTTGAACCATCCCTGGGAACGATGCTTTCCAGAGCATCGGTTATGCTCTCTTCCGTGGGAAGGGAAAGTATGCACGCGTTCGTCTTGTTAAAAATGTCTTCAATTGTTACTATGTTAATCCCCTGCTTTTTTGCTGAAAGTCTCTTTTTTTCATCAAGGTCGTATCCATAGACGGTAAATTTTGCAGCTGTAAATACGCTAGCCATTTTACCACCCATGTTACCGAGCCCGATTATTGCAACACTTTTATCTAACATATATTCCAAATTAAGATACATAGTCCATGATATAAATATTCCTTATTGTTCTATCAAAAAAATTAATAGATAGTCATAACATCAGGTAATAAGGTGGAATATGGGAAGACTTGCTGGAAAATCTGCTTTTATAATGGTCGGTATTTCTGGAATCGGTGAGGCAGCCATTAGGCCATTTCTGCAGGAAAGTAAGAAAATGGCTTTTATTGATCAATCTGAAGAAAAAGTGCCTAAATTGAAACAGAACTACACTCTGATTATTGATGGGGGCATGGCTTCTACCGCGTACGTCTGGTGAGAATAAGATGAAGGATGCGTTTAAACACTATTTTGATGTAAGATATTTAATTACACTCAAGGAAATTGCTACAATCGGAACTTTCAGTGGAGCAGCAAAGAATCTTGAGATGACACAGGGAGCTGTCAGTAACCAGATAAAGATACTTGAGAAGACATTCAATATAAAAATATTTGAACGCAATTCAAAAGGGGTAGCGTTAACTTCAGAGGGTGCGTCCCTACTCGCTCAGAGCTATAAATTACAGAAGATGATGGAAGAGACATATAACCTGTTTGGAATATCATCTGATGGAAAAATAAGGACCATCAGGATAAGTTCCGGACAAATTGCAGCAATAACGTGTGTTCCAGAAGCAATCAAGAGCTTCAGGAAAATGGAAAAGGATGTGGAATTTTTGCTAGAGACAGCCAATGCGCTCACCTGTCTGACTGACCTTCAGGACGACAGGGCCGATGTTGCAGTTGTCGGTTCGGTTGACTTCAACGAGTTCAGGAACCAAGATGAGTACATTATTAACAAGCTTTTTGAGCGGGATATAGTTGCCATAGTGCCCCCGGACCATAATCTGGCTAAGAGGGACACGGTGTCTCTGGATGAACTCTTGAAATATCAGTTTATAGGGAGAAGATATGGCTCTGCTGTTCAAAGCCGCGTAGATGATGTTCTGAAGCTGCGCACTAATGTTAAAAATAAGGCAAGGAGCGGGTCATTTTTTGAGAACTCATCGTCCATAATATCAGCCGTATCTGAAGGATATGGTGTCAGTGTTATTGCGGATGTGCAGGTCAGACAATTCGAGAAGAAGGGTCTGGTTAAAACAATAAAACTCAACCCACCTCTGCCAAAAATAGCCATATACGCTGTCATGAAGAAAAATTGCCCCTACCCGCTTGCACACCAGTTCTTTAATCTTCTGACCAAATTCAAATCGGTAGATGTATGATGGGCTGAAAGAACGGGAGCATTTTAGCATGTCAAAGCCTATCTTTGTTGAGACTTGGTCCTCGATTTTAGAAATGCAATAACTCTCTCCATCCTTTCGTTCTGAAAATTAACCATCTCTTCGTAAGTGATATCAGTTTCTGGGTATATGTCCTTAGCGAGCCAATAGTCCAAGACCTGATCGGGAAGACTCGGCTTATTTTGCTTCTTAGAAATTTTCTTGATCTTTTTCAACAACTTATCGTCTATCCTAATTATGCGCATTAATCCTCTCAATTCGAGAAATCGCACAGTCCTGAACTTGACTCAGTTACTAACATTCATCGTCAAACTCTCGATGTCATCTTGATTAAGTTCTGTCTTTTGGGCCACTTTTACAGCAAATCTAACAGCACTAAGTGGTATGATGAAGATCAGATCATTTTCAAAACGAAATTCCTGGCAGGATGCAAGAGCTGTTCTTTTATTTCCGTCTACAAAAGGATGAAATCTAATGATTCCCTCAAAGATCGCAGATGCCTTTAGGTAGACAGTTGGGTATAATTCCTGTCCATGAATCTCCGCAAAAGACTTGGCACATATCGAGTCAATGAGGTTTTTATCTTTAAAGCCAGGCTCTATTTTATGTTCTTTGGATAATTCAGCGTGAATCGATATAATTGATTGAGGATCAAATACCATAAATAAAATTATAATTTTTCAAGTTTCTTGTAAACAATCTTTCCAATCGGATCTTTCAAAGTGAAAAATTTAATGTTTTCCCTGAGCTCTTTCTTAGTGACTTCCATTTTGCAACTGTTATACAATGTCGTACGAATTATAAATGTTTCTGCAATGAGTAGCAAGGTCTTCATAAACCTGTCTATCGGCATTTTCAGTAACTATGTTTGAAGGGACATAACGTCAAAGGGTTTGAGGAGCTTCTGCATCTCCTGGGAAACGGTTGTCCACCGGTATATTCGCTTACCCTTCCTGACCAGGACGACCTCGCTTATCCCTGACAATTTATCCATCAGATCCTCATAGCTTATCCTCATGCTGTGAAAATCAATCTTCCACATGATTGCCGCCATGATCTCATATGCGATGAAGTTCACCACCGAGAGATAAGCTTCCACCCTTCCCGGAAGCTGGTATCTCACGGGAGAAAGGGATGCACCACTCCTGAGGTGGCTTAACGCCTTTTCCACCCAGCCCTTATGCAGATACCACTTTGTTCAGTTATGGGCAAATTTCACTAAAAAGGTGAGCCAGCACTAATGTGAATATACCAAAGATATACTTTAATATAGCTCTGGTTGATTAGCTACAGTGAAAATTCCTCTGGCAAACCAGCTGAAGAAAAGGCAGCAGGTTGAAACCGCCTTACTTCAGGACGAGATCATAAGAATCATCTATTTGGTCGCAGAGGACATGGTCTTGCATGGTGGGACAGCTATCTGGAGATGCTATTCAGGCAAAAGGTTTTCAGAGGAACTTGATTTTTACTCATCATCATTCCCAAATGTCATGAAACAGTTTGAGAAAAGGATATTATCCCAAGGGCTCAAAATAGAAAAGATGAAGGATACTGGCAGCGTGATATTCTCGTCGGTCTCTAATGGAAAAACAATAGTGAAACTTGAAGTAAATCATACCAGAAAGGTTAACGGTTCAATAACATCGTACGAACTCGTAGATGGTACAGGAATCGAAACACTGAGTCTCACGCCCGATCAACTTATCAACGAGATAATTGATGCGTACAGTGACAGACGATACGTCAGAGACCTCTACGACATTTATCATCTGGTCAAATCAGGCAGTATGCTGGAATCCACCAGGACAAGGCTCCGATTTTTTCTGCAGAATATTCAACACCCTGTGGATGAATCCATTCTCAAATCAATCGTGTATATAGGACTTGCACCAACCTTTGATCGCATGGTCAATGAGATATGGAGAAACATTACATGAAGTTCATGAAGCAGTTCATGGAGGAGTTCAGTAATAAACCTGCCTTTGGGATTGAAGAGGTCAAAGCTTTTCTTAAAAGAAGAAGTGCGTCTGAAGGATATCACAAACTTCTAATCCAGAATATGCTGAAATCAGGTCGAATTTACAAAATAACCAAGGGCGCATATACCTTCTACGATGAGGTGCAATATGCCGGATTTGCTTTTCCTCCATTCTACTACGGTCTTGAAGACGCACTATCATTGAGAGGACTGTGGGAACAGGAAACTAACCCTGTTATTATAACGCCGAGAAAAGTAAGAAACGGGATCAGGCAATTTGATTCACGTAACTATCTCGTGAGACGAATAGACAGGAAAATGTTCTTCGGCTATACAATGTTGGAATATGGGCAATTCTACATTCCGGTATCCGATGTGGAAAAAACTTTGATCGATCTCGTCTATTTTAACGTAAGGGTGCCTGATGAGGTCATTTCTGCAATGATCGAGAATCTGAATCAGGAAACCTTCAGTAGCTACCTGACTGAAGTACCGAAGTATCTCTCAAACCGGATGAGAACTATTGTTCACAAAAAGAAATGGTGAAGCAAAATCGGTTATTCACAGATTATGACAAATGATCCGAGCCTGCATAGGACTGGAACATTATGAGAATATTATTATGGAATGACATACAAGTGGAACAGATCAGCCTGAATTGCCCCATTTATTTTCATTCACACACCAAATAATAAGATTTAGGCCCTTATTTCAGGGCTTTGCTATAGTATAGACCTGTCGCTTTTTTGTGATCTCAAAGATTTTCCATTGGGAATGTCTCAACGGCATCTTTTGTGTTCAGATTAGGGGAGTTTCAGGAATTCGTCCACCGTAAGACCTGCTTGTTTCAGAATGGAATGCAACGTACCTTTTTTTCAAGGTTTTATGATTGGGTACTGTTACATGTTCACTGTTCTTTCTCATTTTCATGTGACTGCCGGATTGTTGCGTTACTCGGTACCCTAATTTGGAAAGGACCTTGACAACGTCATTGCCTGATACGACTGGAAGTTTAGGCAATTATTTCTACTTCCGTAAATTCAGAAATTGGTATATCACTGGGTATCTCTTCACCTGATTCTCTGAGATCTTTAATGTAAAGAGTTATTGCATCCTTAATATTCTCAATGGATTCTTCCCTAGTGTCCCCTTCGGATATGCACCCCGGAAGTGCAGGAACGGTTACGGTATAACCCCCTTCCTCCTGGGGTTCAAGGATTACAGTATATCGCATTGACAAACCATCCTTAACAGATGTATAAGGTTTTTTCCTGAAGGTTTAAAGTCAGGTTGTGGTCCGCTACATTGTGGTCGCAATTCTTGTAACTTGTCATGTGCTGGAATTTCACAAGTATAGCAGTCAATTGCTGAATTATCAGGCAACCCTGTATATTTCAATGTTGAATTGAATTAACGATGTTTTCACAGATGTCTATGGTGTCTTTTACTATTCCTATATACCGGTTAAAGGCGTTCTCCATCCGTTTACTTTCCGGATGAGCTTCATAGCCATATCCTGCAACATTTCGCATCCTCAATAAATCATAATACTCGTCTACATACTCCCTGAGTTTTTCAGCATCCTCAGGGGAAATTGATTTCGATTCCCGTAATTTTTTCAGTATAAGATTACCAATATTGTGCGTTCTTGGAACATCCATGTCGAATCCTAGAAGAAGCGCTTTCAACGCAATTTCCATTGACATTTCAAGGGAGTATACAGCAATATCGTACTGGTTACGCTGAGCGTTGATCTCCGCTGACAAATACCAGCTCCGAGAATTAGAGAGAGCTTTCATGGCCAGGCTTTCCATGTCAGGACCTCCGTACCATCAATATTGGACCTTCTGTGCTCATACTTCCTCAAACTTTCGAGAAATTTTCTAATGACAGATCTTCTCTGGAAAAGAACGATACCGTAATCCATCACGTCAAAGAAAATGGGTCTCATAATGTTCAGATTCTCAGTATTTACGATTAGCGGACTGATATATGGGTAGTAACTAGATTTCCCGCCTTGTAATAAATTAGATTTGCCCCTGATGACGAGATTAATTTTTTCCGCATAATCTGCCTCATCACCATCTACTGCGATGAAAAGATCCAGGTCACTGTACTTGTTGAAACTACCATTTGCATATGATCCAAACAAAACTATTCCCAAGATTCCTTTGTCGGTAACTAGGTTTGAAACTATATCCTCCAGATAATCCCTAATGTCCTCTTTGATTCTCTGGTAATTGATCTGCTTGCCTATTATTTCGACAATAATGTCGCTATAACTCACCTTTCCTCCAGTCTCCCTTTTTCTGATGTCTTTAGCAATTCTGAGGCTATTATAAGCATCTCTAGTTAGCATGGTTTGTTTGAAACCACTTTCCATCTTACATGTATAGTTAAAATATCTATATAGATATTCCCGAGATCGGAGTTTTTCTATGATTGCTTACCAACCCACAAACACTTCTTGCACCTTGCATTTTCCTACCACGGGACATTGTTAAGAACAAGTTTGTTTTCATCGCACCACGACCCGAACCAGCATTGTACCTAAAGGTATGTTCTTTCTATTTGATCTTTAAATTTATATGAAAGATGCAGTTGCGGATAACTTCTTATTGAAATCATCCTGTTACAGGATGATTTATTAGCTCAATTCACATATAACAAATAATGAACAGGAAAGACGATTTTAGGCATGTCATCTCAGAATGGTTCCTGTCAGACCTTCCAGAAACATTTGATCGGGATATCTCAATTCCGATAAATGTTGGTGTAATAGTATCTATTGTGGGCCCAAGAAGATCAGGAAAGACCTTCCTGATGTACGGTTTCATAAAGAGACTGAGAGAGTCCATCCCCATTGAAAACATCCTTTATGTCAACTTCGAGCATGAAAGGCTGAGAAATCTGGATGCAAATGATCTTGGTGATCTGCTTGCCGTATACTACGAAGTTTCCCACGTAGACCGCAGGAGTGCAATTTATCTATTCCTAGATGAGATTCAGGTGGTATCTGGGTGGAGCAAGTGGGTAAACAGGATATACGAATCAAAGGAGTTCCGGATTTACCTCTCCGGTTCCTCGTCCAAACTGCTTTCTCGGGAACTCTCAACCGAATTGCGTGGTAGGAGCATAGATTTTACGGTTTTTCCATTCAGTTTCCGGGAATTTCTTAGAGTGACGGGCATCTACGTCCAGGAACTGTCTTTACTCCTCCATTCCGAGAAGAGCGGCATCATAATTGGTGCATTGCGGGACTATATCAAAACCGGTGGTTTTCCAGAAGTTGTCTCCCTCAGGGACATGGGAGAAAAACTTCTGAAATCATACGTTGACACCATGATTATAAAGGATGTCGGGGAGAGATTTCGGGTTGAGCCATCCGTACTATCCGTATTCTTCAATTATGCTATTTCCGGCTATTCAAAGTATTTTGCCGGAACCAAGACATATAACTTTCTGAAGATGCTGAATTACAAGATATCGCGGGGATTTCCACTTGTGATCATGGGGCACTTTAATGAGGTATTTGCGCTGTTTCAGGTTGAAATTTTTTCCCTTAGCGCCAAGTCAAAAAAACAGTATCCTCGTAAACTTTATGTTGTTGACACAGGAATAATAAATGTTGTGACAAGGACAGCTGAAATGGGCAGGCTGATTGAAAACCTAGTTTTTATGGAACTCTGCAGGAGATCAGAATATTTCACTAAATTTCAGGTATACTACTGGAAGGAATATGGCAAGGCTGAAGGCAAAGAAGTGGACTTTGTTATCATGGTTGGGAACAAAGTATCCGAACTCATTAACGTGACATTTGCATCCTCCCGCGAAGGTGTTCCTGAAAGGGAAATATCCGGACTGCTAAAGGCATCAGAAGAACTGAAATGCAAGAAGATGACAATATTTACATGGGACTACCTCGAAAGCGGTGATATCGCTTTTACCCCACTCTGGTATTGGCTTTTGGCCCCTTATTAGTGATATAAGTCAGATTATTTATGTTCTATATCAACAATATGCAACATGTATCACCAGGGACCTTTTTTTATCACTGTGAGCGCAAACCTCCAGAACACAGGCCAAGGCAGGAAAAGGAGGAAGGATAAAGTCACCAATTTGTCTGCCCGTGTTCAGCGTCATCCTCCACCAACCATTTCCATACCGGTTTCACATCTATTGTAAAGTCCTCCTGCTTTAGAACCTGTTCCTGATCCATTGTGAGTATCAGGAACTTCTCCGTTTTGATTTCCCTTGAAGCCTTGACCAGTCCCCTGATCTCCCGATCCATGTTGTTCATATTGAGTTCATAGCAGACCTGTATCAATTTCCTATCTGCAGGCACGACAAAGTCCACCTCTGCATTACTGTCGTGCCTGTAGTAATAGAATTCTTTGCCAGTCCTCTTAAGTTGCACTGCAACAACGTTTTCCAGCAATGCTCCCTCGTTTTTACTGAAATTGGGAAGGTTTTTCAGGATAATACCGTTATCAACGCAGTAAATTTTCCTTGGATTCTTATCGACCATCTTCAACTTCCGATCAAACCTCTTCACCTCGAATATTAGGTAGGTCTCTTCCAGGTATTCTATGTATTTTTTTACGGTGTTTTCACTCCGCAGCCCCAGGCTTCTGGACAGGGAACGATATGTTATTTCGCTGGACACGTTCGCCATGAGAAATCTAAGAATGTTCCTGATTTCGGGGAGCTTTCTTAAGCTATACCTGTTCATGATATCTTTCTGAATTATGTCACTGATAAGATGAAGCAGGACAGTACTGTTGCCGGAAACAACTGCTTCCGGCATGCCGCCACCGGAACTGTATTCTTTGAACTCCCTTGACATGGTGGCTTTCTCCGGTGTAGAATAACCTTTCATTCGTGATAAATAGATATTTTTCGATCTGAGGAATTCCGTGAAGGAAAATGGGTAAAGTTCTACGTCAACGTGTCTTCCAGTCAGGTGGGTTCCAAGTTCTCTGCTCAGGAGGTTTGAACTGGATCCGGTAATGAATACCGTGTAACCTTCTCTGAGGAGCCTGTTGATAAATAGTTCCCATCCCCTGATATTCTGGATTTCATCAAAGAATACGTTTTTTTTCTCCCCAAATAGCTCAATAAAAGTCTCAATCAATGCCTGGAAATCCTCAACAACAAACCCTGAAATACGATCATCGTCAAAATTGAAATAGAAAAAGGACTCAGGAAATCGGGCATTTATGATCTGTTTCAGCATTGTGCTTTTCCCGCATCTCCTGATGCCCTTGATCACCAGTGCTGATGATCCGTGGAATGATAATGCGAGGTTATAGATGTCACGTGGCACAACATTGACAGGCCTCTTGATTTCAGCCAGCTGATCATAGATAATCGTACTCATTAGTGATTTTGGCATCATAATAGCACATTGGATAGAAGTATTATAACATTGCGCATTATAATGTGTAATATAATACCATTTTGCGCAGCATGTAGTGCATGCAATACTCTGTGTTTCTGGTATCATTAGAGGTTGGTGGAACCAGTAAAACTCCGACCTTCATTGGAGGATCAAGGAATAATAGGCCCAACGAAGTAGGATTTAACAGTGCTTCTGGAGGCAGAGAAATAGCTTGCCCGGAAATCAAAGAAATATAGGCAAAAGTTCTGACATTTCTCTCAACCCGAATGAGAATTATTTTACGTAAAAAGAAATGATGAATCAAAACCGGATATTCAACCCAGGTTACGGGCAACGAGAAACCTGATACCTGCAGAGAAGACACCTTTGAACACTCACTTCCTTTAAAGGCCTCCCCGTAACATGATGCTTTTGCGCGGATAATAAAGAAAACTTACGCCTCCAGAATTGAACTCATTGAATTCAAGATAAATAATATGAATCAACCAAAGTATCTCGAACTTTTTGACACACTCAAGATTGCTGAATTAGCCTGGCGCAATAACGAAGTATCATCATTGTGTTTAAATTCTCGTCGATAAACTCTGTTGTATTCCTTGCTTTCCTCAAGCAGTCCAGATATATATGTTTTGGAACCGTTTGATCCGACCATAAAACAAGATTTCTCCCAGAGTTTTTTGTCGTTTAATACGTGGCGTGCTTCAATACTAACACCGCCTTGAGGGCAATCCTTCATGAAAACAAACAAATTCACTTGAGAATCGTATAGGGCTCTCACGCTTTTCTGGTATGCATCTCCGTCATTATTGGGAATATCGCGAACCAACCTTGCTTTCTCCCAACCTTCTTTTCTCAAACCACTGCATAATTTCTCCAGCTTATTCAGGCACTTTTCAGGTTCATAAGAACCGAAAACCATAACCGAAACGGTTTCCTTTTTTACGCATATGTTTTGTTCCAGTAATCTTAACCGTTCTTCAAGTTTTATCGTATCAGTGGGTAAAGTTAATAGATACTTAAATGATATTTTGACATGATTTTCCACAGTTGAACCATGCGTGTTTTCAAGTGAAACATTTTTAAGTTGAAAATAATTAACTAACAGGCAGGCGCAAATGATGAATAAAGAACTATCAAAAAAATGGCCTCAGCAATTAATTAACGCTAATCGAATCTTTTCTAATGATAAAGCCATAAATGTACTCCTTTTCCTGATGGAGAAAAAAGACGCATTATCATTTACTGAGCTTTCCAGTAATCTCGGAATAAAACAGGATTCACTGTCATATTATCTCTCCAAGCTTGTCGAAGCTGGTTTGGTGGAAAATATATTTGAAAGAAGAAATGACACAAGCGACAGGTCATTTTACTTCGTATCAGAGTTTGGAAAACTGTATGTTGACAAGCAACTTGAAACTGTTGAGAATTTCTGGAATGTACAGTATCGTACTGTTGAGAAAATTGTTGTCACTCCTTCTAAAGAAACAAGTGCAAAAACTGGTGGCGCGAATGAAACTCTTCCCGGCGCACGTAAAGACAGTCACAGGATTATGAGGGGTGGAATTATTGAAACTGTCAACTGAATTAAAGAAGGATATATCAGACAACCTCGATTTTGCTGTCAGGAAAATTAGAGAGGAGCACGACCCCAGGAAACAAGTATTCTTCTTCAGTGCAGTTACTGGTACGTTATATCGGGTTTTAAACATTAAGTTTGATACGGATCTACTGGTACTCGCAACACTAGCTGAATCTTTATACAATTCATTATCATTTCGGCTGGATCAGATATATTCCAAGCAAGATGAGACCATACAACTTCCAGGCTCGGTTTTTAGTGGTCTCGCTAACATAACTGAAAGGCTCATAACAGTAATAACGGAAGAAGAAGAAATATTGCCGATTCTTAAAGATTTATCAATATTGGCCTTCGTCGCTACTGGTATGGGGTACTACTTGTTTGAACGTGATATCCTAAAGCTTCCTTCGCGAAAATAGTTAGGGCTGTATCACGAATAATGTGGGATTTCTGCTCATCGAATCGTAATTAGCATCCTTGTCAGTGAACCAGGAGAAGAGCATTGTCTATACACCATGATTAATAAAATCCAACTATCAGCAGTTTCAGTAACTATGTACAAAGACAATGAGACACCGGATTAGATTGAGGGATAAGCTATAAATCAGGTTTCCGGACAATGGTCAGGAAGCATAGTTACTGAAATGTTCAATATGCAGGTTCAAGACAAACGTGATTCCCTGATTATGTCTTTATGAAATGCCGGGTTAAGTGAAAGTGCGAGATTCGAATAATCTGAATTCATCTTTGCTGAGGGGCTATTCGTTTTGTCAGAGATGCAATCTGGACAGGCGAGATGTGGTATGAATGGAAAGGTTGTGTTACTGATCCTCATTGCCTTCTTCAGTTTCTTTCCCAGATCGGACAAGAGGGCGCGTTTAACCAGTTCAAACGTAGATTCACGTAAGACAAACTCCTGAAGTGTCTGCCTTGACGGCGAATAGATACCGGCCATTTTCAACTCGTCGAGGATAATATTCCCTATTGGTTTCTCATGGTCGTTTGCAAACCAAGTAACGCAGCATGAAGGGTAACCCAGTATCTCTCCTTGTGAGATTAGTCCCGAACTGTATTTGGAAAAACTTGACATGAAATATTCCCGATTGGACTCCTTGAATGCCCATATGCCATGACCTTCTCCGGAGACCTGCCTGTTGATCTCAACAGGTGAAATATTATTGAATTTCCTTCCGTATCCGTATGTGGTTCCGAATCCAATTTCGCCAAGAGATCTCATAACATTTAAAGTGCGTTCTGTTGTTTTTCCTTCGGCATAAAAAAATGACGGTTTGATCCCTTCGTCAACGGCCATAATCTGTAGATGCCATATGAATCGCTCATAGGCATCTCCGTCGAATTGAATATTTTGGATAAAGGACAGCTTTCCTGAAGGATTCACCAAAGGCAATTCACCGTATTATCAAAAAGTTGTCGGTAATTTCTCTTCTTAATGCGAACGCTTGGATGATGTCTCATCTGGGCTCAGACGAGGAGTCCTGTGCACCATGGATGAAAAAACAATGGTCCTTAAGTTCTGATCAATGAAGATGAAACATGATATATTGGAATTTGTGGTTTCTGATGCGCATTCCAGCAAGGTTAATATCAGAAATTTATATCGGAGAAAAGTAATGGAATACGGACGGATGCTGAGTATACAAGGCGGAAAATTTAATCATCAATGTTTTTCAGTAGTTTATTGCATTTCCTCCGGAAATGAATTTTGGTCGGGAGAGAATTGACAAAATTGTGGAAAAGGTCTCTTACATATGTTAATGTTTTAACGACAGTAGAATAGTATTTGGAAAGTGGCATGCAATATTTTATAAATGACCAAACTATATTTTCTTAACGACATGCGTCCATACACACGGAAATCTCAAAATAAATATAGGAGAACACTATCGGATAGAGAGGCAAGTGTCCTCTCTGAACTAAGTTTTAATGGTAAGATAATATTTTCACCTCATGATCTACAAGTGTACGTAGACAACTCCAGAAGCCTTATTGACGGTTTAATTCGTAAGAAATGGATCCTGAAACTTGCGAAAGAAGTGTATCTTATTGTACCGTTTGAAGCAGGAAAATTAGGCGCAGCAAATTATACTATACACAGCTTTGTCGTTGCATCAGTATTGGTGAAACCATATTATATTGGTTATTGGAGTGCGTTTAACTACTATGGTTTCTCCGATCAGACGCCCCCGGCAATATATCTGGCAACTCAGAAACCACGGAATTCTTGTAGAATACTGGATACTCAATTCAGATTTGTGACGATTAATCCAAAGAAATTCTTTGGAATAGACGAAGTGGAAATTGAGGGGAGAAAGGTAAAGATTTCCTCTCCCGAGAAGACCCTGGTGGACTGTCTTGACCATCCAGAACACTGCGAAGGAGTTCAGGAAGTGGCTAAGTCCCTATACTTTGGGAAAGGGGAAATTGACTTTTACAAAATTGTTACGCTTTCAAAGAGAATAGGGAATAACGCGGTGATAAAACGACTCGGCTACATAGCTGAACAGCTTGACCTGAGAGAAATAATGCAACATTTATCGGGTGTTGAATTATCAGAGGGATATTCTCTTTTAGACCCAACCCTTCCAAGGAAAGGCAGGATCAAAGAAAAATGGAAAATTGTTGCTAACATAGAAATTGATCAAGGGAAGTGGGTGTCATGATATTTCCTCAGGAACTGAGAAAAGCAGCAAGGGAAAGACGAGCATCCTTGGATTTGGTTGAGAAAGATTACATTCTGGGATGGTTGTTGAAGGCAATTTTCTCTACCACCGCATCCACGCATATTGCTTTTAAGGGAGGAACGGCTCTTTCAAAAGTATACTTTCCTGGAAACTGGCGCTTATCCGAAGATCTGGATTTCACTATGCTCGATAATACCGGGTTTGAAGATATGGCTGAAAACCTGATCTCTGAGATACCTGCTGTTCTATTTGATATCGCCGGCATTCGATCCAATCCGCATAAGGAAGCCTACACTAACCCAAACTACCTGCAGGTGAGGTTCCAATACACTGGTCCAGTGAGTAGAAACACGGTAAAGATTGAAATTTCAAGAGAGAAATTTGTCGGCCCCCTTTTGCAAAAGTTCGTTCCGCAAATATTTGACTGTACAAAATTTTCCGTAACCGCTTACTCTCTCCAGAATATACTGGCAGAGAAAATTAGAACGCTCTTACAGCGGGGGAAATTGAAAGATTATTATGACGTCTGGAAACTGCTCAGGACGAGGAACTTTGATTCAGGCAACGTAAAAGATTTGTTTTACAGGAAATGCATTTCCAAAGGAGTGGTGTACAACGGAATAGATCAATTTTTTCCGCCAGATCTGATTGACACCCTCGGGCCGTATATGAAAATTGGGCTCACACGGTTGACTTCAGAGGATCTGCCCAACCTGGGAGAAATGATAGAAGAACTCAAAGATAACCTTGGCGCACTTCTTGCTTGATATGATGCTTAGAGCAAATTGAGAAAAGTTTGCATTAATGAAACAAAGATACTGCCCAGCTTTAAAGTCGAGAGGTATGTCCATGAAGGAAACAAAAAAATAGTGGAATTGGCTATTTATCATGAACCAAGTATAGCCTCATCCTCCCTGCTCCATTCTGAGTCTATGTCCTTTCCAACGGGTTCCCACTTCAATATTAGAAGAGAGAAGAACATTACCAGAGGAACGAAAAGCAGGAACAGGAATGTATTTTTCAAACCGAAATAACTTGATACGAGGGGAAAGTAAAACAGTCCAACTATTGTTCCCACCCTTATCATCATCTGGGACCAGCCTGAACCTGTTCCTCTTATTCTCGTCGGATAAGATATGGATGCTTCTGACATTGGTAGCGGCCCTATTCCGAAGGTGTGTATGAAAATAAAGACCGCAATGAGTGCGACCGAAGCAAGGGCAGTTAATACCGGAACAAGCCCCAGCAGCAGTAATGTAATAATTATTCCCACACTGCTTATCATTCCAACCACTCTCATGCCGAGTCTCTGGACAACAGCCATGGCCATCAGGGGTCCGAGGATCCCGAAGAACTGGAATAGGGCGCTGAATTCAAGTGACCTGACATTTCCACTTACAAGCAATTGAGCAGTAATGACCGGAAGGTAGATTATGACTGCATAATATTCTATTGCCTGCACAGGCGATATTATTGTAAGAAGGATTGTCCTCAGCCTGTATTTTTTTGAGAATAGTAGCCTGAATGCTGAAACAGGATTGGTCCTGACTTTATTGTTAACCATGTCTCCAGCAAATTCCACATCCATCTTGTAGTTCTTTTTTAGTACTCCAACTGCGTCTTTAAGATAACCCTGGGTCGCGAGCCATACCGGACTTTCTCTCATGTAAAGGAATCTCAATGCCAGCACAATGATTGCAATTATCCCGCTCAGACCGGCAGCGTATCTCCATATATTGATTCCTGGAGACAGATAGCTGTACACCCCAATCATGAGGAAATATGCAACTATGAACCCAAGACCGTTAATCGACTGCCATATTGATACGTTCCTGCCCTTGCTTGATAGTTTGGAGTGTTCAGCGATGAAACTAAGGGCGACGGGAAAGTCAAGGCCGACTCCTGCACCCATCATTCCCCTGAAGAGAAGGAACATGTAAATGTTAAAGGAAAAAGCTGCTCCGAAAGAACCTATGATGAACAGGATCATGTTCACAATAAACATGGAAGTTCTTCCAATTCGATCTGTCAGGTAGCCTCCAACCAAAGCCCCAATAAGTGCGCCGACTCCCATAGTCGCGGAAACTGTAGCCGCGGAGAAACCTACAAGATGAAAAGACTGAGCAAGCTGGGGAAGACCGATACCGAGAGTGGCAAATATGTAACCGTCTAAAATCACACCACCCAGTGCTATGCTCATGATGAGGTAAAAATGCTTCATCTTGACACCACCGGAATTTATTGCGTCTATGAGATCTTTAGTTGAGCTTATTTTATATACCATTGTAAAAAGTAAGCAGTTTTAATATTTAAATAATATGTTTTATGCATTCATTAAGGTATCACAAATTAACCAAAAATATATATAATGAATGCCACACACAATAATATCCTATTATATTGATAAAAATAAGTGTGTATGGTGAATACGTAAATTACTGGATATCCATGATGCCTATTTTTCAAAAGTCCGTCAAATACAAAAATAGAAATATTTTATAATCAACAAGAATATTGCTATATATGACAACATGGTTTGATTTCAGCCATTACTTTGATAAAACTATGCCAGTTCCCGACTGGCCTAACGTAGAACGGCAGGAATTCACCCTTAAAACATTCTTCCTGGAGTTGAATGGCGGCACACAGAACTATCTTTCAATGAATCTCCACAGCGGGACTCATCTGGATGCACCATCTCATTTTGTTCAAGGCGGTAGATCAATCGATCAGCTTGATTTCACTGAGATGATGGGAGAATGTACCGTACTTGATTTGAACAAAGGCCCCCTCGAACCAATAACTGTAAGTGACCTCTCTTCACACGAAGAGAGAATCAAGGGCAAACAGATCCTCTTCCTGAGAACAGGATGGGAAGATAAATGGGGTACAAAAGCCTATGAATCTGAATATCCCTTCCTTACGAATGAAACTGCCCCCTACCTCATTAACCTTGGAATTAAGATAATAGGACTCGACACTCCCGGTCCTGATGCTCCCCTCAGGAGTCCGTTCAGAAAAGGATCGCCCCTGCACAAAGAACTTCTTTCAAACGGAATCCTGATTATTGAGAATCTTGCAAATCTCAGAGCCGCGGTGACCTTTGACCTTTTCGTGTACGCCTATCCAATCAACATTAAGGGCGCAACCGGTTCACCCGCCAGAGTTATAGCAAGGGTGATCTGAATATGGATTCAGCCAAACCCCGAAAATGCATAATCATGGGCAACGAGGATAATGTGGCCGTTTCACTTGCGGATTTGACAAAAGGAGAAATGGTGAGACTGGAAAATGGCAGGGAAATTGCGATTAAGGAGAATATACGGTTTGGTCACAAATTTGCCGTGCGTCAAATCGGGAAAGATCAGAATATAATCAAGTACGGACAGATCATAGGAAAGGCTCTTGCCGATATAGATGTTGGAGAACTTGTCCACGTGAATAACGTGGTATCACTGAGAGGGGGGAGGAAAATTGAAAAACTTTGAACTCAAGGGATACTACAATGATGATAATAGGGCTGCTTTGAGAAATCATGTAGCTGTAATCGGCCTCTCCCCGTTCTGCTCCAGAGTCGTCCAGATGATCTCAGAACAGGTGCACGGTACCTTACCTCTGGCGCAGAATCACGGCAGGAATGAAATTGGCACAAACCTGAAGCGTTTTGAAAACTCCATGCTTAATGTTGCGTTGAACCCGAATATTTCATCGGTTCTTCTTGTCGGTTATGAGCCGAGAACAACCGAAAAATATATTGAATCTTTCAGGAAACGTTCCAGGAAACCCATAGAATCGGTAATGATACTGAAATCCGGAGGAACCATAGAAGCAGTGAGAGATGGCTCCAGGAAAGCACTGGAATTGGTCCTGAATGCAAGCGAGATGGAGCGTGAGCCAATAGGTATTGACGGGTTGTCATTCGGAGTTAAATGCGGTGGAAGCGATGCAACTTCCGGAATAGCTTCCAATCCTGCCGTGGGATGGGTCTCAGATTATATTGTTGAAAACGGGGGAACTGTTATATTCTCGGAAACTACGGAGATCATTGGTGCTGAACATATACTGCAAAAAAGGGCAAGAAATGAAGAGGTCGCAAGAAAAATCCTGGAAGCTGCCAGGTCTAACGAGGCAATAGCTCTTTCAGAAGGCATAGACCTGGTTGGAATTAACCCTGTTCCAGACAATATCGAAGGAGGCATAAGCACAATTGAAGATAAATCACTTGGGGCAATTTCCAAAAGCGGAACCTCACAGATAAACGGGGTTCTGGAATATGCTGAAATTCCAAATGGAAGAGGACTTTATTTCATGGACTCTCCATCGGGAGCACATGAGGTTCAAACCGCCCTTGCTGCTGCAGGTGTGAACATGATCCTTTTCTCTACAGGAACCGGCAATACTTCCGGAGGTCCTGGAATAACTCCCGTTCTAAAAATAACTGGAAATATAAAAACAGTGCGCAGCATGGGGGATCACATTGACATAGATGTAAGCGGCATAATCACGGGAGAAATGAACGTCGGGGAAGCCGGAATCAAGCTTCTTAATGGAATCAGGAAGGTGGCGAATGGCAAACTAACCCGGGGAGAAATTCTAAGAACATGGGACTTCTCGCCAGTACCGACCGGGCTCTGATGCCTTATCAGGTCCGACCTTCCAACAATCTCTATCTCAATTGAAGCGTTTCAGGGGATTTCATGATTCCCAGTACAGTTTTGGGATCACCTTATCCTTGACGTAATCCAGAACATTTGTTAGGTGCTCGTGCATCAGTTGTTTTGAAAGTTCTGGGTTCATTGAGATCACGGCATCAACTATCATCTTATGCTCCTGGAATTCCTCCTCTTCCCCTCCTTCTATGGTAAAAAGGGCTATCCTTACCAGCGTGAGCTTGAGGATGACTTCCTGCATGAACTTGTAAATGTATCTGTTTCCGCCGTAAAATGATATCATCTTGTGCAGTTCACCATTTAGTTCGGTGCGTTCGACCAGATTCGCTGATTTTGCTTCCTTCACCTTTGTTATGTATTCCATGTGGGCTTTCAGCCGTTTTTTGCTTTCCCTGTTCATTCTTTGTGCGCAAAAGTATGCTCCCTGGCTTTCCAGCAGTATCCTTGCTTCGTAAAGCTCAACGATCTCCTCCTTGGAGATGTAGGAGATAGTATACGATCGCCCATCCCTGGACAGCAGCCCTTCCTGTTCTAGGGCAAAAAGAGCCTCTCTTATAGGTGTTCTGCTCATGTTAAGGGTTCCCGCCAGCTTATTCTGGTTGAGTGTCTGTCCAAATCGAAGTTTGCCGGTGAAAATAGCATTCACTAATTCATCATGCGCTTTCTTTGAGTATGATCCACCCATTTAAATCACAAACTTTTCAAGAGTCGATTGTGAGATATATTCTCCGTTCAAAAAATAGTTTCGCCGTGGAAAGGGTAATGGCGCAATCCTGTGAATTTCATTTTGATCGGGTATTTTAGTGCTGTTTTTAGTATTCAATAACGATCGGCAAACCTTATTGTACTGTTACATCAGTGGTACGCACAATTATTGAATAATCCAAAGAAGTTCCCTTGCTATGACCAGAAAAATATCATTCATATCCCTTGGAGGAACCATTTCATCAAAGGTATCATCTACAGGAGCATCTCCTGCACTGGATTCATCTGACTTATTATCGCTTGTGAATGCGAAAATTGGAGAGGTTGAAATTGTTGCAGTTCCATATAAACCCGCTCCATCGGCAAGCCTTACATTTCAGGAACTTCACGACATTGCGGCCCTTGTAAAGAGAGAAATAGCGAATGGATCGGAGGGAGTGATACTTTCTCAGGGAACCGATACTCTGGAGGAATCGTCATTTTATCTTGACCTGGTTCACGATTCGGACGTACCGGTTGTTGTGACGGGAGCGATGAGAAATGCAGATCTTCTAGGGGCGGATGGTCCATCTAACATACTGTCTTCCATTCTTGTTTCGCTTGATTCGGAATCTTGGGGCATGGGGGTGCTTGTTGTTATGAATGATGAGATCCACACTGCAAGATATGTAAGGAAGACAAACACTTCAAGTCTTTCAGCCTTCACGTCATACCCCTTGGGGCCTATTGGCTGGGTGTCAGAAGGTAAGATCAGAATAGTCATGAAACCCTTGAAAAGAGTTCGCGTAAAGTTTCCTGAAAAAGAGAGCGGAAAGAAGGTATCATTATTAAAAGTAACCCTTTCCGATGATCTGCGACTTCTGGAATCAGTTGAAACGCTTGGGTACGATGGGCTTATTCTTGAGGCATTTGGAGGAGGTCACATGCCCAACTGGAATCTGGATGTTATAAAACGAATAGCTGGCAAGATGCCAGTCATCCTGTGCTCCCGTACCGGCAGTGGTGATGTACTGATATCAACGTATGGCTTTCCGGGAAGTGAGCGTGACCTTATTTCCAGAGGGATTATCCCTGCAGGTGATCTGAGTGGAGCTAAAGCCAGGATTCTCCTCAAGTTATTGCTGGAGAATGGATACGGAAAAGATGAGGTCTTGAGTTTTGTTGAGAGGCATTTTTACTGATCCGGGCAATCCAAAATGGAAAAATTAACCGGCGATTAGAATTATTTCTGACGATGGTGGAATAAAACACATCTGATTGCAAATACTTCTTTGTCAATAGATGAATTTCATTCAAAATGAAATTTTTCTCCACATTTGATGAATTGGCATTTACAGCCTTTTCCCATCGGTGTCTCAACTTGAGAAACAAATTTAGCAAACTGACTCCAGAGATGAACCCCAACCACAATCACACACTTTTTTGTTCCAACAATAAAAAGGTTGAATCATATTTATCTCTTGCGAACGCTAAGGCCACTCTACCTGATGCGGATCAAAATCTGGCAATGGAGTGAGGAATTCCTCCATTTCGAATGGTGTGATTGAATCCCGAACAGAGGCGGACAGTCCAATTCTTAGGGCAGACCCGGGATAACTTCAGACAGCTGAACTCTTACCAAGTACCGTAATTGTAATGAATAACTTGGTCTTTATCGTGCACAATGAGAAAACCTTGGACAAGAGTCCTTTGGTCAATTAGGTTGATCTACTACAGGTTCGTTCCGCCGTTTGGAGTGCGCCTGTTGAGAAAGTACTCGAGACGCTTTGAGCAGGTGAGGATCCTGGATATTGGATGCGGGACAGTATACCCTCAACTATTTAGGCTTGCTTTTGGAACGGAATGCGATTACGTAGGACTGGACAAATTTCCGGCACGGGTCGAACTGGGAGACAAAGTGGGCCTGTTTGACATTAGATTTGCTGACCTGGAAAAAGACGTGTTGCGCTCCCTGCCGCCTGCTGAAAAGTATAGTGTCATCAATTTTTCCCACGTCATTGAGCACCTTGACAATGGAAACGAGGTGCTGGCGGCATTACGGGAACATCAAGAAATAGGGGGACTACTCTATGTGGAAACCCCATCAGATAGAAGTCTCGGCTTTCCATCCAGGGCAGGCTGCTTATACTTCTATGATGATGATACTCACAAGAGAGTTTACACTTTAGAAGAGATGGAGCAAACTCTATCAAATAGTGGGTATGAAATATTACGAATAGGCATACGTCACGATCCGTTCAGAGTGGCTATTGCACCCTTTGTTTGGATTTCCATTGTCTTAGCGGGGAGGAAAATCAAGGGTGGAAATCTGTGGGACATTGTTGGGTTTGCACATTATATCTTGGCAAAGGTTAGTGTCGTGGCTGGTTAATTACTTCGCATAATACCTGGTTAACTTTGCGTTGGTGTACTGAGTCCATGTCACTCCTGTCTCTGTACCTGCATTTCCAGATACTGCACATGATAGATGGCAAATACGGCGTGCAGAGGTGAACTCCCTGAAAACCTTCTCAATGGCCTGTCGAACAATGCAGTTAGTAAATTACCGCAAGAAATTCAATTGAACTTGACTTCCGCATGAGATAATCTGTCACTGTCTGTCACCGACTCCCTTATTCCTTACGTTTCCCGGTATATTTTCCGTTTGATGTATGTGCACAATATCTGCATATTTCCGTAAACACTCACATGTGATTCTACCCTGTGTTCCTGAGATTTACAAAGGTAAAGAGAGGATCAGCGGTACTGGAATATGCATCCATAGCTGAGAGGCTGGTCGAGGACAGGAAGCAGAAAACCAGCACCCTGAAATACCTCGGTCCCGTGAAGTCTGATGAGGACAGGGAGAGATACCGGAAGATATTTGACGAATACAGGGAGGCCATGAGGAAATTCTCCCCGGATGACCTGAAGATCAGGCCGACGTTCTCTTTCGGTCTTTTCTATGCCTCCAGGACCATCATGGAGAGGAATGGCATTCTGAAAATCCCGGAAAGGCATACCCGATCCGACTCCCGGATATTGTCCTTCATGATCATTTTGTCAACGCCAGTTGATTCTTTCCACTTTCACAATAGACAGCATAAGGAAGGACCTGAACTGCCTGGATGTCGTCCCGGTCAGTGTGGAAAAGAGAGATCTGTACATTTCATCGGAGAGCAGGGAAGCTTCCGATATTCTGAAAAGCCTCGGATTGCCATATCCCAGAATCCATGAATGTGCACATACATAATTTTTGATAATTCACAAAAAACAGTATCAAATAAAGGACCTGCATGAGACATTGATAATGAATCTCATGCGGAAGTCAAGTTAAAAATAAGTTTTATCGATATGTGTTGCGGTCCGATGAGTGGAAGGAGATAGCAAGGGCTGGCTCCAGGCATTTTCTGAAGCGTCATACGCCAAAATTGCGTGTCAGAAATTCTCTCCTCGACAAATTGAAAGAAATTTAGGTTATGCAATTACCTACATAATTACAAGCTGAATCAGGTGCGAAAAACATCCTTTAGTTTAACCGGGAATTGTATGATATGACCACAGGCAATGAGTTGGATCCGTTCAGTCACAATAATCAAAGAGCCAACCACTCTTCTTTTGATAGTTTTCTGGAAAACTCCGGGATTACTTCTCCGACATATTCCAGAATTATCAGGAGGCAAATTTCAAGAAGTGATATAATATACAATTTGTTTTTTCCAGTTATCATTAAGAAAGTTTGGGAGAAGGGCGTCTCACACAGGAATTTCCTTAGGAATTTGAGAACTGAATACGGTGAAAGACAGGTAGTTAACTTTTATGACTTCACTATGAACCTTGATCTATCGTCCCTGCGCGATGCATCCATTTTTGCATTACACCAGAATCGGAAGATTTATGAAAGCACCCTTTCAGAAATAATACAATCCTTTTTGAAACCTGGAATGACGTTTGTGGATGCAGGTGCTAACAATGGTTATTTCTCACTGATGGCGAGTAAGCTGGTGGGCCCAACTGGGTTTGTACACTCCTTTGAACCGTCTCCAAGGAATTTGCCACGGCTTATCGAAAATGTGGGCCTAAATTCTTTGAACAATATTTCAACTCACAATGTAGCACTGGGAAATGCTGATGGCTTTATTGATTTCTATCTTTCCTCAAACGAGGATGGATGCGATTCTTCAGTCAAACTTGATCACTACGAACAAAAAGTTTCTGTTAAAGTCACACCTCTTGATAATGTACTGAAAGGAAAAATTGTAGACTTCGTGAAAATTGATGTGGAAGGATATGAACTGGAAGTACTCCAAGGCTGTGATAGATTGATAAGAGATAACCAAAATATAATAATATCAGTCGAGCAGAACGATCAGCTTTTAAGGACTAGAAGAAAGAGCAGAAATTCAGTCATAGAATGGCTACTGGATCAGGGTTTTATGATAAGGGAGCTTGTTGATACAGTTGACACAAAAGATGCATCATTAAGTCATCTTGTCTCCGCAAGAGATATAAAATCCTGCAAGGACTTGAGCAAGAGATTAGCCAACCTTTTATGCATCAAACCAGCTAACACGAATGAGATAGCTTTGAAAATTTTTGGATTGCCGGCATGAGAGCTAGCTTTTTCCGCAGGATCTCGAACACTCTTTTCGAAGGTGGAGCTAACTAATTTGTCTGGTACGACATCCAAGTGAAGCGCCATCGTGTTGTCTGTAACAAAACTGCCTACCTGAAATAGCTCTTCCAACTTAGGGTCTCATTACCAGTAGATTGATTCCAAGCCAGGATTTAAAAAGGCACTCCCCCATTTTGTGAAATATATGCTGTATGACAAATATGTTTTCAACCCGCTCAAAATTATTTGAGTAAGCTTAGACCCGGGTAAAAGAAAGGAAAACAATGAGAATGTTATTTCTATGCTATGGTCAACATTAATATAATAACATAGGAATTGGGTTAAGAAGTCTGTGCTTGCTTCGGTTATAATTTACACGTACAAAAGGAAGGAGTTTATTCTGAAGGCAGTGGAATCGGTATCATCACAGTCTATCCCACGCTCAGACTACGAGATTATAGTTGTTAAGGCTTTTCGTGACCAAAAAATAGACTCGAAGATAGACGGCCTTGTGGATAAGAATCTATTTGTGGATGAAAAAGGACATGGAAAGAAACTTGTTCCTGCGGTTATTGCTTCCAGAGGGGAAATAATTTTCTTACTGGATGATGACGATGAATTCCTCCCTACAAAAATGGCTCAGATTCTGGAACTGTTCAAGCACCATTCAGATCTCGTCTTCGCCCATCATTCCATCACCAAAATTGACGAGAATGGATTACCATTTAAAGGGGGTGAGGAAGCAGTTCCTCCTCGTGAACTAATGTTGGATACCTCACTGATATCCCGAAGGTCTATTTCAGGTTTCATAAAATATAGAGCTAACTGGTACAGCAGTTGTATGGCATTCAGCAGAAAATCACTGCTAAAGCATTTGTCATTTCTTGAGGAGGTGGATCAGAGCATAGATCCTTTTTTGTTTTTTATGGCTATTTCGACCGTAGGAAAAATGATCTTGGTTCCGGATAGGCTTACCAAGTACAGAGTGCATGTAAGTACAACTAATTACCTTGACCAGTATGCAAGTTACATTTTCAGGAAGCACACTTTCTATTCTAACACGCTCAGGATATACCTCATCGCATTAAGAATGACAGAAGGACTACCATCCGAGATTTTTGTCCGGGCATCGTTTTTCAACATGAAGCTAATTACTACATTTCTCTCTGATCATTCCAGCAGGAGGGAAATTTTCACGGCTATTCTATCTGTGTTAAGGGAGGCAAAGACAGTATTTACTCGTTACAGCTTAGTCTGGTTGACTTTCTCTGCAATGAAATTCGCGACAGGGCGTCTTGCACTTAGGCTCTATTATTTATACAATCTCGTTGAATTCAACAGAATGACATCCGAAGCATCAAATTCTGGCGGTTTGTGACACAGCAGCATAATATTTATTGACCGCAGATCTGAATTTCTCCCTTGAATATGTATTTGCCTTCTCAAAGCCCATTTTTCTGTATTCATCCTCACTGTCAATTGAAATTCGTACTGCCTCCGCACATTTCTCAGGTACAGGTTCCACAAGGACTGCAGCATCATCGGCTATTTCCTTCATGATCTGGATATCAGACGCTACAACCGGCAGGCCAGATGCAAAGGACTCGACAACAGGTTTACCATAGCCCTCTCCCAGCGTCGGGAAGAGGAGAACATCACACGCATTATAGATCATATTTATCTTTTCGGGCGTCAGTCCGCGATAATTTAAGGCGTTATTTATGGGTGAACCCACTCTCACAAGCTTGTATTCATCTCCAAGTATTTTCATGGTTTTTTCAACAACGGGAAGATTTTTTCGCCTAAGTGAACTGGAGACTGACAGTATTAGTTTCTTATCCCCGGGCAGACCCATCATTTTCCTAGCTTCTTCTTTATTGTTTAAGTATTGGATTTCTGCAGGAGCAGGCATATAAATTACGGTTATTTCTCCCTGAAAACCATACCTTTCCAATTCACCCTTAATGTATTCAGAGGGGGCAATGACATTGTTGAACCTCAGGAAACGCTTAAGGAAGTGTTCAGAAAGGTTAAAAAATCCCCCATATGCCTCATCTCGAGGATCAAGGAAGAATAGATCGTGTATGGTAACAATGTCATCTGCATTATTTGTGAGCAGTGGCATGCCAAATGTCGTGTAATGAACTATGCTTTTTTTCAGCTTTTCCTTCAGATCCCTAAAAACATGGTTGCCCATCAGAATGTTCCAGCCCCATCCATCGGAGAAAGGCAAGGATAAATTCCCGTCAACTACTGTCGTATTTCTATCCCAGGACGAGTAAATCTGATCTTTTGACGTCCTCAACATTATTCTGGGAAAGCCGCCCGCAGTGCTAAACTCCTCAGAATAAGTGTCCAGGCTACTATATCTGCGACCGGTTCCTAATATTACCATGTCCATGTATTTCTCTTATAGCTTTACGAATCTATAAGTTCTCCTTTCGAAAAACTTGGTGTGATGAAGAAAATATTTCTATGTTCACAAAATAGGCATTCGGAGTTAGATAGCACGAATATCATGAAAGCTGCGGTTTTTACAGGGTCCGATCTGCGAAGTTTTGGTGGAGGAGAAAAGGACATTGTGGGTTGGGCCAATAAGATCCAGAATATTCATCTTGCCATATTTTCTCTTGCCGATGAGTCCAACGTGCGCATGTCGTATAACGACATCCGTGCGCTTCTAAATCCCGACGTCGACATAATCTACTATGACGCAATTAAATTCAGGTTTCTCAGAGATATCATTCCACTAACCTCAACCGGCATTAAAGCCTTGTTCAGTCTACGTAATTATGACGTTGTTTACAGCATGCATCAGGGTCTCATCCTGAATGGCGTTATACTTCTGCTCTGCAAATTGTTTGGTGTAAGATACATATTTGGGGTACATTCACCCATCTTTTTTGATAATGATCCAATAGAATCAAGACCTTTAAAAAAGGCCCTGATGGTGCTCTTTGTTGCCATGCGTAAGTATCTGGTGCAGCACATGAATAATATACGTATCCAGAATATGACAGATGAGAAGAATATAAAGGCTGCAGGATTTAAAGGCTCCATTTACAATATACCTCCTCACGTATTTGACGAGCAAAAACTTGGAAAGGGCAACGAAAGAGGCGACGAATTCGTAGCCCTTTTTGTTGGCAGACTGAGCGTAAGGCACAAGGGTCTTGATCTACTGGAAGAGATAGTTAATCTAACAATGCAAAGAACGCGGAAAATTAAGTTTCTTGTCGTTGGATCAGGAACTGAGGGCGAGTCTATTGTGAGGAAGCTTGAAACACTTTATCCCAAGAATTTCGAATGGAAAGGATTTCTCAAGGAGGATGAACTGCTGAATGAGTATAGAAATTCAAACATTTTTCTGTTCCCTTCTCGTGGAGAGAATTTCGGAATCAGCCTTGGTGAAGCACAAGCTTTTGGACTGCCATCTATTGCATTTAGGGTGATGGGTTCTGAGGACATACTTACTGATGAAAGGCAGGGCATTTTGATTCTGCCATTTGATACAAAGGCATTTGCTGATGCTATTTTGAAGTATGAGGCCCTTTGGGAAAGTAACCCGCAAGGCTATATCTCCCTAAAACAGGAAATTTCAGATATTGCTGTGGAAAGATTCAAGGATGATGTAATAGTATCCGGCATGGCGAACATGCTCTTGTCAAAGGACTCGAAAATGCGATGAAAGTTCTTCTTCACGGTTGGCAAAAAAATCATTATGTATACGACGGTTTTGTCGAGAATTTGGATGCTAGGAACATATTTTCGTACATACCGGTTACCTTTAACCGAAATTATGATGACAAAGCCGATTCGTACAATAGCGAAGATTTCACTGAGAATTTGGATTCTTTTGATCTTATTGTTTTCACACCCAGGTCATTTTACGACGCTAATTTCAAGCACTTTCTGGAGCATAAAACAAGCACTCAAAAGGTCTTTCTTGATCTGGAAGATGATTTTTTCGTCAGGAACATCTATAAGCATAGTGAAATTGATCTGTATTTCAAGAGGGAATTATACGTCTCGGCGAATTATCTCTCTTCTGCAAAATGGTATGTTCGATATATGTATGGCTCGCAGATACTCCCTCCCATTCACCGTAGGATTGGATTACCAAGTGATTTAGTCAATTCGTTCCCTTACAGGATTGCAACTTCTGATAGTGGTCTGTCAAAAATTAAGCCGTTCCCACTGACGGTAAGGATGGAATATCCCAACACTCGTGCGGATGAATTCTCCGCAGATACTGATATCTTTTTCTGTCTTACTCTGAGTACTGTTCCTGATAGGCACAGATACTACAAAGCAATTAAGAAATGGGTTGCTGACAATCACGATTTTAAAGATTTTATCAGTGCCGGAGGTATACCAAAGGACAGGTATGTTGAGATGCTCTCCAACTCAAAAGTCGCCATCTCAGTGAGGGGAATGGGTTACGATACTGACAGGTACTGGGAAATACCAAGGTTTGGAACCGCTCTCTTCTCACAGAAAATCCCGATTTTAATTGAAAATAATTTCATTGACGGGGAAAGTGCCGTATTCTTCGATAATTTTGTTGACCTTAAAAATAAGTTTTATCGATATGTATTGCGGTCCGATGAGTGGAAGGAGATAGCAAGGGCTGGCTCCAGGCATTTTCTGAAGCATCATACCCCAAAATTGCGTGTCAGAAATTCTCTCCTCGACAAATTGAAAGAAATTTAGATTATGCAATTACCTACATAATTACAAGCTGAATCAGGTGCGAAAAACACCTTTAGTTTAACCGGGAATTGTATGGTATGATCACAAACAATGAATTGGACCCGTTCAGTCACAATAATCAAAGAGCCAACCACTCTTCTCTTGCCAGTTTTCTGGAAAACTCCGGGATTACTTCTCCGACATATCCCGGAAAGTCAGAAAGATGATATATTTCAAAATGAAACAGTCTTCGTTTTTCAGCCAAAACGGGAGAAACACTCCATCATTCCTCCTTGCTCAGCTTCTTCCCGGGAAGCGAACAGAGATGTACAACGCCTGGGAAAATCGAGGGATGGCCGGTGCTTCTTCTCTCGGGGTTCACTTGCTGCCTACTTTTCCACAAACCGCAATAAATGAGGTATTTGGCGATAGAATCTATGAATTTGAGGGTTTCATGCCCAGAGACCTGGCATTTTACGATCTTTTGCTTACGCATAGTCTATGCTTCGCGTGCCGTTGGAATAAATTATCCGCTTTTCTCTATATGAAATGAGCCCCGGTATCCTGCAAATACACTTGAATACAGGCTCTTACTGCTCTCCCGGACAATTTACGTAGATAATCAAACATTACTTGACAAAGAGTAATGGCATTTTCCCGATTACCCTGTTCTTGATTATGGCACAAAATAATAAAATACAGAATAATAATGGCGCAGCTATAGTGAAAAGACCCCTGTCTTTTGAAAAAAGTTCAGACTATTCAGAACGGATCATGTCGCCAACCTATCCGGGGTTCGCAAGAAGAATGCTTTATTTCAAGCTGAACGAGCTTTCTTATTTCAGGAGGAACAATGGGAGTACGCTCTCCTTTTTTTTGAATCAGTTTCAAGGAGATAAGAGAGCCAGCCTCAACGAAGCCTGGGAAAAAAGGGGGATCATAAGAGCATCGTCTCTGAAAATCGGGATTCCAGAGTCCCTTCCTCCTCAGGCGATTAACGAGGTTATAGGGGACAGAATTTATGAAATTGATGGTTTTGTTCCCGGAAGTGCATCTACGGTCATTGACATTGGCGCACAGTTTGGTGATTTTTCGGTAATCTGCTCAAAGGTACACGGGGTAAAGGAAATTCATGCGTTTGAGCCAGTTAAGGAGAACATCACAATACTGAAGGAATTTTTCTTGCTGAATCAAGTGGAGAATGCCAAAGTCTACGAAGTGGCTCTGTCCGACCAGGTTGGTGATAGAGAGTTAAGTTTTGAAGGGAACCAGCTCCAACTGGGTAACAGCGGCAGGATAAAACAGCTGGTTGAATTCAGGAGACTGGATGACTTTAAACTGAAGTGTGATCTTTTGAAAATAGACGTTGAAGGGTTTGAGATACAGGTTCTTAAAGGCGGGATGCAAACGATAATGGAAAACATGCCAAGGATCATTATGGAAGTTCATTCCAGTAAGTTAAAGAAGGCCACTATGAGTATATTGAACAGCATAGGTTACAGGATTGTTCACCACGACAGATGGTCATTTCTTAACGGAAACATTCAGAACGTATTCCTGGAACCTAATCATTGAACAAAAGCTTATCAACGACAATTTCAGTGGTGACCCATAACCGGGCCTTGAATTTCCCATGCTTGATGACAGTTCGTTTCCATTCATGCTTAACGGTAATAAAAAAGACCGTAAGATTATGAATTAAATGATTGGTACTTGTTTACCTCAGCCAAAACCGCACAGTTCTTTCCTCAATATTTTATCCATCTCAACAAACAAGTTCCTGCCCTGCAGTCTCCATGTTGAAAGAAGCGAGGCTATATACTGGTAATTCTGTGATCCCTTCTCTGACCTGAATGTTCCAATGATCTTCCTTATGACAACGTGTTCACGTATTGCCTGTTCTGCGAGATTGTTGGTTGGTTCCATTCCGGGATAGAGAAGACATGTGAACCATGACCCCAGACCGTTGCGGATATATTCAACCGGCTTGTGCAGTTCTCCGTATGGATCATAGCATTTAACGAGATCTTCCATTCTCTTTTCATACGTGATCTTCATGGATTTACGCTCATCCATGTTTTTCGATTTCAGGGATTCCTTCAGTTCTTTGAACATATTGTGAATCTTATCCGAAAGTTCTTTGCCATGATCAAGGTTCCTGAATGCATCCACTTCCCGTATCAGGTGGGCCCAGCATCTCTGTATTATGGTAAGATATGTGTATACTCTCCATCCGTCCACTATTGCAGGGCCATGGAAATCTTCACCCATTGCCTCTTTGACAACGTCTCTTCCCCTTGAGTCCACTATTATTATGAGAACATCATTCTCTGCCGATCTGAATGCCCAGAGCCAGAACTTCTTCCCTTCCACATGGAAACCTGTCTCATCAATATGGACCCATTTCGATCTGCGTATCCTGTCACGTATGGCAAGATATTCTGAACGGCAGGCATCTCCCACCCTGAGCAGTGCGTCATTGATGCCCTTCACGCTCAGATCGAGATTGTCGTTGGTGATGAGGAATTCCTGCACCCTCCTTATGACGCCTCTCAGATTGTACTTCAGCATTGTGATGTAGTTCAGCAGGTATATGCCCATATCTCCTGTCTGAGGACAGTCGATGTGTTTCGATCTCACCTCAGTGCCGCAGTTGCCGCACTTATAGACATCAAGATCGTATTCAGTCACCTTTACCTTCTGCGGCGGCGGAATGTCAAATATGGTCCTCTTCTCCATGCGGATCGGGGATTCCAGGGGATGACTGCATCTTGGACATTTCTCCATTGACACATGGATAATCTCGTCAGGTTTCCCGGATTCCCCTGTTGCTCCCTTATGCCCGGCTGGAGCGCCTCTCTTTCCCGGGGGATTTACAGTCTTCGGCCTGAAAGGCTGCAGTGATGGAGGTGTGTGCGGATTCTCGTACATCTTCAGCCGGCTGATAAGCTGATCCCTCTCATTTTCCAGTTCATGAACCCGTGAAAGTGCCGAGTCCCTCTCCATGGTGATCCTGGTAACTGTGTCTTCCAGCTGCCTGACATATTCCCCGATCATTTCTGCAGAACCTCAAGATCGGATTCTTCCAGGACCACTTCCCTCACGAAGAGTCCGACGCCGTACTGATCACAGAAAACCCTCACCTGTTCCAGATCCTCCTTGCGGATAATGAAACATGAGTTAACCACATGAATATTCGGTATCGCAGACATGATGCCATCCCTGGAATACGAAAACCTGCCGTACTGTGACTTATCCGTATATCCGAGAAACTTCCTGTTGAAACGGGTGCGTTCAACGGGAGACTTGCCGTCAAGCCTGTATCCCACAATGATACCACGCTGGCTGTTCATTAATACTGAAACACAGTTCAGTATAATAACCCTCCCCTCAAACAGGCAGGACCCAGATTGAAAATAGATTGGCTCAAGACTCAGAGAACAGACATCGACACTATCAAGCTAAACAAATACAATGATTGGAATGAACACGTAATTATCTGACTAAATCCATATGAATAGCCATTTCCCTTATTCCTTCTCTCAATGAGTATTTTGCCTTCCATGAAAGAGCTTTTTCAATCTTGGCAACATCTGCCTGAGTGAAAATCTGGTAGTTTTTAAACGGGTTCTTTACGTATTCCGGCGTAATTTTCCTACCCAGCACCTCTTGAATTAAACCCATGATGTCGTTGAAAGTTACTGAAACACCAGTTCCGACGTTGTATATTTCGCCAGCGGTTCCTACCTGCATAGCCCTGGAAGTGGCAGATGCGATGTCCTTTACGTAGACAAAATCCCTGCTCTGGTTTCCATCCCCAAAAATAACTGGCCTCTCTTTTCTTGAAATAGACTCCAGGAATTTTGAAACGGGGCTTGAATACATCCCCTTAGTGTTTTCACCTATTCCATAGGCGTTGAAGTATCTCAGGCACACAACCTCAAGCTCCCTGCGAAGAGTGAAATATTTTGCTATGTATTCATCTACGAGCTTGGTTGTAGAATACATGCTCTTGTGCCCATCAATGCTGAAATCTTCCTTCCCCGGAATTCTAAGGTCACCATATATTGCAGAGGATGATGCAATGACAGCCCGCTTCACACCATTTTCAGCAGCAGCTTTCAGGACATTGAGGGTACCATTTACGTTGGTGTTAAAACCTGCAACTAAGTCATCTTCAAATTGAGGGGGAGAAGTCGTTGCAGCAAGGTGAAAAAGTCCATCGATACCCCTTAACGATTTGACGACTTCCAGGTAATTAAGGATAGAAACATGGAAATCTGGTGTTCCGTCTATGTCCAGTGTTTTAACGCTATGGCCTTCCTTTTCCAGTTCATTCCTGAGGTACCTTCCTATAAACCCTTCTCCACCGGTTATGAGAAAATTCATCAGTCCGTTAATTTACAGGATATGAAAAATCTTCGCCTTTTTATTGTTTGGATTTCCATTTCATTTTCAGTAGAAGATGCATTCATTGTTCTTTCTGGTGCTCTCCAAATAGTTTGGAATATCTCCTGTCCATGCTCACAAACTTAATGAATGCCTGAATCCACATCTCCATGTTTCCTATGTCGAATCTTTGACCATTGATTTCAAAACCGAACAATTGACTTTCAGCAGCCATGACAGACAGGGCGTCAGTCAATTGCAATTCCCCATTTTTGCCGGGCTTAATTCTCTCAATGAATTGAAATATTTCCGGCTCAAGTGCGTATAGGCCTGTTATTCCGAGGTTACTCGGCGCCTCAAGTGGCGAGGGCTTCTCCAATAGCCGATCTATCCTGAATATCCCTTCAGGATCCGCTTTCCCGCCGGCTATCCCGTAATTGCCAACTTTCTCGACTGGAACCTGTTCAAGCGCAATCACGGAACTCCCCTTCTTATTATACACGTTTATCATCTGTTCAGTGACACTGAGGTCGTCATTGCTCAGGTAAACGGTATCTCCAAGAAGCACCACAAATGGTTCATCGTCAACAAATTTTTTTGCATACCTGATTGAATCTGCCAATCCAAGCTGCTGTCTCTGTCTAACAAAATATATCTCAGGAAAAGAGTCCAGAAGATGATTATCTGCCTGTTTGTCAAGAACACTGTTGTCGAAATAGTTGATTATGGCATCCTTCCCAGCGCCAACAACTATCAATATCTCATCTAAGCCACTATCAACGGCTTCTTCCACTACGTAATGTATTACTGGTTTGTCCACCAGCGGGAGCATCTCCTTCGGTTGGGCTCTGGTGAGGGGGTAGAATCTGGTTCCAAGGCCTGCAGCGGGAATCACAGCCTTTCTAATTCTTGTCATGCACACCCACCATCATATCGGCCTTCCCCTTATCAAGTATCCTTCTGAAATCAATTACGCGTCCGGCGGTGTTCAAGTTGAGTCTGTTGAATTCCTTCCACTCAGTGGCAACTATTACAAAGTCTGAATTCTCGATGCATCGATCCGGATTTACTGTAACATTAATTCCCTGAGCTGATTTTACTGTCGGATCGAATGCTTTTACCAGTCCCCCCCTCCTGTTCAGCTCTTCAACCAGTTCCCATGATTTTGAATACCTGACATCGTCTGTATCGTTCTTGAAGGAGAGCCCCAAAACACAGATATTTTTGGTTTTCAAGCTTCCAAACTTAGCCTCTATGCGGTCCACAGCCTTCTTCACACGGTCGCTGTTGACTGAAACTGCCGATTCAACAATACGGATATCTGTGTTATTTTCTTTGGCAAAAGTGATTAAAGCCCTGGTATCTTTTGGAAAACAGGATCCTCCGAATCCAAGACCTGCCCTGAGGAACTCCGGGGCTATTCTTTTATCATAACCCATTCCTTCCGCAATTACGCTAACATCTGCGCCGGGTATCTTTTCGCACAGATCAGCAATTTCGTTGATAAAAGAAATCTTGGTTGCCAGGAAAGCATTGCTGGCATACTTGATGAGCTCAGCATTTTCGTTGGTTGTTTCCAGAATCGGGGCTTTCGTGAATCCCCATAGATTTCGTAATAGTATCAGCCTTTGAGGTTCGTCCGCTCCCATGACAATCCTGTCCGGATGAACAGTGTCATGAATTGCTGATCCTTCCCTCAAAAACTCAGGATTGGAAACAACTCTTATCCCGGTTCTTCCAAAGACCTTTCTGGCAGTACCCGGAATGACTGTGCTTTTTATTACGACAGTTGCCTTTGAGCCTACATTCTTTATGCTTTCGCATGCGGAAAAGACATAGTCAAGGTTTATCTCTCCTCCCCTGTCCGGAGTTGAGACACAAATGAAAATTACTTCAGATTCCCCGAGTCCATCATAATTGGAGGTAAATTCAAACCTCTGATGATTCCTGGAGATCAGTTCATCAAGTCCAGGCTCAAATATCACGGATTTTCCGGCCTGCAGTCTTGAGATTTTATCCTTATCCGTATCGACGCCCATGATCTGATGCCCCTGATCTGCAAGAACAGCAGCAGTAACTATTCCAACATATCCGAGTCCAACCACTCCAACTTTCATCGTATTTTTCCCCTCAGCCATTCAACTGTTTCCTGCAGGCCCTGATGCAATCCGACGACGGGTTCCCAGCCAAGGATAGATTTTGCTTTGGTGATGTCTGCTGCACGTCTCGTAGGATCGTCTTCCCTTCTCTCAGTCATTTCCAGTCTGGAGTTGCTGCTTGTAAGTTCCTTGATCGTTTGGGCAAGTTTTGCCACAGAAATCTGGTCAGGTGACCCTATATTAAAAACATGACCGGAAATATTGTCGCGAGTCAGCATAGACCAGGTTGCCCTCACCCAGTCATCAACATACAGGAATGATCTTGTTTGCAGACCGTCGCCATGAATGGTGATTGGTTCCCCTTTCAGCGCCTGGGCAACAAACCTCGGAATCACCCTCCCGTACTGTCCATCTGGTCTTATCCTTGGACCGTAGACATTGAAAGGCCTCTGAATCCTCACGTTCAACCCGTATTGCCTGTAATAGGCCATTATGAGAGCTTCAGAATACCTCTTCCCTTCATCGTAGCAACTCCTGGGGCCATTGGGGTTAACGTATCCGTAATATGTCTCCGGAGTTGGTATTATTGCAGCCTCGCCATAAACTTCCGAGGAGGATGTGTACAGGAAGACAGCATTGCTTCTCAGTGCAATGTCAAGCATCTTTTTCGTGCCTATTGAATTGGATAGCAGCGTGGATATCGGATTAGTAATGTAATCCTCGGGAGAAGGCCTGGCCGCAAGATGCGCAACGTATTCATATCTGCTTTCATCGTCATGGTCTTCAATTTTCTTTCTCACTAACTTGACCTCATCTGGTACGTTAATTTCAGAGCTTGTGGAGAAATCGTCGACAACGACAACCTCTATCCCTTCTTTTATAGCCTGTTCCGCAAGGAAAGAACCTAGGAAACCATTGCCGCCGGAGATTAGCATTCTAGGCATTTAAGTCAGGTATACTAACCCGGCAATATAAATTTATGAAGTCAGTTTTTGTCAGCAATATGGTGTCAAAATCCTTTAGGGTTCGACTTTAGTGCTCTTCCCGCATATGGGTAGACCTATGTTATGGTCATACGTTTTCCGAGATATCTGCTCAAATTCATCCGGTAATGATCCACTGTCACCTTTAACGCCTCTTCGAAGGGAAACCCTGGTTTCCATCCTAACTCTGTCTCTATTTTTTCAGGATTCATTGAATATCTTACATCATGACCCGGTCTATCCTTGACGAAACGGATCAACGAGCGTTCCGCAGACAGCATGTCAAGGATTTTCTCAACCAGTTCAAGATTATTAAATTCAATTTTAGAGCTGACGAGATAGGTCTCACCCAGTCTGCCTTTTTTCAGGATCAGGTCCAAAGCCATGCAGTGGTCTTCAGCAAACACCCAGTCTCTGACCTGTTTTCCGTCTCCATAAACCGGTATTGTTTTTCCTGACAGTGCGGACAGTATGGTTTTTGGTATCAGTTTCTCCGGATGCTGGTTAGGGCCGAAATTATTGCCGCAATTCGAGATGGTTGCTCTGACATTGTAGGTATTTACATACGCCTTTACAAGGAGATCACTGGCTGCCTTGGATGCAGAATAAGGGTTGCGAGGAGCATATTTTGAGTTTTCGTTGAAGCTATCCGCAGATTCCAGGGACAGGGAGCCGTACACTTCATCGGTGGAAACGTGATGAAATCTCACGTCATATTTCCTGACAGAGTCCAGAAGGTAAAAGTCCCATCGATTGCGAAGAAGTTACCCGAGAGAAGTTCAGAGAATTATGTTCGACTTGTCGATTCCTAGATTATGAGACCTCTGATTTATCAACTTCTTATACTGCTCCACAGTGTGTGTCTCTGGGAAGTCATCAAGAACGTTCTCTCGCAGTTTTTCTTTGATTTCACGTATCCCATCTTCAATGCTGACCTCAGTATGAAACCCCAACGTATTTTCTATTTTATCAAAGGATGCCCTATAAGATCTCCTGTCCGGATCACCGTACCATTCAATAGTAGAAGATGGATTTACTGTTCTTCTGACGGTTTCTGCGAGTTCTTTGAGTTTGACGTTCAAGCTAGCGGATCCGACATTAAAGATTTGAGAATGCACAAGTTCCCTCTCACTCTCTAGGGCAGTCATTATAGATCGTGAAATATCGATGACATGCACGAATGGTCTGTATTGCTCTCCATCTCGCATTAGGCCAAGTTTCCCTTTTTTGAAGACATTGAGTGTCATGGCGTTTATTGCAAGGTCGAACCTCATTCTTTTAGAATATCCAAATGCAGTTGCAAGTCTTAATGCCACTGGAGTGAATTGTGAATCTCCCAGTTTCAAGTTGTCTTTCTCTACCTCCACATTTGCCTGGGCATAGGTAGTCAGCGGGTTTACGTCAGACATCTCATTAGCAGTGTCTTCCCTGAATCCATACACACTACACGAGGAGGAAACAATATACCTCTCCAGGCCGACCTTCTTAGCCAGCCTTGCGACCCTTGCCCTGCCTATGTAATTTATATCCCATGTTTTTAGTGGATCGAGATCGCCAATGGGATCATTGGAAAGTGCTGCAAGATCCACAACTGCATCTTGACCTCTAAGAAGCGACGGCTCAAAATATCTAATGTCATCCTTTATTATTTTCACGTCCAGACTATCATACTCTGTGTTTACATCGTCATAGTTCAGAAACTCTCTATCAAGAACCGTAACATCATAACCAACCTTAACGAGCATCGGTACCAGCACTCTACCTATATATCCGGTTCCACCGGTAACGAAAACCTTCATTCAATCACGTCCTCCCATAAGTGAACGGGGAATTAAAATCCTTGAGGGTGGGCCATAGCTTGTCCTTCGGCGATAGCTGCGCACTGCTTTTTTGCCAGTTAATACGCAGATCCGGGTCATTCCAGATTACTCCTCCCTCAGAATCTTTGTTGTATTCTTTGGTTACCTTGTAGTGGACGAAGCTCTTCTTGAGCGTAAGGAAACCGTGTGCGAATCCGGGCGGAACCCAGAGCATCCTCCTATTCTCTTCATTGAGTATTTCTGATACCCATTGCCCGTATGTGGGCGATCCCTTCCGTATATCTACGGCAACATCCAGTATCTCACCAGTAATAACTCTTACAAGTTTTCCCTGCTCGTATGGAGGTGCCTGGAAATGCAATCCTCTAATGATATCGGGATCAGAGAAGGAAGTGTTGTCCTGCACAAATTCATATTCGATACCATTTGAGAAAAACTCAGATTTCTTGTAATTTTCAAAAAAGAATCCTCTGCCATCGGGGAAACCCTTTGGCTCCACAAGGATTACACCCTCAATTTTCTCCGCTGTAAATTTAAACGGCATTCTTACACCAATACCGGAATAATATTTTAATTTCCTTTTTCCTGTTTATCCATAGTATCTTTCATGGCTTTCATGTTAGACGCGAGGGAATGAAAATCAAATCCAACCTTGGATAACGCGATGGAACTGTCCAGTGAAGAATCAAACGGTCTTCTTGCGTTCATGTTCGCAATATTCTTGGTCTCGTGCACCAGGGAAGCATCCATTTCAAAGGTTTCGGCAATCCTTATGGCTAAGTCATGTCGTGAGACCCTGTCACCTGCAATATTAATCAAGCCGGTGAAATCGTTTTTCGTTAATGCAGAAATGGATGCTGCGAGGTTGGCGGCGTGTATGGGTGAATAATATCCTTCCATGGCATTCACCTGTTCTCCTTTATTGAGTTTTTCAAGCACAAACAGTGGAAAGTTTCTGGTGTAGCCAAACACGCCAGACGTCCTGATTACTATGGAATGCTCATATGAAAGCGCATATATGTCACCTACCAGTTTTGACAAACCGTAATAATTAATTGGATTGGGAGTAGCGCTTTCGCGATAATTGCCCAAGCTCCCATCGAACACATAGTCGGTGGAAACATGGACAAGCTTGGCACCGATTTTCCTGCTTGCAGATGCCATTGCACCGACTGCTTCTCCATTCACCGCGTAGGCAAGAGGATGATCCTTTTCGCAAAGATCAACATTTGCCAGAGCCGCTGCATTGATTACAGTTTCCGGCTTCAGTTCCATAATGATCTTGGAAACGCCCCCAAGATCACTCAGATCAACTGCAATACCTCCTGTGTTGGAAGCATGGTAGATTCTTGTAGATTCTGGGAATCTTCTCACAAGTTCTCTTCCAAGCTGGCCACCAGCCCCGAAAATCATTACCTCAGTCATATCAACGGCCTCACAGTTCTATCTTCGAATCCCGTCCTACTATGAGTCGTATTGTTCTGGACCTGGACAATGAGGGCTTTACTGAAACGTTTGAACCTATGAGGCTCTGTGAAATTCTTGTACCATCAGATATCTCGATGCTGCTACCATCCATGACAATAGAGTCCTCGATTTCCACTTTCCTTATATGGCAATTCGTGCCTATGCTTGAATAAGGCCCTATGAAGGAATCCTCCACGACAGTATTATCTCCTATGTAGCATGGCCCCAGAACTCTTGTGGTACCCATCAACTTTACGTTCCTCCCTACATGCACACGCCCGGAAAGTGGTACATTTTGCCATTCAGGTTTCTCCGGAATGTCTGTTTCGATCTTGTCCAGCACCATCCTGTTGCAGTCGAGAAATTCATCAACCGTTCCAGTGTCTTTCCACCAGCCAGCGATGGTGGAATAACCGATTTTCATCCCCCTGTCTAGCATCAACTGGAACGCTTCTGTTATTTCAAGCTCGTTCCTCCATGATGGTTTGAGTACCTTGATAATGGAGAAAATGTCAGGCTTCAGAAAGTAAGCACCGGTTATGGCAAGGTTGGATTTTGGATTCTTTGGCTTTTCCACCAGTCTTGTTATTTTTCCGTTTTCAACTTCAGCAATGCCGAACTGGGAGGGGTTGCTGACTTTTGTAAGGGCAATCAGCGAATCGGCATCCTGCTGCTTGAAATCATTGTAAAGGCCGTTCAGTCCTTCCTGAAAATAATTGTCCCCGAGCACCACAACAAACTCCTCGTTATTAACGAAGCTCTCGGTTAAGCCGATGGCGTGGGCTATTCCCAGGGGTTTGCCCTGGTAGGTGTAGGAAATAGCGACTCCCCATTTTGAACCGTCCCCATAATAATCTCTTACCTCTTTCTCCCCAACCTCGCCAACAATGATATTGATTTCTGTGATCCCGATTTCAATAAGACTGAGTAAAGCATATTCACTGACCGGTTTCCCGGCAATGGGAAGCAACTGCTTAACATCGGTGTAAGTCAATGGCCGTAATCTGGTTCCGCTTCCGCCATGGAGAATTACGCCTTTCATTTTGAGTAGTATCTATAAAGCATAGAAATTACTTTTCATCTTGAAGACAAGACTATCATTCGTTCCTAAGGTGCACAATTGGTCTTTCCACCCCTAAAAATAGTACGTGTGGCTCTGTGATAACCTGGATTCTCGAATGAAAATCCCGATACTATTCTACCTGTGCCCAATCATTTCCCCGATTCCTTTTCGTAGATCGTATTCCGGTGCGAAAGAAAGATCCGTTTTTATCTTGGATATACTAGCTTGTGTAAACATCTGGTAAGTCTTAAAGGGGATGGGTTCGTATGACGGGGCAACATCTACTTCCATTAACTCAGTGACGAGGCGGAATATATCATTGAACGATGTAGTAACTCCTGTTCCCACATTATACACTGACCCGCCTTTCCCTTTTTCCGCTGCTAATATGTTAGCACTTGCAGTATCTTTTACGTAAATAAAATCTCTGCTCTGGGAACCGTCTCCAAAAATAACGGGTGTTTCTCTGTTTCTAATTGCGTCAATGAATTTGTGAATGACGCTTGAATAAAATCCTTTTGAATTTTCTCCCTTTCCGTATGTGTTAAAATATCTCAGGCAGACTGTCTCCAGTTGAAAATTATCTGTATAGAACTTAGCCGTCAGTTCATTGAAATGCTTCGTTAATGGATAATGGTTAATGAAATTGGGAACTTTATCCGATTCCCTCGTGATATCGGTCGAGTTTCCATAGATTGCAGATGATGAAGCCAGAACTACTTTCCTTACTCCACTCTCCTTTGATGCCTGAAGGACTCGGAGAGTTCCTTCAGTATTGATTTCGAAACCTTCCGCGGGTTTTTCTTCGAATTGAGGTGGTGAGGTCATCGCAGCCTCGTGAAACACGTAATCAACGTCTTTCATGATTTTCTTTATAAGAGGCAAGTCAAGAACAGAGCCAGTAATTTTTAGGTAGTGTCCTACTTTAGATGCGTTAATATACTTTCCCCGCATCAGTACTCATGGCAAGGCCAAGAGGCGAGAATACGGTTACATGCCAGAATCACAGCTGCAGGTATTTCGGCAGGGAGAGGGGCAAGGACATAATAAAGAGGGGAAGGAATCGTGCAGGCCATCAGTTGTACAAGTGCCTTCACTGCAATCACACATACTCTGAGACCCTGTTGACGCCGCTGTATCACAAGCACATGTCTGAGAATGAGATCATCAGGATCTGCAAACTCCTGGTGGAGAAGAATGGAATCCGATCCATTGAGAGGATAACGGGACATCACAGGGACACTATAGGCAAGTTGCTGGAGGATCTGGCGGAAAATGCAGAATATGTGAATGAAACACTCCTGAGATCAATCCCCCTTGAACAGTACGAGATGGATGAGATCTGGACCATGATCAAAAAAAACAGAAAACACTTGTCCGTACTGGCGGAGATGAATCTGAGGAAGGCGATGCATGGATCTACACAGCAGTAAAGCGTGATTCGTATCTATTCCCCACATTCAGCATCGGGAAATGGGTCCAAAACACATGCCGTCTCATGATCTACGACTTCAGGAGAAGAGTAAGGCCATTCCGGGAGGAAAGGATCGGGGTGTTCACGGACGGTAATGACGATTATACATACGTGCTGAAATCCTTTTTTCCCATGGTCAATATCAATTATGGACAGCTTGCCAGGATCAGGGACGCCCATGGAAAACTCTTACGCAAGGAGAGGCGCATTATCTATGGAGATCCGGATGAAGATGACATAGACACTGTGAATGTGGAGAACTTCAACGGAATTCTCAGGGAAAGAGTTGGCAGGCTAGTCAGGAAAACAAAATGCTTCTCAAAGAAGAAAACAAGACTCATATGTGCCGTCACCCTGTTTCAGTTCTACTGGAATTTCATGAGCGAATTCAGGAGAGGCACATCACCGGCAATGCTTGAGAACCTGACGGAATCCCTGTGGTCCTGGGATGATCTTTTTTATGCGAGATTAAGACACATAAATTAGGACACTACCAATTTTTACGTCAGCTTTGCTATCCCCTTGCATAATATCCAAGGAGGTCGTTTCCCATCCTTTCGTCTTGCATAAATCAATTATGTTACGTCCTATGAACCCTTCTCCGCCTGTGACCAGTACCTTCATCCAACAGTGGATCATTAAAATCTTATTATTTTTATGCAAGCAGGATTCAACATTCCAGAAGATGATTTTCTGGGTTGGTTAACCTCATTTTCAAGTTACAACGGCTTTGAATCGTAACTCATCAGTCTCAAAATGTGATTTATCCCTTCGGAGAAGATACTCACATAGGTATATCTGGACAATATTAGAAAACTCATATATTATGGGTTATTATCGCATTATCCTTACATCTGCTGGATTATTATTGGCCGTTAACAAAATTGGGTAATTGCCTTTCCAGAGATGCAATATTTTCTCCCGAACAACATTTCAGACATAGGAAATCTATATCTCCATCAATACGATCTACCGCAAAGATGAGTGATCCATTTATTGTCATCCCAACTTTAAATGAACAAGAAGGACTTGATTCAATTCTTAGAGCAGTACCCCCACAATATACTGTAATAGTGGTTGATGATGGTTCCATTGATGGGACCCAACAAGTTGCGCTTTCATATACTAACACTATTTTCATAAACCGTGGAAAGAAGCTCGGCCTGGTATCGGCTTACATCGAAGGCATTGGTGTTGCTGTCAGTAAAGGCGCGGATTACATCTGCGTAATGGATGGAGACGGACAGCATGATCCGTCAGTCCTTGAGAAAATGGTAATCTTCGCTAAAGAAAACAAGGCTGATCTGGTGGTAGGTTCAAGATACTCAGAACATTCAAAAAACAAATCCAATGAAATGCATTTTATCAGGAAACTCATCAGCAGGACTGCCAACTCCATGTTCAGGATGAGTTTCGGGAAGTACTTGCACGACGCAACCTCCGGATTGAGGGTGTACAGTAAAAAGGCGGCGATTGAGTTACTGAATAATCCACCCAGACAAGGTTCTTATGCGGGTCAGGTGGAAATTGTATCAGAACTTCACGCAAAGGGTTTAAACATAATGGAATTTCCGGTGGACTTCAGCCGGAGAATTGGTGGAGAAAGCAAACTCCGTAGTAGAGATGTACTCTCTTTCTTTACGTTTATCCTTTTTTATGGCAATCTCTGGAAGTACCTGACCGTTGGTTTGCTTGGTTTGATTCTCAATGAATTTGTGCTTTACTCGCTTTCGTTCCAGATTAATTACGTCTTTGCAGAGTTTGCGGCGATTGAGGTCACTGTTTTGACGAATTTCCTGTTCAATGAATACTGGACATTCCGAGGACGGATTCTGAATAGGAAAATATCTCGTTTTGTCATGAGAATCGCAAAATTTAATGTCGCTTCTTACGGCGGGGTTATTATAAATTTCCTTGTGTTTGTCATCTTATCTACAGTGGGGCTGAATATACTTGTATCTAACTTTATTGGCATAAATCTGGCCTTTATCTACAGGTACGTTGTTTCGGTCAATGCTGTCTGGATATGATCAGTTCCATACTCTCTCCCATCCATTTCCAGAGAATAAATTAGGAGAATCCATTTTTGTCAAATGAGGTAAGAGACTAAAATTTCTCACTGCAGCAAGGGGTATTTTGGGAAAAATTACGCCGATTCCGGTATGATCGAATCTTCGGCCGGGCTTAAAGCAGATTTTGTATCAGTCACGGTTTTCATCCCAAAAATCTTGAAGAAAATGTCAGGATCCGAGTTCTTTAAAATCAAATTTTTGGAGTGTTCGATACAGCGTTCACGTGAAATCGCGTACGATTTCTTTGACCAGATTTCAGTTCCAACCTTTACGAACTCATTAGCGTCATCGACAAGCCATCCGGTTTCATCATTCAGAACAGTTTCTTTAGGACCTTGCTTATTGTATGTCAGGACAGGGGTCCCGCACATCATGGATTCAATTGGAACATAGCCGAGAGGTTCCTCTGTGAAAGGAAATGCGGTGAACAGTGCGTTACTGTAAAGTTCAAGCAACTCAGATGGAGTAACATAACCTCTAAAATTCATTATTTTTGTGAGTTTATCTCTGCTCTGTCCCGGGGGGGTTTTGGAGCCGAAACCGACCAGCTTTACCCCATTTTTTGCCAGCTGTGCAAGTGGAGCAATTTCCGTCTCCTTTCCAACATATGTTAAGACATAATCTCCTGACGGTGTGGGAGTAGTTGGATAAAATTTTGAGAAATCCTTGAATGTGGCTAGTGAAAAGCCGACCTTAATCCCAACAGCTTCATAACATTTGGCAATATAATCAGAATTCGCCACCATTACAGGAGAAAGCGCAGAATATTTGTTAAGGAGACTTCTGTCAAGCTTCCCTATTAAGCCTCCGAAAACAACTCTCAGTATTTTTGCAAGATTATTGGAACTCGCAAGCTCACCCAAAGTCATGTCAAGTGGTGAGCCCTGGATCCACCATGCATTGCATTCTACGGGAACGGTATTCGATATGTTTAAAACATAATCAAACTCCATGCTGGAAAGCTTTTCATGTGCTTCGCTATAATTCTTTCCTGTGGTGGTTTCCCTGAGCCAGCTCATTACCCAAAAAAATGATTCGTTGAAAATACCGATTTTTCCAAGCATTCTGATTATATGTCCGCCATTAGAATTTAAAATTATTACGCTGTCTCTCGAAAGTGTTTCTTTTGCACTCTTCGAAATATACGAAGACGTCGCATAAACCTGAAAATTATATCTCAGCGATGCTGCCAGCGATCTAGTTAACTCTAACTGAACAGAGACACCTTTTGGTATTGGATCAGTAACTATCAGCAGCTTTCGCAACGTGGTTTAAGCTTTTGTTAGTATTAAATGGTTATTGCTACGTCATCGTCGACATTTGACAGATATATTCCATCATATGGGTGTGTGTGTTTTGGAATTGAACAGAATCATGGATATTTGTTCCGGTGTGGCTTATCGAATAATATGGGAAATAACTTTAAGGTCAAATTGATGGCCAAATGATCCTGTTGAACAGAATAAAAGATAGCTTACTATCTAAAGCCCCGTTCATATTCCCAATACTTATAATTTCTGAAGTTATTGTATATACTTTTGCATGGAGCAGTATAACTTATTGGAAATTTCTATCTTTACATTCATATGTATTTGACCTTGGCGTTGCAATGCAAACAAGCTGGAACGTAATGAATTCACATTGGACACTTCATCTGTTCCTTTTTCACTTCTTCAATCAAGGAATATCTTTCATTGTTTTTCCAATGTCCATACCCAGAAGTTTCCCTCTTCTTCTTGGAATTCAGTCTTTTGCCATCGCGATCTCTGCTTTGGCAATTTATGGAATCGCTCTTAATCAACTCAAGAATGGGTTCTCTGCCTTTCTTCTGGCATCTTCATACTTCATTTATTTTCCGGTCTCTGGCGTAAACTGGTTTGATTTTCATTATCAGATGTTCTTCGTACCATTGTTCCTATTTGCCTTTTACGCTTTTCTGAAAGAGAAATATAAGGTATCAATACTGCTTTTCGTTCTTTCGGGAATGGTAAGGTTTCCATATTCAATCTTTCCGGCGATGTTCAGCCTTATGATTGTATTAGAACAGGCATACAATTATTTTCTCAGAAAAGACGTATTCAATTTGAAAAAAGTTAGTTCGTTTCTTCTCCTCTTCGCATTTACTATTTCATATTTGCTCATAGGATACTATCTTTTTGGTATTTCAGGGATATCGGGGGAGTTAACCATCGGGGTTAAGCATGTGCCAATAAATTACGGCGGGATCCCTCCCATACTTTATCCACTTTCACAGAATCTTGACAACAGAATATTCACCATCTTGCTCATATATTCACCGTTCCTGTTTCTTCCGTTCCTTTCCAGGAGATGGGTAGTATTTCTTCTGCCATCAATGTTTCTTGCGTTGTATTCCATGAGTCCATTTTACATATTTCCTTTATTCAGCAGGTTTCAGGATTCGTCTGGAATTATTCCTTTTGTGTACCTCGGCACCATCGATGCAATTTCCTACTTGACATTTGGGTCAAATAGTTTTCCTCCACATGAGTCACAAAACAGCCTCAAGCAGGTTAGAACACATCGAGATGAAAGAAGAAAACAGTTAAAGATCGTTACTGCCATTTTGGTTTTCATAATCCTGCTTGGCACGGTTTTTCTTCCTTACTCACCACTCAACAAATACTCATCAGACAATTTTGCATATAAACAGATGACTGACGTTAACTCCACTCTTTTTCAGGAGTATTCTGATTTAATAAACCTAATCCCTGAAAACAGTTCAAGAGTTTTGTTCCAGAACGACATGCCTCAAGTTCTCCCGCGTCCGGAAACCGCTGCAGGTTTGTTAATAGGCGGAATGACTGTGCCGTCAAACTTTACATTTAACTTGGGTCACGGGATGTGGAAGAGGATTCTTCCCCAATATGCAATAGCAAATACTGTCGATTCTACATACAATTTTTACATGAATAACAACCCAACGATGCATCAACTTATCCAGCAGCTTTACTCCTCCGGAGAGTACGGAATACTTGGAGAGGCATCGGGCATTATTCTCCTTGAGAAAAACTACACGGGACCCCCCAAGGTTTACGTCCCGTACAATGCGTATTATCCTGCATCTTCATTTGCAAGGGAATCTTACACAGGTTACTCAGGTGGCAACATCACTCTGTCAAATATCACCGGCGGGAAAACAGGGTGGTTTGGGCCATATACTACACTTCTGCCGGGAACTTATAATGTCACATTCTACCTGCAAACAACCAATAATTCCCCGAATAACAGTATCAACCTTGACATCTCTGCCGGATCCGGAGCCATGGTTCTTGGTTCTGAATCAGTATCCGGCTCGCATCTTAGCTCAAACGGTTCGACGAGCATGGTTAATATTAGTTTCTACGTGGGTAATATACGCTCCAGCATAGAGTTCAGAGGAATAAATGTGAACTGGAACGGGACACTCAAATTCATCGGTGTGAAAGTGAACCAGTTTTCTCCCGGTTTTTCAACTAACACACTCTCATCGTTAGTCAGTATGATCCCAAGTAATAGCGATGTATTAGCACAGATACAAATAGCTCCAATCTTGAAATCGGATTATGTTTTGAATCCATTCATGTACAATTATTCTGAGAAACCTTTTTTCATTCTGTACAATCTTAATCTCTCAACCAATACGAATCCTTGGAGTAATTTAACGATTAATGTCGAGTTTCAGCAGCTTTACTCCTCCGGAGAGTACGGAATACTTGGAGAGGCATCGGGCATTATTCTCCTTGAGAAAAACTACACGGGACCCCCCAAGGTTTACGTCCCGTACAATGCGTATTATCCTGCATCTTCATTTGCAAGGGAATCTTACACAGGTTACTCAGGTGGCAACATCACTCTGTCAAATATCACCGGCGGGAAAACAGGGTGGTTTGGGCCATATACTACACTTCTGCCGGGAACTTATAATGTCACATTCTACCTGCAAACAACCAATAATTCCCCGAATAACAGTATCAACCTTGACATCTCTGCCGGATCCGGCAAAGTTATTTTAGATTCCAAGAACCTATCCGGAAACGATTTCAAATTTAGAAATACCATGGAAATGACAGTATTACCTGTTGAAGTAAAGAATGCCTACATTGGTGTAGAATACCGCGGTTACGTCAATACTTGGTCTGGAAAATTAACCTTCTCTGGAGTAATGGTAACTGAGATATCCTCTTGAAGTGCCACGGAATCGTCTTATGTGATAGATCGTCACGGATTCTTAGACAGAAGATTATTTGAACACGTTCCTGACAAACTGATCCACCATCTCATCATAAGTGTATTGGTGAGCAGTATATCTACCATTTATTACGAGACGTGTTCTGAGTTCAGAATCTGATATGATCCTCTTCACAGATTCCGCTATGGCATCTGGGTCTCTAACTGGAACAATCAACCCATTTTTCTCATGCGTAATATACTCGTTTACCCCGCCATTATCTGTCACCACCACGGCATTCCCGCAAGACATGGCTTCAAGCGGTGGAACGGGCATACCTTCTACAATGGAAGGAAGCACAAATATGGATGTTTTATTGTACAAATCAACAAGTATTTCATTAGTAGGAGTCCTGTAATAGTGAACGTATTCTGGTACCGCAGACTTGTTCATATTGCCATAGGCGAATATCTTAACATTTTTAACCTCATTCTTGAGTCTTTCCATGGCCTTTATCGCATACTCAGCTCCTTTGGAAGGGTTAGTACGTAGGACAAAAAGCACTGACGTAGCTCGTTCCATATCAGCGTTTTCCTTTGAGTGGAACATCTGTGCATCAATGCCAACACTTATCTTCATAGGCACTTCGTTTTCAAATCTTCTGAAAAGATTCTCGTTTAAAACTATTTTTTTCAATGGACCAGTTTCATAAGACATTGATGCATACTTCGAAAATTTACCAGAAAAGGAAGGATCATCCTCCGAGTTCTGTATAAGGTAATACCCTTCTGCATTCGTGCTTTCAATGTAATCGCAGGCTAAAAATGCCGTTTGCCAACCTGTGGCTATTATCTTGGATGCTTCAAGTTTTAGAATATCATTTAAGCCTAATACAAAATATTGATCTATGCCTTTTAAAATTGAGTAGTCATAATCAATGTTCAAAACGTAACCCACGACTTTCTGCAAAGTCTTGATTGAAGATATAAATAATCCACGGACTTTTGAGATCAATGGCACAAGAATTTTCTCATACGGTGGAATCTCGACACGATTCTCGGAATCGTTGAATTTCAGAAGCAGATAAAACTTCCAGAATTCCATGTAGGCTATGCATACTTTCTTTCCTCTATCCGTTATCCCTCTGGAAAGTTGATATACAATATTAAAACCGCCAGATGGATAAGTAAACGGGATATCCGGCAAAATAAACACGCAGTCATATTTCTTTCCAGTTATTTTTCCCTTTGAATACACGGAACCCAGTTAACGATGCTGATTTACATAAGAAGGTTCTCAGTTCCATCTGTCAAGATCACATATTTCACACTTGATGTATTCCTCCCACAGCTGTTGATTGATTGAAGGGCAGCAGATTTGTGGATGAATGAAGAAATATAAAAGAAGTGAGTTTGCAGGATACTCGCCAAAGTTATGCTTCATTCATCATTTCCCGGTTATTTTTGGCCAAGAAATAAATAAAATCTAAGAATAGCTGCACGCTCATGACTTCAAAGTGTAATTGGAGGCAACAGAAGTTTTGCATATTTGGAAAGTTTGGTTAATATGTTGGAAAAAAATGTACTGGAGAACCTTTTCAGAAAAGGTAGCCAAGATGACATAAGGGAATTCCTGGGAGAATTCTCTTCACCATCTGAACTCATTAAATGGATGAAGGCAAGACCCACCGGAAATGCCAATGTAATCGAAGTCGAAGGAAATAAAGACATTGCGGTCATAATTCCAACTGCTAATGCCAGTGGAAAAATGGCCAGGAATTGTCAGGATACAATTTTTAAAGGGCTCAGCATCTTTTTTGTTGAAAGCGGAACCAATGATCCCTATTTTAATTACGCGAGAAGTTGCAACCGTGGAATAGAGGAGGCAAAGGAAAAGGGATTCAGGTGGATCATTGTGAGTAATGATGATATGATCGCGATTGATCCCGTCTCAAAGCTGGTATCGGGACTGGATGGCATTGATGAGCATCCGGTTGTTTTTACTGAGCCGCAGGGCAAATACCATTCTTATCACGTTAAAGTCGGGAAGAGAGCTAATCTGAAATTATTATATCACCTCGCCCGTGGCCATAGAGGTTTGTCTCTTTATAATCTGGAAAGTGAGATCCAGAAGAAATTTCAATCACCATATACTCTGGAAAACATGTCAATTCTGCATCGTTTTTTTAACCACGAAATTGTGAAATTTGTGAACATTGGTTCATTTGGAATATTCAATTCCTCCTTTCTGGAAAAGAGATCATGGAAATTATTTGATGAAACATATATCAACGGAATAGAAGATGCAGATTTATCCCTGTCAATAAGAAAGGATAAAATAGATTTCGGGTTCACGAATTTCAGGATTGGCGATTTGATAGGGTCATCACTGGGAGGTTATAGCGATAATCGTCTGATGAGGGATTTTATTAACTTGGTGTATTTTAACAGTAAGTACGCGCTGTATCTTTCACAAATGAGCAAATAATGGGGATCTAACTGACGCTAGTTCCAAGAATCTCGAAATAAACTTTTTCATGCATCTTGGCTATCTTATCCGGGTATCTCTCGAATACTTTCTCTTCAATATTTCTGGCTAAACTGCTTCTGAGATCCGAATCGGAAAGTAACAAAGCCATTTTCTCGTACAGCATCCTGATGTTTTGCGGTTCAAAAAATAATGCTGTCACCCCGTTTTCAAGTTCGCTTTGAAATCTTGGTGTTTGAGAACATATTAAAGGCAAGTGTAAATCCAAAACTCTTGAAACAACACCACTTACCTCAATTCCCTTATCAATGTACGGCAATACAATAACATCTGTACGTGAAAAAATGTCGTTAAGCTGTTGATCAGGGAGGAATCCCTCGTAAAACTCAATGGAACACGTTGATTGAAGTCTCTTTATTCTATCTCTTAATTTTTCAAGAAAAAGCTCTTCGTTATTGAATGCTGAAATTGCGGAAGAATGTTTTCCTCCCGCAATGATTAGATTTAGTCCCGGAAACTGCTCAAAAAGTTTCACGTAAGCATCCAGAAGATCATCGATGCCTTTAGAAGGTCTAAGGTAACCATGAAATGTGAATGTAAATTTCTCATGCTTTTTTTCCAGTGTATCCATACGGTAAACCATGTGAGGAATGATACAGACTTTGCCGGGTAGTTTATCACTGCGTAGACTTTCATACTGCTGTTTGGAAAAGACGATAACGCGATTTGTGGCAGTTAATAGAAGTTTATTATAAATTTCAGTCAGTCTGTAGAATAGCCCGCGCATAAATGGGTTGATATTCCCCGGTAAGCTATCCTCAGAAGGAACAGAGTGAAGTGTCACAACAGTATTAATTTTGAATAAGTTAGAGAGCAAAATTGTTGCAAGCAGATTAAATAACGATGTTACAGTAACTAGTAATACTCTATTCCCGAAACCAAGATACCCGTAGTTGTATTGTATGTGCAACAGTTTTACTTTAAACTTTCTTGCCTTCTTTACAACTGAGAAGGAGAATCCGATCCCAAGTGCTATATTCTCCACTTTTAAATTGTCTATTCGATGCGGGTCAACAGTATCGGTGAAAATAATCGGAGTAAACTTTCCAGTATGAGAGTAAGTTTTTATCCATTTTAACTGATTGAACAGCCCCATCCTTGAAGGTGGCACAGGTAGAAGAAAACCGATATTGATTTCATTAGTTTCATTGCGATTGGATTTCAATGGGATAAAGTGATCACGGTGGCAGGTATAAGAATTATTCTTTTGGCTACGATATACGAATGTTGCTCTTAGACTGTTTTATAACGGAAATTATGGCACTTAAAACAAAAAGGAAGCATAGCAATAGGCGCAAAAAGTACCAATATTAAATAGGAAAGCATTCCTCATCCATGCACTTGATATCTACGCGGGACGTGCTCCGTCATCTAAAGAATAAAACAGGATTTATTGGCGATGAGAAGAAGAGCTTCTTATTGGTAATTTTAATTTCGTTATTTTTCTCTCTTGCATTCTCGTATTTTTCAATATTGAAATATTTTTCCCTAGACTCATCCGCATATGATCTTGGCATTCATTCGCAAATACTGTGGTCGACTTTGCACGGCCATATGTTTTACAGTCCTTTAATTGGTGGCAATTTCCTTGCAGAACATTTTGCTCCCTTTGAATTCGTTCAGCTACCGATTTACTTGATCTATCCTTCGCCTATCTCTATCCTTATATTTCAGGCGGTATTTGTTTCGTTTGCGGCAGTTCCACTATATCTCGTCTCTAAATATGTTATAGGGATGGGCATGGATAAATTATCGACAAATTTCATCTCACTCGCACTTGTTATTTCTTTTGAAATGTCTCCATATGTCCAGAGTCCTGTCTCATTCGATTTTCATAATATTGCTTTTCTGCCATTCTTTTTCTTCATGGCGATATATTCTTTTTTTAGGCGCAGAGGATTTCTTCACATTACCTCGCTCGCATTCATTGTCTCGTTGCATTCTAACTTTGTATATATTGCTGGTAGTATTATTTTATATGAGTTTATCTACCTCCGAACCAAAAGTGGAACAGACATGAAGTCCTGGGCTCCCAGAAACTCAAATAAGCTTTTCATTTGGCAAGTATCTATCATGGTGGCGGCCGTTGCAATATTATACCTATACCTGGTTTTTTCCGGCATAATGAAAGGATATTTTTCTGGGTCCGGCGGATATTCCTTTTTTCCTTCCACAGGTGAAACCGGATCACCTTCAACCTCTGTGTTAGGACTTTTGGCCCTTGTGTTTAAAAATCCTGTTGAGTTATTTGTTTTTGTCTCTTCGAATTATGAGTATAAACTTTTCTTCATATTATTCATCTTTGTACTTCTCGGTATGACTCCGTTCTTCGCTCCGCTCTCGCTAATAACCGCTCTTCCTTACTTAATGTACGCTGTACCTTCCAATTACGCGAGTTATTACGAATTGGGTTACCAGTATACAGGTATGTTTGTGGGACCAGTTTATCTTGCAGCTATATTCGGCATACCAAATTTACTGAAATTCCTAAAATTCAGAAGTGTAATAAATAGAGATATATGTTCAATCAGGAAGAAATCCTTCACACTGGCTTTCATCATACTTATGGCAGCGACTCTGTCTTTGCCTTTAGGATTATTCCCGCCTCCCCACACTTCCTCAAGTCCCGCAGGAAGTAATCTTGTTAGCCTTTCGGACCTTAAATTGAACAACGGTTCCTTTTTCTTACTAGATTCGGAGAAATACATACCCGAGGACTCATATATACTAACACAAAATAACCTCATGCCTTATTTCAGCAATTATATGAATGCATATTCTACGCCATGGTCTCCAGGCATTCTGGGAAACATGTCCAAGTTTCAGTATATAGTCATACAGAACAGCAGCATGTGGGCGTATCAGTCTTCTACCTCCCCCTCACTCAGCAGCATAGTTAATGGCGTTCTGGCAAACAAAACCTGGGGAGTCTATATGAGTTTACCTGCTAGTAACATAACCATTCTAAAAAAGGGGTATTCTGGAAAACCTTTAGCTGTTAGCGGCTTGGCGCGATATGCTTATAATGGCAATTATCTGGGAAACGCGTTAGGGACTTCACTTTTGAACTTGGAATTATCGACCATTTCGAACAGCAAACGGTAAATTGTGTTCTTGTGAAGGCGAGTTCCGTACCACGATTTCCTGCACGGTTGACAAATGTACTGTTAGACATAATAATGTATCCCTATTAGTTGAAAAACCCCTCTACCCAATTTTCACAGAACGTTTTTTTGCTTTGAGAGGCCAAATCATTATGCAAGAGCTGGATTGAGGTATTTGTTAACTAATAGGACAATTGGTTATGACGGGCACTATAATGATAATTATAGCAAGGGACATTAGTCATTGACTACATTTTATATACTAAACATTTATATGCATTCTCATGGAAAATATGGGCATCGAAGAACTCAAAAAACAGTATGGAATGGAAAAGGATGCTGACATCAGGGAACGGATCCTGATGATTATCTGGCTCAAATCCGGTAAATCCACCTACGAGATAGGGGATTTATTATTCTGTCCCCACTCAAAGGTGGTATACTGGAAGAAGAGGTTTGAAAGTGGTGGAATTGACGGTCTTAAGACCCTAGGGAGATCGGGAAGGCCCGGATCAATTGACAGCAGCACAGAGGAAGAAATCCGCACAGAATTATCCGGCAGGGATCACTGGAAGACCACGGAGATATCGAAGATAATTGAGGAGAAATCCGGTGTCAGATATACCAGAAGGCACATCAGGAGGATGGCACAGGAATGGGGATACGCTCTGATAACGCCCAGGAAGAAGCATAAGGACTCCGCCTCCGATGAGGAGGTTGATCAATTTAAAAAAAAGCCGCAAAGATACTGGGTTCTCTCAAAAGAGGAATGACTGCAATATGCATGGATGAATCCGTCTTTGTTTACGACAGCGTTGTCAGGAAGGTATGGGCGAAGAAAGGCAGCAAGCCCCGGATTGTCACCACCGGATCGCACAGGAAGGTCTTCGAGTTCGGTTCCGTTGCACTGGATGGTTCCACGCTGTTCAGATCTTATGACAGGATGGATTCGGGCATCTTCATAAGCTACCTGAACACGCTGAAGAGGGAATACGGGAGATTCGTGCTGTTCTATGACGGTGCACCATGGCACACCTCAGGCGATGTGGAGAAATTCCTTGAGAAGAACAGGAAGACAATCATGCCGGTAAGATTCCCCAGGTGTTCCCCGGAGCTTAATCCGGCGGAGGAGTGCTGGAACCAGGCAAAAGCTAATCTGCTGGATTCAGGCGTACCAGAAAGCTTCAGACGAATGAAGAAAATGATATCAAACTATTTCAGAAAAAAGAGGTTCCGCCTGAAGATAGTCAACTATTTATGTCCGTAGCTATAGATACTAATGTCCGATACTAAACAAGTTGTCCGCCTAATGTCATACTCGCAGAGCATCTGCGGATTATAAAAAGGATTTTATATATTATCGCGGTTCAGTGTGCATTGCTATCCACAGTTACTTCGGTTCAAAGTATTCCAGAATACACTTCCGGGAGGATTTCCATCATCATACCTGCATACAATGAAGAAAACAGGATAAAACCAGTTCTCAATGAACTTGCCTCCTTTATACAGAAAAATGGCTTTTCATGGAATATTATTGTTTCAATAGATGGTAATGATGGTACTTTGAATCTTGTTGAAGAACTGTCGGAAAAGTACCCATTTATTTCCACAGTTAAAAACCATGGTAGGGGCGGTAAGGGCAATGCCATAAAACAAGCCATAAACACTGTCAATGGAAATTTTGTAATCCTCATGGATGCGGACGGAAGCATGAATCTCGTCGACTTGGTGAGCCACATTCACCTTATGGACAAATATGATGCCGTTATATTTGACAGATACACAAACAGGGAAAATGAAATACCATTTATGAGAAGATTTGCAAGCCGGGGTTTCAATGTACTGGTTAGATCATTACTTGGCGTAAATGTAAATGATACCCAGTGCGGTTATAAAATCATTAAAACAGAATATGCAAAAAAGGCATTTGGAAAAGTATCCGTGACAAACACATTCTTTGATGTGGCATTACTTTACTATCTGAGAAAATCCGGGGCTAAATGTGTTGAGTTCCCGATCAATTACAGTCACGATGCTGAAAGTAAATTTAATCTATTTTCGGAAATAATCGGGCAGGGGATATCGCTCCTAGCTTTTCGTATAAGGAATTCACGCTTCTATCGATTTGTTCCCAAGAAATTCGTAGAACTATACTACAGAAAATTCAGGTGGATTTAGAATCAATACTGCGGGACATCTGCTTTGTACCTAATCTGGGTTTGTATTCCGGAGTGAATCCCTATGTTTCCTGGGTTTTGTGTTATCAGCTTTAGTGAAATACCAATAATTCTTAGGAGATTGTGGACACACTTCTCGCCTTAACCATGGAGTACTCCTCGCCTCGGGTAACACTTTAAATTAAACTGAAATCGTTTGTCGTTTCGTATGTTTCCCCGCTTTTCCGCCCCTCGTCTACTTGAGGTTACTCATTCACTGATCGCCCGGGAACGTTTTCCTCAGGGTTCCGATCACATCGGACATCAGGGACCATGCCAGTTCCAGGTGACCGATCTCGTACACTCCCTTCACCGCTACGATCTCCCTGACCCTTGCCGTTTTTCCGTCCACGATCTTTCCAAGGTACCTGGAGGTCTTGTGCCTCTTCCTGTGATCGGGGTCCCAGACCATTGATACCTCGTATGCGTACTGTTTCCCGTTGATTGTCTTGATCTCCCTTGTAATGTTCAGTATATAGGGGACACATGGATGTATGAGGATCTTGCGGTTATTACGGAAAAATAGTTCAATTGATCCCTGAATAAACTCCAAGTTTAAGATTTTTAAATTCTATTGCTGTCGGAAAAACAAGAATACGGGCAGTTAACAATCAGAAAAGAAGTATTACCTAAAAAAAACGAGGAGTTAAAGTACTTGATGAACTTCAGGAGAAGTTTTGAGGAGCCGCATTGAGAGAGAATTTTTATATTCTTGTCCTATGTTACAAAAATGCGAAAAGCTCTAATAACGGGTATCACAGGTCAGGATGGAGCTTATCTGGCTAAATTTTTGCTTGGGAAGGGTTATGAAGTTTATGGCACATACAGGAGGATAAGTTCACCTAATTTCTGGAGGTTGCAGTATCTTGATATATTCCATAAAGTCAAGTTAATTCCTACCGACATGACAGATCAATCATCGATGCAGAATGCTTTATATATATCCCTTCCAGATGAGGTTTATCATCTTGCAGCCCAATCCTTTGTTGAATCAAGTTTCCAGACCCCACATTCCACGGGAGAGATTACTGGTTTATCAGTGGTTGCAATACTTGAAAATATGAAACATATTAAGCCTGATGCAAAATTTTATTTCGCGGGAACCAGTGAGCTTTATGGGTTTTCTGGCATTCCAAAGGGAAAAGCGCTAACAGAAAATGATGCATTCAAACCAATGAGCCCCTATGCGGTCGCAAAGCTTTACGGGTATTGGATCACTAGAATCTATAGAGATGGATATGGGATATTCGCTGCAAATGGAATATTATTCAACCACGAGTCACCACTGAGGGGTCTAGAATTCGTCACGAGAAAGATTGCTACATCAGTGGCTAAGATTAAACTTGGTCTATCAGATAAAATTGTTCTTGGAAATCTTGAAGCCCAAAGAGACTGGGGATATGCACCTGAATACGTGGAAGCTATGTGGAAGATTTTACAGCAGGATATGCCGGATGACTATGTCGTGGCAACGGGCGAAACTCATTCCGTCAGGGAATTCCTAGAGAGCGCCTGCAATCATGTGGGTTTCGATTATGAGGACTATCTGGCTATCGATAAAGAACTTATGAGACCATTGGATCTCCCATCGCTGAGAGGGGATTATTCCAAAATTCAAGAAGCCTGCGGATGGAGCCCGAAAGTTAAATTCAAGGAACTGGTTGAATTAATGGTAGACGAAGAGATAGAAAGGTGGAGGATGCTTTTAAGTGGCAGAACTTTCCCCTGGGATGCTCCAAATTATCCGAGTGAGCGGGGAGTCATAGTGAGGAATGGTGGAAATGGCAGATAACTTTCGTTATCATATGGCTGAGCCTGACATAGGCAGCCATGAAAGGACTTACATGAATGAGGCTTTCGATTCTGGGTGGATAAGTTCCAAAGGTTTGTTCATAAGCAGATTTGAGGAAGCTTTTGCCAAGTTTGCAGGAACTAAGTATTCAGTAAGTTGTTCCAACGGTACGACGGCATTGCATCTGGCGGTAAGGGCATTAGGCATTGGAGACGGAGATGAGGTTATTGTTCCGGACCTAACATTCGCTTCACCTGCAAATGCAGTATTGTACGAGAAAGGAAAGCCTGTTCTTGCTGACATTGACCGAAAATACTGGTGCATAGATCCGGAGAGGGTCAGGGAGAGCATTACCGAAAGAACCAAGGCAATAATTGTTGTGCATCTCTATGGTCACCCGGCAGACATGGATCAGATTAAGGAGATTGCCAGGGAACATGGTTTAAAGGTAATAGAGGATTGTGCTGAAGCTCATGGTGCAACCTATAAGGGCAAGATGGTCGGGTCAATTGGGGATGTTGGCTGCTTCTCATTTTACGGCAATAAAATTATAACAACAGGGGAAGGTGGCATGGTTATCACCAATGATTATGATCTTGCTGAAAGAATCCGAATCCTGAGGGATCATGGAATGCTCCCGTCAAGGAGGTACTGGCATGAGGATGTAGGCTATAACTATAGGATGACAAATATCCAGGCTGCAATTGGCCTTGCTCAACTTGAATCCATTAGGGAAAAAATAGAGAAGCGCAGATGGATAGCCAAAAAATATTCTGAATATATCGATAATGTTGCAGAATTGCAACCAGAGATGCCTTGGGCCTCGAATGTTTACTGGCTTCCAACTTTCATTCTAGACAGTTCTTTTTGGGAGGGACCAAGGGATTCAGTAATGTCCTTGCTGGCCAAGGAAGGAGTGGAATCAAGACCGGTGTTTTATCCTTTGAATGAGATGCCGCCTTATGTGAGTGAAAAAGCATTTCCGAATTCCTACTATGTATCATACCACGGCCTGAGCCTACCTGTCTCCAGTAAATTCAATGAAGATGATATAAGGACAATTTCCGAGATATTCAACTTGTTGATCAGAAAGGTAAAACAGCAGTGAACCTTTCATGAGTTCAATTCGGAGTGTTTCTGTTGTTTCTCTATCCTTCTTCTTACAGACTTTGAGCAGTATTGTTTTCTATCTTGTTATTGCAAGAACACTTCCTGCTGTTGAGGTAGGCGCAATTACCCTTTTCCTGAGCTTCGGTGGGATTTTCATGACAGCCTTTGCCTTGAATCTTGACACAGGATTCGCACATTTCATATCATATTTCATAGGTAAAACGGGAAAATATTCACTTCCAAGATTTTTTATGGCAATAACTGCGATTATCACGGTGGTCAGCTTTGCGGTAATAGCATCAGTTTCGCATGAGATTGCGTCAGTGTTCTTTCACTCATCAAGTTACACAAACGTAGTCGTTCTCATGGGAGGATATGTTTCGGAGTCCATCGGCCTCAGTTACATGGTGTCGATACTTCAGGGTATTCAGTCCTTCAGGTTGGCAGCTGTTTCCAGCATGCTGTATTCAGTTCTTTCAGTGGGTATTCCAGTTGGAATGAGCATTTTCAGGCTTCCGGTCGAAATTATATCTGCTGGTTTTGTAATGGGTGCCGGGATATCATTCATTTTTTCCATTTCTTTTGTGGTTGGAAGGAAGCTTCCAAATATGCCAATAGAGAAAGGATTTAACACAAAATTCTTTGCGTATGTTATACCTGTTTATTTCGGAAGCCTAACCTCTTCCCTGATGGGCACCATTGACAGGGTGATACTCCCCGCCCTCACAAATCTTACTTTATCCGCTGTATACACTTACTCCCTTACCATTGCCACAATAGTTACAGCAATAACGTCCCCCTTTTCGTTTTTTCTGTTTCCCAAGATTTCACAGGCATTCGCTTCCTCAAATCATTCCGAAGCAAAAGAATACACCCAGGGATCGTTGGAAGTTTTCTATTACTTTGCCCTCCCTGCCTCACTGGGAGCAACTATCCTGTCACGACCCCTCCTTGAAATCCTCGTTGGAGGAGTTTATGCCAGCCATTACCTGGTTCTGCAGATCATGGTTTTCTCCTACTCCTTTTTTTCATTTAGACCAATGCTTTCCTCAATCCTTCTTGGAAATCGGAAAACCAGAGCATACCTATATTCGGGAGTGGGTGCATTGGCGACGAATCTTATTCTGTCTCTGACATTGATACCGTTATTCGGTATTTATGGTGCTGTTATTGCCAGCGTATCTGCTTGGGCTGTCAGCACTATACCGCGTATGGTTGCGGTCAACACACTATTGAATCACGGTCTCTTTCTTTTCCCATATATTAAAATGTGGGTAAATGCCATTATAATGGCAGCCACAGTTTTCCTTGTTGGAAATATATTCAGTACCGGGGTGTCTGGTCTTCTTATTCCAGTTGCTACAGGAATTGTTGTGTACATTTCTCTATCAATTGTGAACAGACCTTTCTCGGGGGAGGCCAGAAGACTGGTGAGGTCAATTGCGACTGGACCGCATTCCTTGCTTCAAAGGATATCTACAGTCCTAATGGGAAATTCGGGAACATAATCGTGTCTTCAGTAATCCTTTAATCAGCTAGAAAATTCTTTATATTTTTAATCACAGTCTCTATTTTATTCTGAACATGTATTATATTGGGTATTTCGTCGACCATTTCAAATGCTCTCAATAGGGATGGCTCAAAGTTCATGAGATCAGTGAGAACAACAAGATCGCTTTTTTTCTCTTCCCTGAATTCCGGGAAGTCTGAACAAACAACAACGTTCTCGAAAAATGATGCCATCTCAAGCACGCCGGATTGACCGCCTGAGGCTCGATAAGGCATTAGCACAATGTGATTTTCAAGGAATAGCTTTGCCAGCTCCTTCTCGTCAACATATCCAAGATAAGCATCGATGATGCTTTCATACTTTTTCAACAGGCTTTTAAAATATTCCAGGTAGCCAGGAAAGTGATTGTTAATGCCGCCGCTAATGGTAAGGTGTATTTCGGGATATCTTAACTTGATGTTCTGTACAGATTCAAGTGCCGTTTCCGGGTCTTTCTGGGGCCCCCAGAATCCGTGCAGTAATATTCTAATATGATCACTGGATGAATATCTTTTCAATTCAATACTGTTGTCCATATTATTTAAATAAAGAGTAGCCAATGCGTCAATATAATCACTAACCAGCAATCCACCAACATAGTTTTTTCCGAGTTTGGCTTCAACAATATTGCAGTAATATCCTAACTGAAAATACGTCTTTAGGCGTTTGAAGATAAATTTCTCAATAGACCTTACAACAAGAAGTTTCATTGAATTTACAATTCCCGAGTACCCCAATGAACCGACATTATGTGTGTAAGCACTACCCTGATTGATTATTTTTACTTCCTTTCCAATTTTTCTCTGAATCAACAGGGGTAGCAAGAGGCCGATGAGATTTGAAACGATCCCGTTACCGAAAGCCGTTGGACCTGATACAACAATTACAGAGTCACATTCAAGTTCATAAATCAAATTCACAGCTTTAATCATGTTTATGGGGTGGTCGTAGTCTAAAATACCATGTATAATGCATTTTTCTGGAAGCTTGTATGCAACCTTACCTTCCTTAGGAGGGGGGACTATAATATGTATCTTAGAAATCGCTTCTATCATTGACATCGCAATCACAAAGGAAGTGCTCCATTCATCATAGGTATTGCCATGACCCAATATGTTGCACACAAACGCGATTGTGAAGGTTCTTTCATTTGACAATATATTGGCTTATGTAAGATATGTTTAAATATTTTCTAAATAATTGCGATTGCATTGATTAAGAGACTCCTATCAACTAATCTCGCATGGAGAATGTCCGGTTTGACCTACTTGACGGCGGTCATTGCTACAAACGGATATTATGTGAATAAGGGGCAGCTTATCCGAATAGGAAAAGAAGAAAATAATACATTGTTGAAATATCTTGACAAATCAAGGAACCTGCTTGAATTTGGCTCCGGGATCGGAAAAAATCTTATTGCCATTTCAGATCACATTAAATTTGGATATGGTATAGATATTAATCCGTATTATTGCCGAATAGCAAAAATATTGACCAAAAGATTTGGAATCCAAAATTTATTGTTCTTTAGATATGACGGGAAGAGCTTCCCTAGCCTCCCTAAGTTTGACATAATTTACGAAAACGGAGTTTTTGAAAGGTTGCCAAAAGAAGCTGTTACTCACTATGTTGAGACCTTGAGAAAAGATTTCTTATCAGTAGGGGGGATGATGATTTTATACTTCCTTAATGAGAATGCCAAACATATTGGATTCACAAAGCGTTTGGGGGATTCAGCATACGTTTTTTGGACAAAAGAGGAGATAACTGATCTGACAACACGGTTGGGCTTAAAACAAATTGATGTACACGAATGGCCAATGGCATACGTCTACGTTTTATCGGATTCGGACACCCTTAAATCTTATTTTCCGCACTTTTGAAAATGAATAACTCCGAATTAATTTTCAGTCCGGGAGAATATATTTTCCCGGATCGATATCCATCATCTTCAGGAGTTTCTTCTGTATTCCGGAGAGTTCCGGCTGGAACACCTCCATTACCCTCTCATGGGTCAGGAGCCTGTGGAACTGCAGGTTGCCGAATATGGCGAGCAGGCGATCCGTTGTGGGGGACTCGCACTCCTTCCTTTCGTGATATATCGGAATACTTTCTATCTTCATGGATTTCATGGAGAGCCTTACAGATCTTTCTATCAGGGCCTCTATGAGCATTGCTGTAAAGAACATGAAAAGGAACGCCTCTATCCTGTCGATGCGCTTGAAGAGCATGGGCATGAGGGAATAGACGCTCTTCATCTGCTCGTTTCTCTTCTCCAGCCTTGGCTGGTACTTGTAGTTCTGCAGCACCTCCTCCGGTGTCAGGGAGGTGTTGGTTATGAGGGGAAACATGCCATCGCACCTCTCATCCCGGGTGATGTTTTCCCTGACCGGTTCCGTGGTGATGCGGAACCGTTTCTTCATTGATTTCACATACACGGTATCCGGGCCGGGTCTTCCACGCTTCGACTGGCGGAAAATCTCAGTCTCCTCCTCATGGATCGTGTATGAGAGATACCTCTTCGCCGGTGACATGAGGAGGTCAGCTTTCCCGGCAAGATCCTCGCGGGTCTTTATGCGGGATCTTCCTGACAGCTTTCTGTTCAGCAGGGCGATTGCGTTTACGGCCTTCTCCATGACCTTCTCCCTTGCGTCCCGATCCTTCTCCGCTTTCCATGTGCTCCACACCCATATGATCCTGTATCCCTCCGCCGACGGAAGCGGGGATTCGAATGTCCTGAATTCGTCATCAGAACAGCGAACCCTTGCTCCGGTCCAGTTTACCTTATTCTCCTGCAGGTAGTCGCGGAACCATCCCTCCTCCCTTCTCGTCGCAGGCATGACGGTGATGAACCTTCCTCCTCTGCCGTCGATATGGCGCATGGTATCGGAAACGCAGAGCTTGCTGTCTGCAACGTATATGAAATCCCGCTTTCCCGTGATCCTGCAGATGCATTCCCACATCCCGATGTGTGTTGCTGAGTCCTGAGTGTTTCCGTCGAAGTCCCTGTAATGTACGGGAACTGAACCGTCGGAACTCACTGTCAGCGACATGAGGATCTGCTTCAGGTCGGGCCAGTGATCCTTGTTGTGCCCCCTGGTGATCTTCGGTGTCTTCCTTCCCCCGGTCATCGAATATCCAGGAGGATTTCACGAGTTTTTCCTTCCAGTCGTAGAACCTTGCAGACTTGATATCGTATTTCCTGCAGAGATCCGATACCTGGATGGTGCCGTTCATTCCCTCAAGGACTATTTTCAGTTTCTCCTCTGATTTGTATACTTTTCTTTCTGTCATTTATAAGGCAATGAGCCAGGTGTAGCTTAATTAATTCCGCAGTTTGTCCAGAGATGCGATCCGGGATACTGAGGGCGATCGGCGAGGTGTTCCCGGGCATACCTGTGAGAATATGCCTGTTCCATTTCCTCCGCGATCTGGGAAAGGACCTCATGCAGGATCTTCACACCGATCTTGGCATCATGATCAGCAGGATCGGAATAAAATCGCCCCTGAAGTCAATCCTCGGATCGATACCGGACTACAGCCAGAAAACGCTGTACGAGATCGATAACGGATTCTGCTCCGATCGGGAAAAGATGGAGATCATGGCCATAAGGGGAATTCTCGAACCCCTCATGAACATCAGCGGAAGTTCCGGCTACGGTTTCCCGTTCTCGCTCAGGCACCTGAATTTCTTCACTGCATGCAGGGAGGCGGGAAAGAAGCTCGCCGATCTTTCGGTAAAGATCAGGGGAGAGGAATCCATGGCCCTGCTGAACAGCGTGGAGAACGAGATCGGACGCATCACCGGGAATCATGAGATTGTGAGCATTGCAGGTCAGCTGTCCGACGTGAACATGCTGTTCCGGAAGATCAGATCAGCATTCAGGGTGCCCGAGAAAGGAAACCTGTCCGATGATCTGACGGATGATGATGCCATCCATGACCAGTGCAACATTGTCGCGGGGGAGATGGAAGTATACCTGAAGGCAAACATATCCGGCCACATGTTCAGGGCTGCAAAGCACATAATCTCCAGGTACAGGGAACGGGAATCTATGCTGTTCGCCAACAATCCCGAACATTCCATTCCGAGGACAAACAACATGATGGAACAGTTCTTCAGGAAGGTGACGAGAAACATAAGGAAGAGGTGCGGAAACATTGTGGCAGGAAACATCCTGGCACAGACCGGCGCATCCCTTGCACTTTTCCAGAACATGGGAAATCCGGAATACGTGAAGATCGTCTTCGGAAAGCGGAATATTCCCGCAGTCTTCGCAAAGTACAGGAAACCGTTCAGGAAGCCCGGAATGACCAGATCGAATATACTGAAACTGGTTAATGCGGGAACGAAAATGATCCTTGCAGATTCGCTGTATGATACTCCGTACAACGGGAAGCAGACGGAGATTGCTTATACCTCGGGAAAAATGAATGTTTCATAGCGGGAAATTATGGTTCTTACGGCAATTTTCCCCGGGAAGCTATTATTATTTACCTAACGGTATATAATCACCATAGCATCTGACAAATACCTAGTAGGAACTCAAAAGTGACAAATCACGGTATTTCCGCTCGCAATGCCGGTCCCGTTCGAAAAGAGAGCTGGAACTTGCAATCCAATGGTGAACAAGACAAATAACATTTCGTACCAGCATTTCTCTGTCCGATCGGAATTGTTGCGGAACCACTTCAAGACGGCTGGGGGGTCCCATAAATACATAAGAGTGGTGCCACAGACAACCAACAGAGATTTGACAGTCTCTTCGCAAATTGTATCTAACGTATTATTCCAAACAGCTAGACAATCGCTCTACGAGGTTCAAGTAATTTCTTTTCATAGTTTCCAGATTGTATTTTTCCCTTGCGAGCGAACTTCGCAGTACCTTTCTCCTGCTGTAATCATCCTTGTTTTCACGCCACTGTTCAAAGTATGAAATTACATCTGCTACTATTTTCTTTTTCGAAAAACCTGAAACTTTACCGGCATCTGGAATTGAGGATAGCATTGAAGCAGGACCGGCCGCTGGAGTTGAGACAACAGGCAAACCTGAAAAAAGACCTTCATTGCATACAAGCGAAAAAGGCTCCATGTTTGAGGTTATGATCATAAGGTTCGCATTTTCCAGCATGGTGGTCTTTATGTCATCTTGGACGTATCCTAAATAATGAAAACTTTTGTGATCTATTTCTTTCAGCAAGGTCTCATCTGGTCCAGAGCCAAGCGCAATTATCTCAATATCTGGAGCGATTTTGTCAAGTTCACACACTATGTCTCTAAACCTTTTGATCCCTTTCTGAAGGTCGTTCATCCGTGCCATAAAAAGAATTATGAATTTGTCGTCATTTCTACCAACTTCACACCGCATTGGATCAATGCCGCTTGGTATCGTGAACACCCTATCTCGATTTATGCCCGATCGGACAAGCAGAGAGGCTGTAGATTCAGCGGGAACCTGAATATACAAGTTTGATGAAACATTGATTATTTCTGACACTCTTCGTACGGCATACCTCATATATATCTGATATAACCAAATAATAGGATTTGCAGGCCATTTATCCTGCACACCGATTCCATGGAAACAGAGTACTACTTTAGATGAAAGATTGGAGACACTTTTTAGATACTTAATGTGGGGTATTCTGTGTGTGGAAATTAAATTGACCTTATGGGAAGCAAGGGCAGTAGCTGGCGGCATAGGGTGATAGACGAATTTCAAAATTCCTTGGGCTACATAGGAAGTTGGAGCGTATTTTGCCTTTAACAAGTTTCGCAATCTCGTCTCGTCAATTCTTTCTAAGTCTGTGCTGTTTGAATCATCAATAACCGAAACGTCCATTCCAAGCGTGTAGAGAAAATTCCCAATATCAATAAGCGTGATTTCACCCCCTCCCAAGAAGCGGAGGCTGTTATCAGAAAAAAGGCCTACATTGATGTTTTCCCTAGATGTGTCCGCGCTATAAAACACAAAAAAGTAATGTTCCTTTGTGTTATAAAATTATTGGGTTCTATGGAGCTTTGAGACATATGGCGTCAAAATAGTCTTAGATCTTGATTGATTCAACCCATGCTTTCAGTTCCTCCGCAGGTAATTCCTCGTGTGTTTCAAAAATCTTTACAAGGGCATCAAGAACCGGTTTCCTTTCCTTGTCCTTCCGTATGATGGGTTCGCGCGGATTGGGCCTTATGAGCTTCCGAGCCTGATCCATTTCCTCCTTTGTGATGGACGGGAACTCCTTCATGAAATCAATGCCTGAAAGAACCCTTTCATTGTAATAATTATTCTCGATGTTGGAAAGGACCGCCGTGAGTGCTCCGAACATCCCCATTTCCTTCGCCGTCTGTGATCTTTGAAATGTTTCACTCAAAATAGGACAAATTCCAAAATTAATTAACGGAAACATGCCATGTTCAGGAAATGAGTGAAACGAGAAAGGCGTATTCGCCCGGGGAAAAATTAAAAATCGTGCTGGAAGGCCTGAGCGGAACCATACAGGTATCGGACCTGTGCAAGAAGTACGACATCAAGTCTGCAAGGTTCTACGACTGGAAGGAGAAGCTTTCAAAGAGTGCAGAGAGCGTATTCGACGACAGGGGAAGGAAGAGCACAGCGGATCAGAAGACAATCGAGGATCAGAAGAAGGAGAATGAGAGGCTCAAGGACGTCATTGCGGAAATAACAATGGAAAATCTTGATCTCAAAAAAAAAGTTGGAAACTACGGGGGGAAGAGATGAGATCGCTGTTCTTTGAGATCAGGACCACGGTTGGAAAAACCGTTGAAAGGTCAGGATTCACAGTCTCGAAGACCCTCAGAGTGCTTGGAATCCACAGGAGCCGGTACTACAGGCAGCTGCATTTCGAACCCGTCCTTGAGGGGAGATTCAACCCCCTTGCAGCCAGGGGAGAGGAGTGGCTGGTCATTGGATACAGGCGGAGAAATCCCGGGATGAACCACAGGGAAATCGCATATGCCATGATGGATGAGGACATCGCATATCTTTCACCGTCATCGGTATACAGGATACTGAAAAGGAACGGCCTCATAACGCCATGGAGAGACCGGCTGTGGTCATCAAAGAAGAAGGATAAGCCCCATCATCCGACGAAATCTGGCAGACCGACATCATGTATGTGAGGGTGGGTGAAAGATTCTTCTACCTGATCATATTTATCGATGTGTACTCACGGTATATCACGCACTACAGCCTCATGACCTCAATGGACGGCAATGCCGTATCCGGCGAGGCCCAGATCGCCGTTGAGAAGCTGAGGAAGGATTCGCCTGCAGAACCGGTAATACAGTCGGATAACGGATCAGCATTCATCTCCATGGAGTTCAGGATCGTTCTGAAGGAGAATCACCTCACCCATAGGAGGATACGTCCACACACACCGGAGCAGAACGCCATCGTCGAAAGAACAAACCGGACCGTGAGGGATGAGATAGACATGGCCGTTGTGCTGGATTACCAGGATGCAGTGAAAATCATAGACAGGATAGTGGGATGGTACAACAACGAGAGAAGACATTCGTCTCTGAACTACCTGAGGCCGGTAGACTATTACCGCGGAGATCCGGGAGTCCTTCTCGCGGTGAGGGAGGCAAAGATGGAGACAGCAAGGAAGATAAGGAGGGAAAACAATATGAACAACAGAAAAGGGGGTGTAGCGACAGGGAGTCTCCGTTAATTAAATTCGCGATTTGTCCTAAAGTGAGTGACACAGTACAGAACCTTCGGATGCACCCTGACAAGACGCACATAGTTTACTGCAAGGATGATGATCGCAGGGAAACATATCCGGAAACGAGTTTTGATTTTCTCGGCTACACATTCAGGCCGAGAAGATCGAAGAACAGGTACGGAAAATTCTTTGTGAACTTCACTCCTGCCGTCAGCAATGCATCAAAGAAGGAGATGCGCCGGAAGATCCATGACTGGCGCATGCACCTCAAACCGGACAAATCCCTGGAAGATCTGTCAGGGATGTTCAATCCTTCAATCATGGGATGGGTCAATTATTTCAAGAACTTCTACAAGTCTGCGACGTATCCGGTGTTAAGACAGATGAACCACGCACTTGTCCTGTGGGCGAGACGCAAGTACAGGAAGTTGCACAGACACAGGAAAAAGGCAGAACAATGGCTGAGAAGCATAGCAACGCGTGAACCTGAACTCTTCATACAGTGGAAGATGGGTATTTTACCTGGCCGGGATAATGGGAGCCGGATGAGCTGAGAGGTTCAAGTCCGGTTCTGAGAGAGACTGGAGGTGAAATTCCTCCGGTCTACTTACCTTATCGTCCTCTCCTCTAGACCATTCCGGAAAGCCATACCATTCATCGGGACGATACTGGGCAATCTCAACCTTGAACTCAACGCAGAGAAGACGAGGATAACAACAACCAGAGAGGGATTCGAATTCCTCGGCTTCAGGTTCTTCAGGAAATATGTGCATTCCTATGGAAAGGAATATACATACACCAGACCGGCAAAACAGTCAATCAAATCTGTGAAGACAAGGATTAAAGACATCACACAGAGAGCAGTCAACGAAGACATATCTGAAACAGTAAAATCACTCAATCTGCTGATGAGAGGCTGGTCGAATTACTACAGGGACATCAATGCATACAAGTCACTTGAAAAGGTGCAGAACTATGCCCTGAACCGTCTGCGCAAATACCTCAGGAAAAGGCACACAAAATCCGGATTCGGTTACAGGGAATACGATCTCGAATACATGAAGAAAATAGGGTTTAAAACCATTCAAACCAGACCGTAATGCTGCATGGGATGCGGCCACCTGAGAGCCGTATGAGGGAAATCCTCACGTACGGTTCCAAGAGGGGGAACTGGACGAAATCTCCGCCATGACCAGATCGAATATACTGAAACTGGTTAATGCGGGAACGAAAATGATCCTTGCAGATTCGCTGTATGATACTCCGTACAACGGGAAGCAGACGGAGATTGCTTATACCTCGGGAAAAATGAATGTTTCATAGCGCTTAATCATGTTTATTCCTTTGGCATTGCCTGAAGGACTATTATTATTTATCTAACCGGATATAATCACCATAGTGCTAACCAAAAAGCTTAACACCCATCGGAGATACTGCATATACAGAAGGAAGTTTTAATGAGCAGGATCAAAACGGTAAGAGAATATATGAATACTTATAAAAACTGGCCTTCGGTTTTGTTTAGTCTACTCAGTCGTAAAGATTTTATCAATGTAGTTCTTGAAACCAAATCCTCACTGCGGGTCCCGCCCGAACTGGTATATGCCATTAAAGAATTAAGCTTACATCAAATATCTATCGGTAAAGAGAATGATTTTACATTTGATATTTCTTCAGGGATATTTACTTTCAAGTATGATGATGTGACAGTTAAAATGAATGTATTTGAAGATGGTAAAGTGAATGGTGAATTTTCTAGTTTCGCAGGCGAATACCTGTTTCTGGAACCTATTGATTCTAATATCGTGATTGACCTGGGAGCAAATATTGCTGATTCAAGTATATGGTTTGCATTAGAAGGTGCCTATTTAACCGTCGCATTGGAGCCTTACAAGTATAACTATGAAATGGCAATCAAAAACATAAATCTGAACAAATTGGAAGATAAAGTTCAGATAATCAATGCTGCCTACGGAGTTGATGGAACAATTAAAGTGGAAAATAAGATTGCAAACACTGGAACTGCACTCAAGGAATACAAAAATGGATTGGAGATACCAGTATTTTCATTACGAACAATTTTGAGCAGATTTATTGAAGAAAAGAATATGAATATCTTGTTAAAGATGGACTGCGAAGGATGTGAATATAATATACTGAATGAAAGCGATCAAACCCTCAATAGATTTTCCAAAATAATAATAGAATACCACAAAGGATATGAAAAGTTAAAAGAAAAGCTAGAACACTCTGGATTTATAGTGACATACACTAAACCGCAGGAGCGGTTCAGTAACAAAACTAAACAACGACTAATTCAAGGATATTTATATGCTAAACGCTCAATTCTTGAATAAATTAAAGAGTCACATGAATAAAGGTTTCTCCTGCAGACTGTGGGAATCATTGACTGCAGAACATATTTCACGGGATAATTGAAGTGGATCATGCGAAGGGCTTTTTAGGAAAAGTCATCTATAATTGCTGTTATATATCTTACGTACGAGAAATTCGGTGTTTCAAGTTGAAGGTATCCAACAGTACCATTCTAAACGCTTGGTGAGAGCCATGGAAAGTTTGTGCCGTTACTCAATCCTATGTTGATGAAATACGCATCCCTAAGAAGAGGCGAAAGCCTTTCATTTTTGAATTCTGTGTTTGTTATTATCAATTTCAGTCCGAGGGGGAAATTTGAATTTAGGCCTGTAATATTTCGAGAATCATTCGCCAGCGTGGCTTTTTGTATTATTCCAAGCGCTTCATTCAGGTTGGGTGTCACTTTAATGATCTGCCAGGCTATTTCTTTGTCTGGGCGCAACACTTCGTAAAGAGTTTTAACTAAATAACCGGATTTTGACAGAACTTTACTATATGAAATATTCTGGCTCAGTATAATAACCCCGCCTGGTCCGACAGCAGGAAAGGTGCTGGGTTCAATAAGTTTAATGAATTTGATCTTTCCGTACGAGTATTCATTGAGATATTGAAATGGGTAACCTTCGGCATAGAACCAATATGAAATTGCTTCAGAAGTTGTTAAATTGACCCAGTTGTCATACGAAGTATTAGGATAATAATATAGGGGGTACGAAGTAAGATTATGCGAAACTATATAGTCCGCACTTTGCCTTAAACCATAATATGGGTAGAAGTTGCTTTTACTATTATCAATGACATAATTATTGTAATGTGTCGAAAGGCCAACGAAGAATCCAACAACATTTATCAACATTAGTGCAAGCAAAAATATGATAACTGTCAAGGCGGCCTTTTTATAATGCAAATAGATCACTCCGAATCTTAAAGTGGTCCCCTTCCCAGTTAACCTAAGTAACCTGAGGGAAAATACGGAAATTAATATTGCAAAAGCAGGAAAAGCAAAAATCGTCTCCGACTCAACTGCAAAACTTGGTGCATTAGCAAGGCTCAGGATTGGGGAAAGGTACCCGCCAACCGCAAGTGAAAGGAGGATAAAATTCTGAAACGAATCTTTCTTTTTATAGAGGGAAAATACGGAATAACCAATTGATGGAAAAAGTATTATACCTTCCGACAGGAAAAACATTGGGGTGAATCCGGGCAGGTATCTCAAGGAGAACGAAGGATAAGGGCTCAGAAGGATAAGGTTATACGGTGTGATAAAGTAGTAAAACCTGACAAAGAGAAGGACCATGGCCTCAGAAAAAGGCAGAAGGGCGAGGTTAAGGGAAGCGGAGAGGAGGTAAGAAGATAATTTTCTTATCAGCAATATCCATCCAGCGCCAATAAGTGCGAAAACAGCTGACAGGATAGCAATTTCCTGTTTAATGGAAAATTTCCGTCTAATCGCACCATTCTTAGTGAACGACTCATAAAGAAATAGCATTAGAACAGTGAATGCGATGTCTAGAAACGACCATGTAAGGTTGTCTCTTATGAATAGAAGAAGGAAGGTTACAATGATCAAGTATATCCAGTCCTTGCTCGCTTTATACATATTCCCGTGCAATTTTAATAGGAAGAAGATGAAGATTAAAAAATAAAATAAAGGCATTAACTCCAGTGAAGTGCCGTAAAGTCCCATAAAAAAAGATAACGGAGAATAAAGCCACACTAATACGGAAAGCCAGCCTATTACCCTTTCCCCATAGAGTTCTTTTGAGATCTTATACAGGGGTAGGCAGATAAGCAAAGAATAGATAAAAACTGAAAACCGCGCCGCGATATTTACTTCAAACCTGAACACTAAGACAGCAAAAGAATAGCCGCTCAAAATCTCAAATAGGCTCTCGCGCAATCCAGTAAAGGAAATGTTCAATATACCTGCGTTCAGAACCCAGTTTTGTGAGCCTGTCAAATCATTAATTTCATCTATAAAGAGGGAGGGGGGGATCCTCCCGAGGAACAGGAGCCTGAGAATAACACCGATGATCACTAATCCTATAAAGACCAAAGTTAGGCTGCTATTTCTCCTCATCTTGTTTCCCCGCAGCTTTGCTGAACTTAATGGCTTCTAATCCGGGATTATTTTCTGAATTTGATAGAATTATATCCCTGTATTGTTTCATTATACTTTCTCTTGTGAATTTGCTGGCATATCTTATGGCGTTCTCCCGGAATAGTTCGTAGTTGACAACAACTTCATTCAAAGCTCTCAAAAATGATTGTGCTGTGCCATCATACAGGGCTCCTGCGCGAGAATATAAAACATGATGCTTTGGAGCCAAATGGAAATCCGGAATGATATCGGAGGCGTCCCGTGCGATAGCAGGAAGCCCGCATGCAAAGGCTTCAACTATGATCCTATAAAACGCATCACTAATGGTGTTGGAGACACAAATGTCAGATTCGTTCATTACTTTTGCAACCTCATTTGGCTCTAACCCACCTACGAAGTCTATGTTTCCTGAAATCTGCAATGAGCTGGCCAGGTTTCCGAGAATCTCAATAGAAGGTTGATCGAGGCCAGCAAGGGTAAGATGAATGTCAGGGTATGATTTAACAATGCCCGGGAGTATTTTTAGAAAGTCATGCTGTCTTTTTCTGCCATCAAAACCATCCCAGCGACCTACTATGATGAGCTTAATATCTTTCTTATCAAATTGTTTAATTTGTTTAGGGTAAAAAATACTCTGGTCAATTGCAGCAGGTATAGATACGACATTCGCCCCCTTTTTCCGATAAAAATTAGAAACCCACTCTGCAGGTGTAACAAGAAGTTCAGCAGACTTTAAAAGAAACTTTCTTTCCAAGAGTATGTTCAACTTATTCAAAAAGCGGTATAAACCAGAAAAATGAATGCCCCTATCTGGGCCATAGAGAATCCAAATAAACTTAGTCCTGAAAAGATATGAACAAAAAGCGTATGGAAGACCTGTCTCGACAATCACAAGTTCGGATCTTCTAAATAATTTCTTTATGCGTTTTGACATAAATGATAGATAGTAATTCTTATGGACAACCACTTTCGGAAAACTCTGTTCCATTCTATTTTGATCAGCAAAGGATGTAAGAACAACCACATTGAATAGATTTCTTACACTTTCGGCGATATCGTCTACCCTCGTAGATTGGGCGTCTCCAGAAGTATATGCAGTAATGGCAATTAATAGAGTATTTTTTTTGTTATCTGTTATATTGGGCATTTTTAAGTATCTCCATATTATCATCAAAATTACTTTTAAGGTTGTTTCAAGCAATTTTGACGATAGCTAGTGATTGGGAAGCAAGAAAATTTTAAAAAGGTTACGATATTTACGTCTGTTAAATATGGCGTCAAAATCCTTATAGGTTTCACCAAAACAGATATTACATTTGAGAAGTGCATGGCACTGTTTTTAGTCATCTGTTCATTTTTTCTTGTAGTGGGAAACAAAGAACTTGTTCAATCACAGGGTAATTTCCCCATGAGTCCCTAAAACATTGAATGGAAGAAATATAAGTAAGGAAAAATCCTAAGACTATTTGGATGTCATATTCTGTTATACATAGCGTAATAAGTATTGTCGTATAATTTAAATATTCTGATGCCCTATGAAATTATGAAAAAGCTTGTGATAACTAACGCAAAGGAGATGTCCATAGCGATACGGAACGAGATATCCCGTTCAGAGGAATCAAGGTATGATCACCGGTTGCATGGCATCCTTCTCGTCAGCGAAGGAATGAACTGTTATGAAGCAGGAAGCATACTTGGTGAGAACCCCAAAACAATGGAAAGGTGGGTAAACGGATTCAACGAGAAAGGTTTTAACGCCCTCATGGAAGGAAAAAGACACGGAAGACCATCAAGGCTCACACCTCAGCAGATGGATACAATAAACAACGACCTGAGAAAGGGACCCGGAGAATTCGGATACGAACAGAACCTCTGGGACGGAAAGCTTCTCATGCATCATATCTCCGAGAAATTTCACGTGAAAGTGGGTGTAAGGACATGCCAGCTGATCTTTCACAGGCTTAAGTTCCGCAGGCGAAAGCCCAGACCGGAAATCTCCAGGGGTGATCCTGTGAAACAGGACGCTTTTAAAAAAACTCTCTGAAGACCTGAAGAGAGGCGATACGGATATATGGTCACTGGATGAATGCCATTTCTACCAGCATGGAACCACCCTGGCCATGTGGATACCACCCGAAGATAAGGATCCATCAGTACTGCAGTATCCCGCAAGGAAAGGTATGAGCGTATTCGGCGCTGTGAACATCCGGACAGGAGAATTCGCAGGCATGATGTCGGATGTGTTCAACGCCATAACATTCCTGAAATTTCTTACCGTTCTGATGAAGCGGAGAAAAGGAAAGAAGATGCAGATCATTCTGGACAACGCCAGATACCATCACGCAAAGTTGCTCCTGCCATGGTTGGAGAAACATAAAGACCTGCTGTTTCTTGATTATCTCCCACCATACTCCCCGAAACTGAATCCCATAGAGCGGGTGTGGAAACTCCTGAAAAAATTGAAATTGCATAACCGGTACTTCCCCGATCTCAAAGGAATGATAAAAGTGGTTGCCAGGCAGTTCCTGTTATGGGTTGGAGAAAATGAAATCCTCAAAACACTATGTCACACGGAATGAGGAACATATGCGATAATACTTATTACGTCATGTATAACTATATTAAAATTTGTTAATAAAGTCCTTCTCAACAATAGAGTTAAAATATGAGAGCCCGGCAATCTCCATAAGATGCCTCCTTGCATCAGTCCCAAGTGTGGAACCCATATAATCCCCAATTTTGAATTTTATCACCTTAAAATCATGTAATTTATTGACTCTAAGGGATAGATCCATGTCGTCAGCTGAATTTATGTAGACTTCATCAAAGAATAGTCCTCCACCATTAATAAATTCTGAGCTAAATATGCCGAAGTCGGCTATTGATATCATAGATATACCTTTCCCAAAAAATAACCTCCAGTACCCATTTTTTGGAGGCAAAAAATATTGTACGCCAAATTTTTTTTCCAATTTCAGCTGCATCCACCTATCCTTCCCAAGTAACATGAAAAGTAAATTTCTAGTTAATCTTGGTTTGCTAAGTTTGCATGGAATAGAATGATATTTTGAAGGCTCTGTGAAAACGGTTTTGTATTTTTTATGGTCTAAACTCATGAGTTCACTCACAAGTATAGATATATCATCAATCTTGTACATATCGTCTCCAGAAAACACAATCCACTTTGGGCCATATTCCATAGCCTTCTTTACTCCAACGTTTACATTGTGCGCAGAATTGAAATAAAAGTCACTTCTACCGCCACTTTCCACAAATACAATATGCAGTCCTTTGAATATGTTCTTTCTGCATTCTGTGGCATACTTTCCATTGAAATCTGCTGTTGGTATTACAACTATGATATTCTTATCCCCTTCAACCTCATGTATGTAGTTTACTCCCTTTGGTCTCTCTTTCATCCACTGAATAAGTTGATTTCGATTTTCAAAGCCACCATAGAATTCGATGATCTTTTCGGGATCATTGTTGGTGAAGTAATTATTGCGGTAATCAACAAGGCTGAAGAACAATTTCTCCCCACTATGCTCCAGCGGACAGCGAAGACGACTTGAAGTTTCAACAGACATCTTATGAATCATTACTTGCACCTGACGAATATTTCTCTATCTGTTTTTTCGTTACTAAGTCTATATTTTTTTGATCGTTGAAGTAATTTTTGTACCACTCTACGGTATTCTTAAGTGATGATTCAAAATCTAAGTGCGAGTGCCAGCCCAATTCTTTCTTTGCTTTGCTTACATCGAGTTTCAGATAATTAGCCTCCTTGAAACCAGTTTTTTGTTCTATTAGATAAGACCCTTTACCGTAATATTCGACGATTTTGCCAGCAAGTTCCTTAACCGTAACTTCTCGACTGCTATCTGGTCCAAAATTCCATACATCTGAAAATTTCCTATCCATATGCATTTTCTTAACAAGCGTCAGCATACCCGAGATTGGTTCTAGAACATGCTGCCACGGTCTAACAGAATTTGGATTTCTTATTCTTACTGTCTCGCCTTTTACTATACCCCTAACAAGATCTGGAATGATACGATATTCCGCCCAGTCGCCTCCACCAATGACATTTCCTGCCCTTACTGCTGATATCCCAACTCCCGAATCCGAAAAATAACTTTCCCTGAACGAATTAACAACAAAATCCTGACACGATTTACTTGCACTGTAAGGGTCATTTCCACCCAGAGCATCAATTTCTCTGTATGGGTAAACCCACTCATTATTCTGATAAGATTTGTCGCTAGTAACAACAACTATGGTCTTTACACTTTCAACCTTCCTAAGTTCATTAAGTAAATTGACTGTCCCGGTAACGTTGGTATCAAAAGTTTCAACCGGATTATCGTAAGACTCAAGGACGATCGGTTGTGCTGCGAGATGGAAGACGATTTCAGGTTGAAACTTTTGAATTGTCTTTCGTAATAAATCTGTATTCCGAACATCTCCCCTTATGTCTGATATTTCTGAGCTTAGTGTAAGAGCTTCATACATATTCGGTTTGGTTGGTGGATCGAGGGAATAGCCAGTAACATCAGCCTGTAGCATGGTTAACCACTTTGTTAACCAAGAACCCATGAAACCGGTATGACCTGTGATCAATATCCGCTTTCCTTTATAAAAACTAAAGTTCAATGCCATACTAACTCATTATCCTAATGCTTTTTTGATCTTCTCATAGATTAATTGATCGCTCACGCCGTATTGAGTCAGCATATATTCCCGAGTCCCTGAGTAATGGATCGCTGATTCACCAATTCCAAAAGGAATTATTCTTATACTGAGATCATTGCTTAAGATTGTCTGAGCTACAAGGGAATAAAGTCCGGTGGTAACTAAGTGTTCTTCAAACGTTACAACTAATCTTTTTCCATCTAAGCTCTTCAGTAAACTCTCATCATCAAAAGGTTTTATTGTGTGATAATCCAATATTGTAACTGTGTAGCCAACTGATTCCAATAATTTCCCAATAGTTATTGCTTTGCCCAATATACTTCCAGTTGCAACAAATAAAATATCATCTCCTCTAGTCAATTCCAGCGCCTTGCCTATTTTCAAAAATTTTTGCTTATCATGGAGTATCGGTTCACCGTTTCTACCTAGTCGCATGTAAGAAGGGCCTCCCAGACTGTTAATCTGTTTCATCTGAGCAGTTACTTCAAGCGAATCTGCTGGAGACAATATAGTTAAGTTTGGAAATGACCTTAGTATCCCATAATCTTCAATAGCATGATGTGTGAACCCGGCATCCGAATAAGAAAATCCTGCACCGACGCCGACAAGTCTGACTGGTAGATTTTGATAACAAACATCATTTCTTATTTGTTCAAATGGCCTATAAACGACAAATGGTATTATGGAATACACAAAAACTTGCTTTCCTGTCAAAGCCATTCCAGCAGCAACCCCGATCATATTTTGCTCGGCAACACCCATGTTTATATATTGCTTACTCCACCTCTCCCGGAGCCTTTCGAATACAGAAAACCCCAGGTCGCCAGTCAGAAGGAATGTGTTTTCATCTTTATCCATTATATTTTCAAGCTCATTTACAAATGCGGTTCTCATGTTGATCCACCGAGCTGTTTTATAAAATTCTCCACCTCAACATCCGATGGGGATTTATAGTGCCATTCAAGTTTATCCTCCATTTCTAAAACTCCCTTCCCCTTCAGTGTATTTGCAATCAAGAGTGAGGGCTCCCCTGTTTTGAACGGAGTATTCAAAAATTTGGACCGCATATCTTGGAAATCATGGCCATTCATCTCACTGACTGACCAGGATGATGCTTCAAATTTATTTTTAACCGACGCAATGTTCTGGATGTTTGAAGTTCTTTCATACCCCTGAAGGCGATTATTATCTATTACCGCAATTAGGTTGTCCAATTTCATCCTTCCAGCAAAATTTGCCGCCTCAATCGTTGATCCCTCCTGACATTCGCCATCACTTAATAAGCAATATACCTTGCCTTTCATGTTAGAATACTTGAGTGAATAAGCCATCCCGGCGGCGATGGATAGACCATGCCCCAGTGAACCCGTCGCAGTGTCGACACCAAATACTTCTCTCTTAGGATGTTCAGCTAGTTGAGAGCCTTCTTTTCCGTATGATTCGAATGCATCCTTCGTAATAAACCCTCTTCTAAATAGAACATCGTATAAAGCCGGTGCTGCGTGACCCTTGCTAATTATAAAATAATCCCTATCGAGCGAGGAAAAATTTTGGGGAGTTATATCCATTACATCAAAATAGAGCTCCACCATTATATCCAAGGAGGAAAACTCGGAGCCAATGTGCGACGTGTGAGTTCTATTATGCAATCTCACCAAATCGATGCGTATTTCATTTGCAATACTTTCTAGCTTTTGAATTTTCCATCATCTCGTATTTTGAAATGTTCTCTCCGAGCCAACTATATGTCTTTAATAACCCTTCCTCAATGGAATGCTTTGGTCTCCAATTAAATGCACCCTCTGTCTTTAATGTGTCAGCAACCCAGTGCTTAGCTCGATCACCAATTCTCTCATTATTAAACACCCAATCAACATTTAATTGTTTTCCTGATACCTTTTCCGCTATTTCAATTATTCGTTTAACGGAAGTTTCTTTGCCGGACCCTAAATTGAAAATTTCGCCTTTATTGACTTTATCCATGGCCTTGATCAATTTTTCGTATGCATTAGATATGTCATCAGCAAAAATAAAATCACGCACATTATCTGGATTATTCAATTTAGCTCTTTTTCCCCTTAATATGGATGACAAGACGTAGGGAATTAAGCGATGTGGTTCTTCATAATAGCCGTATGCAGAAAACAATCTATAGGTTACAATATTGCGGTTTGTCTCCAGTGACCTGGACCTGCAATACATTGTGGCCGCTGCTTTAGAAACGGCATACGATCCATAGGGTTCAAGAACATCGCTTTCTTTCATCGGCATACTTTTAAAACCATATTCTGAACTGGACCCTGTATTTATAAGAAGACCAGAATTTGACTCTAAAAATGCTTCAACTAAGTTTATCGTTGCAATTAGATTAACATCAAACATATGCCTATTTTTGGTCTCGAAATGATAGCCTCCAAATGCAGCTGTATGAATAACAACATCAGGCCTGTAAGAATTGAAGATTTCTTTCACTTTATATGCATCGATAATATCTGTTAGGAACATGGTTAAATTTTCCTTAATACCGGATATTCTCCATAGGCTGCTCTCCTCTCTGAGGGTGATGGCAACATCATGGCCTTTGGAATCAAAGAAACTTGCTAAATTTGATCCTATGAACCCTGTGCCTCCGGTTATTAAAATTTTCAATCTTTCCATATTCTCCACTCGGCCTGTCCCTTAACCCATAGATTTTCCAAGAGTCTTTTGTCACTCATTGTATCCATAGGTCTCCAAAAACCATTATGCTTATAAGCATAGAGCTGCCCTTCTTTAGAAAGATTCTGTAATGGATAATCCTCAAAATACGGTTCGTCATTCCCGATGTAATTGAAAACATTTTTATTCAAAACAAAAAATCCACCATTAATCCAAGTTCCATCTCCGTCTGGTTTTTCATGAAATGATCTTACCTGTCCGGTCTGCTTGATATCTAAAATACCAAATCTGGCGGGTGGTCTAACGGCAGTCAAGGTAGCTGTTCTTCCATGGGTTTTATGGAACGAAAGCAATTTATCCAATTCAATATTTGAAACACCATCACCGTATGACATCATGAAAGTATCCTCATTGATGAGGTTCTTTACCCGCAGTAATCTTCCTCCTGTTAATGTGTTAATTCCCGTGTCTATTAAGCTAACTCTCCAGGAAGGCCTTCTATTGTCATGAATGGTGAATTCTCCGCTATGAGTATCCAAGGTAAAATCGCTGGATTGCAAATACAAATCAGAAAAATATTTCTTGATTATCTCCCCTTTGTAACCAAGGCATACGATGAAGTCATTGAAACCTTGCGATGAGTAAATTTTCATTATATGCCATAAAATTGGTTTTCCTCCGATCTCCACCATAGGTTTTGGTCGAATATCCGTTTCCTCACTAAGCCTTGTGCCATATCCGCCAGCAAGAATAACGACTTTCATAGAAGAAATAATTACCTACTTCATTATTATACTTTTCAATGGTACGTATAAAAATAATGCCGTATCTCAAGGCTTTGAAATTAATTTTTGTAGGGACTAAACATCCAATGTCGACATTGTTTACCTTGGCATTAAAATTACCCCCATACCATATTATATTATCTTCAGGAAAAGAAGTAGAGGTAACCGACAGATTTTCTGTTCTTGAAGAAATAATGGAGTTGAAAATGGGTAAGAATATTCCATCACATTTTGCTTGGAATTTTAATGAAACTGAATATAGAATTACTGGTTTTAATAGTTCTGCAACCATTTTCTCCACTTTCATTTATGAAGACTGGAAGAAACTAAGCGTTAAAGGTAAATTTGTACTGGATATTGGAGGCTATATTGGTGACACCGCAATCTATTTCATCGCTAAAGGTGCGAAAAAGGTAGTAGTTTACGAGGCCTTTCCTTACTCTTATAAAATAGCATTGACAAATATAAAACAGAATAAGCTTGACGACAGAATAGAAATCAATAATTCTGCTCTTGGAGGATTAGATTCTCACATGACAATTGACCCCAATTATGTTAACGACAATGGTTCCAGAGCAATTTCACAGGATACAGGAATCAAGGTACCTGTGACCAGCTTAGGAACCATTGTCGAAAAATACTCTATTGATGGTTGGTCTCTGAAAATGAATTGTGAGGGGTGCGAATATGATGTGTTCCAGAATACTAGTGCTGATGTATTTCAAAAATTTTCAGAAATCTATATGCATTATCATGGAAGTCCTGATCCACTAATTCAAAAATTACGACAAGCTGGTTTTAAAGTTAAGTGCGGTGAATACATACATGCTATCAAAAAGTAATGAACATTTTGCAACGTAATGCCGTATAACTATTGTTATACGGCGTTATACCGTTTATCAAATGAAGTCATGTTTTCCGGCAAAATATAATAACAAATATTGGATTACATTCTGCCAGAATGCGGATTAAACAGCTTAGTCTTGAGAATTTCCGGTCGATAACTAAGATCAATATCAACCCAAGTGCGATTAATGTTATCGTTGGAAAGAACAATAGTGGCAAGTCCTCATTGGTGGAAGCCATTTCTTTCTCATTCGGTGATCTCAATGGGGTTAGGTTATTCCGAGATCGCCCCTCGATGTTGATGAATGTTTTCAGACATGGGAGTACAAAAATCGAGATTCAGTTTGATAATGAAGGTTACTCGATAACAATTGAAAAACCGGATGTGCCTGAGATTTCACTCGAATTGAAGGACCGCTTAAATTTGCTTCTCAAGCAATTTATCAGTGGTGAAGAATTGCTCAGGCGTTATTATACTGGAAAGATGGAACGAGACACTCTCCGTGATGTATTCTTAAAATTAAGGGCAGACAGTAATTTACACATGATTATTGATTCAGTAACAGGCGCTAATACATTTATTGGCTTTAGTGAGTCATTGGTAAATCAGAGTATTAAATTAACACGTGATTCCAGTACAAAACTTTTCATGCCATTTTACGATTTAATTCGTGAAGAAACATTCACAGAGCTCTTGGTTGATGCTATTATTGACATAACAGGCGTGAACAACAAAGAGACAAGCGAGAGAGTAAGACCAACGATTCATAATGCTTTATCAATCTTCGACAGAATAGGTATGTCTAGAAGAGCCTATTCTCTTGCCGAATATGCCAATGTGGAGAAGTATTTTCTGGACCAATCCACTTTTAGAAGGTTAGACCAAAATGAGTGGGCTAATATCTTCTCAAATGACAATGTTGTTGCGACAGAAACCCAAAACCTTAGAATAGAGGAGATAATCAAAGGAAGTAAATTGCTTTCAAACTTGGAAAGATTTAGTTTTAGGTCAATAGTTTTCAGAAATGGTGGTGAGACCCACGAGATCCCCTTCGAGCTAATGGGTGATGGTTTTATTGCTCTAGTAAATCTATTGCGGGGACTGATTAAAGATCCAAAGCCGTCTGTTGTTGTAATAGAGGAACCTGAACGAGACCTTCATCCTGGCTATATTGAGCAATTTACAAAGTATCTGGCGCAAATAAGCAAGGAGTTAGATATACAGTTTTTTATAACAACGCATAGCGAGGACTTCATAAAGGAACTTTTCAGGCTTGGAACTTTAGATACAGATATTTCCGAGTTTATCAAGGAAGAATTAAGCGTTATAAGAATTTCTAAGACTAAGAACTTGACTTTATCAAGCATAAAGAAATTCGAAGAAGCTAGCCTTGAAGTGAATGAGTTAGAGTTGGATTTGCGTGGAATCTAGACCAAAATCCATATTCATAGTGGAAGGAAAGCATGACTCTCCCTTTATATCTGCACTCCTAATTGATAAATATAAGATTGTTCAACTACACAAAGTTTGTTTGTTTTTCAAAAATGAGGGCAACAAGAAAAGGAAATATGGCAAGGAGACTGAGGCACTTAGGGACCTTTTCGCTCAGAGTTCAACTTTCTCTTATCTGGTTAAGTCAGAGGGCGGAAAGAGTTTTGTGTTACCGTTGCTTGGATCGATAATTGTGGAAATGGTCATGGATTCTGAGAATATGACCTCAAACGTTTATTGTATGGTCGACTTGGACGGCAAAGCCGAGGAAAAACAACTTGCGGAGATTATTACTACTGTTAAATCAACATTAGACAAATTATCCATCATATACAATATATCAAAGATTAACGATGAGGCTTTTTTGGGAAGAAGGTTCATTAAGTTTTACTACGAGATCAAAGTCCATTATGACAAAGAAGAGCTGATTCTTCCATTAACAGTTTTATTGGCCAATCCAACGCTAGAGTCAATCGTCTCAAAACATTTTAAAATCAGCAAAAATAAGGTTGATGAGGTATATGTGAAGAAATTTACCCTTTATTTCAAAAATGAACTATCAGGTTTAATATAAATCTAAAAATTTTTTCTAAATAACCTGATAAAAGACATTTCTGATAGCGTTGGTACATAACTGAAAAATAGCCGTTTTCCAAAATCGGCAACGACGAAACAAATCACGTTGTCCGCCGAGAATCAAGGTTTATAGAAATCCTCTAAATTATAAAAATATCAGCTCCCAAATTAAGGAGGAAAGAGAGATACCACAATTTTAACAAAAAAGCGCAAGCTTCTCCAAATTTATCACAAGTCTAAAATGAATGATAGCCGTTTAAGAGATACATAACTGTAAAATAGTTATGCGGCGTTTATATGATTTGACTTATAGATACAGTTCTAACTCCCAGATCTTCTGCTGCCTTACTCAGTTTCTTGTCCTCTGTGACAAGGGTCTTTTCGTCTCTTCTTGCAAGGTGCAGGTAAGAAGCATCGTAGAAGGTGAGGCCAGTCTCCAGGGATAGCCGGAAGATTGAGGTCAACTCGTTGCCGGGGATTGGCGACTTGGTCAGGAAAGTCATCACCGACTCAATTCGCTGACTGACTTGATACAAATCGCTTTCAGACATATTTGTGATGTTTTCGTCTCTTCTCTTCCTCAGAACGTTTCCAACTTCGAATATGGTTAACTCACTAATAGCGGAATTTCTTAGCAAGGTTAGCTTCTTATCAGAATGTATGAAGAACGCGTTGAATAATGAGCTGGAATCCATTATGTAATCTGGCAAAGGATCACCTTTCATCTCTGCTCTGTCTGACCAGTTTAACATAAACTTCAGGATTCTCTTTTGAAAGAAGTTTCTCAAGTGCTAGCAAATCATCTTGAATCAACTCATTTTTCTTATGGGTCACCTCGTCAGTCAGTGCTTGCCTGACAGTGTCTGAGATATTGACATGGAGTTTCTTAATTTCGTCGAACAGACTGTCGTCAATACGTACTGCTATATTACGTGACATAATTAAGTATTATGCGTTCCATATTAATAATTTGTTTTACAATATGTGTTATACAGCGATTACGTTGGAAAGTAATCTAATGAGAATACATGTTGCTCAACAAATCTTTTCGCCTCTTTGACCTATCTTTGCCCTCCTTGTACTACTACGATGCCGTGGAAAGTTTTTCCATTAACCCTGAAAAGAACGCATCCGTCGATGCCATGATAACCTCAGATCACGGTACGAGGAGAAAGCGACCTTTTCAGTGTTCTTCACGAAACGGTAGTGGCAGATTAGCTGGATCGCATTGGGGAATATCTCCGAGACTGATTTCATGACGGCGATTACGATCCTTCGTTCGAAGACGGGGCCGTTCACAAAGGTATCTATGACGTTCCTGTTTGTTCCAGCATGTTCCGGACGAATGCTCAAATGAACTTCCAAGCTCTAAACCTGCCTGAAAGCGTCCTGATAACCCCTGGATATTGGCAAGATTTAGGTCTCTATATATGTCAGAAATCTTCGATCCACTTTCTGCCATAATTCTAATCATACACCACCTCTCATCACGCAAAGCACTATTTCTTGTATTCCCGGAGTGAAATGGGGAGATTTCAATGGTTGTTTCTGGGTATTATTCAATGGGCGTTGACACCGGTTAAAGCAGGAGTTCGGGATACGAGTGACCTCTTCGCGATCTTTTCAGACCTAAGCAGATTATACAAGAGACTGTTGCATTAGAAAGATTTAAGCCATGATATGTATACATATCAATGTTACTTATATGCCAAAACAAATAATGTTGTCGGACGAAGCTTACAGTCTGCTCGCGAAAAGAAAAGGGAAGCGAAGCTTTTCAGAGCTAATAGTGGAACTTGTAAATGATGCGGCCAAGTCACCAAAAAAATTAAAGAATTTCAAAGAAGTTGAGCCGTGGGACTGGGGGAAGGATTCTGAGAACTCAAGTAACGATATTGATGAAATTCTTTATGGTGGTAAACTCTGATACTTCTGGACTCAAGTTTTCTAATTGCATATTTCAACACAAGGGACAAGAATCATACTCAGTCAGACAAGATTATGCCAAAAATTTCCTCAGGCTATTACGGTCAAGTTCAGATAACCGACTTTATCTTCGACGAAACAGTAACGTATATTGCCGCTAAACAAGGTTTGGAAAAAGCAGTTAAAGTTGGTAAGATGCTCCTCGAACGGATTGATATTGTGCAAGTTGACGCAGAGAATTTCAACAACTCCTGGAATATTTTTGAGAAGCAACATGATTCCCATCTAAGTTTCACTGATTGTACTAATGTAGCAACAATGAAGGCATTTGGTATAACAAGGATTGCCACCTTTGATCATGACTTCAAGAGTATCAGTGATATTTCAATAATAGACTGAGGAGGAATTTCCAGAGCTGAAAAAGTGATCGCCTTTCCTTCAAACATAGTATTGCCGTAGTTTTACAGTTTTCGGAAACATCTGTTGTTGAATGGTATTACCCTATGGACAGCATATGCCTTTTATCCTTACCTTGGGGAAGACCGTGTGATAAATTTGTCCATGACACTGCCTCAAATTGAGTGGAAGATGTTGGTATATGGCCAGATAAGGTTTATTCATACAAATTCCACCTTGCAACATTATCCTCGTGCAATGGTAATCCGACATGAATGAAAACCAACACGATCGACATTAAGCTTTATAGTTGGATTTTACTTTTTCTACCATTCTGTTGGTATTCGCCATCATATGTTCGATAAAGTTGGAAATGCCGTATTCCATGATCTCGGTGTTTTCATATACCTTCAACTGCAATCGGCTGTAAAAATATATCCCTGCTACATATCTAAGAATGGGCATGCGTGAAAGCCCAAACCAGAATTTTAATTTGTGGAAATGGCTCATAAGTACTTTGACAATTCTCTCTTTGTCATCCATTTTGGCACTATATTTAGAGACCCATTTTGATATTTTCTTTATAAGCGCTGAATTCTCTTTCTCAGATTGCCCAGGATTCTGTGCGATCTTCACGAGAAATCTTGGAGTCTCCAGTGGCAAAAGAAAAATGTAATCATTCAAGAAGAGAAAGCCACAAACCGATTCGAGTGCTGTTCGTTTGTTGCCATCCAGGAAAGGATGAAATCGTATCAGCGATTCAAGAATGCTGGCAGATTTCTCATATATGCTTGGGAACATTTCCTTTCCAAAGAAGACACGGATTGGAATTTCGCATATTGATGTGAGAATATTTGGGTTAATGACACCATGCTCCAAAGAATACCGATCTGATATCTCTCGGTTGTACTGCAATATCTGGTCAACTGTCAGTAGATTCATCAGAATAATTAGTCCAGATTATCAAAGATAAGCATTGCAAATGGCTGGTCCTCGAACAACTTCTTTAGGAAGCCTTCTGGTTCTTTTTTTAGTTTTGGTGTTAGTTCCTTTTTAATGTTACTCAAGGATATCAGCTAAAGCAGTAGTTTGAACCTATATAAATGTTTTATTTTTTGAGACTGCCAACTCTTAGTTGAAAATCTCACAAGTTTCCGCTCCATGCCGAAATCATGAAATACATTCATGATATTGGATACTGTGCGGTTACACAGCATCCCCGGAATAAAAAGGAAAGTCATCACAACTAATCTTGATGATTACACCGGTGATGCTGCATCCTCTCCGGTCAGGATGCCTGATCCCACTGTGAGCATGACATTCCGTGGTGATACTGTCCTGCTGTATTACCGGGAACCCAGGTGCCTTTCCAGGAATACCTCCAAGAATGGCACATACATGAGGGAAGTATCAGGGCAGAGTATCATGGTCCAGAGATACATATGCAGAGACTGTTCTTACTCCTTTGAAACAAGGCCTCCCGGCTATGGATACGGAAAGCATATCTCAGATGAGGTGAGAAAGAAGAGCGTCAGGGCCAGACTTCAATCACCATTGAGGAAGGGGACATTCAGACCGCTTGATCCCATAAGGAATCTATATTCTGATCACCAAGTGATCAGGGGATTCCTCAGGTTCCTTAAGAAGAACCACTCGCTGGTATTCAGGTATCTTGATGATCCCATGATCAACAGGATCAACAACGTGGATGAGCATCACTTCTCCGTGAGATTAGAACTGCTCAAGAACAGGTTCAAGACTGATGGGGGCATCTTGAAAACGTCATACTGGTACCACAGGCAATCAACGGAGAATTGACAGTCTTAACTTTAGAGAAAATTAATAACAATATAAACATGACAAATGGATTATAAATGCCGGCCTCGGACATAGAAATTTTAAAGGTGAGAAGCGATGAATATCTGGAGGAGGCAGAGCATTTAGTAGAAAAAAAGAAATGGGATCTGGCTCTTATTGCAATACATCAGCATTGTGAGCTTCTTCTAAAGTATTATGCGTTGAAATTGAATGGTACCTATCCCAGAACGCATTCCTTTAGGGAATTGATAAAGTTGCTTGTGAAGCACGAACCAAGACTGAATGCACTGATCAAAGATGAATCACACTTACTTAGACTCTCAAGAATAGAAGATGCTTACATAAGTGCGAGATATTTTCCAGTTCGTGCGAAAGAGGAGGATGTGCTCCCACTTCTACGATTTACAAAAGAGGTTTTTGATGAGCAACTATCAGGATTATGAAGTTCTCAGGCTCAAGAAATTGCGGAGCTACAGGGATGTGCTCCATAAGACAAAGATCATCATAAGAAAAATAGATCCAGGCTCGCGAATAATATTCTTCGGTTCAGTCCTGCGAGGTGACTATAATGCCTGTAGCGATATTGACCTGATCGTGATACCGAGCGACTCCTCACTTAGAGACAAAATAACAGTTGCTGTCTGGAAAAAAATTGATGCTCCAATAGAACTCCACATAATAAGCAACACTCAGTTTGAGGAATGGTATCTCCGTTTCATTGACAAATATCAGGAACTTTAGGACCGGGAACTACAACAAGCAAGATTAGAAAGAAGGCAAATCCACAGGAGGCCATTTTATGATAATTATAGACCTTTTCTAAAAACTCAGACCAATTTTAGAAACCCTTCCAAATTTGATTTGCACTCGGACTTATATTCTTCAGGTTCCACTGACCATTGTTGATGGCGAAACCTTTATTCATGCTTGTTTCATGTGTATTTATAATGAGCTCATTGCGTGATTTCAGCATTCCCGAAGCGTATAAACAGATCAGCAGCATGGACACACTTGCCAGTCTCGAACCAATGGTAGACTGGAGATCCCTGGGATCCATGGTGTCTGTTCTCTTCAAAAACAACACAGAGAAAGGCGGAAGGCCCAACTTCGACGAGATCACCATGATCAAGACATTATTCATACAGGAACTTTACGGCCTCAGTGATGAGGCAACGGAAAGGGAACTCTATGACAGGATATCATTCAGGCATTTCCTCCATTATCCGGAGAAAATGCCCGATGCCAGGACCATATGGCTGTTCCGCGAAAGGCTGTCATCATCCGGCATGGACAAGAAACTCTGGGAGATCATATGGAAGCAGTTCAACGACAGGGGCATAAGGATCGAAAAGGGGGTTATACAGGATGCCTCGTACATCGAATCAGATCATGGAAAGCACGGAAGGAAGAAGCCTCCCGTTCCTGTTGATCCTGAACCGCCGCGGACAACGAAGGATGAGAAAACAGTTGAGACGCCTGGGAATGATAATGCTGCTGATGCAGGACAGGAGAGAAGGATGACAAAGGATGAGAAGAAAGCCGCGAAGATAAGGGCAGCGGAGAAGAAGAGGCTCCAGAGGGATGAAAGAAAATCTGCAAGGACAAGAAGATCCAGGGACGACACATTCGCAAAGAAGGACAGCAAAACACATTTCGGGTACAAGCTTCACAACTCCGTTGGCGTTGACATGCCGCTGATCAGGCAGTTTGTCGTGACAACCGCTTCACTGCACGATGCCAATGTTGATCTGAGCATACCGGATCTGCCCTGTTATCGTGACAGGGGATACCAGGGTGCACCATGCAGGGGAATAGATGCAACAATGGATCGCGCCTCGAGGAGCACTCCCCTGACAATTGATCAGATGCGCAGGAACCGCAGGATCACGAGGAAAAGATCACCCGGAGAGAGGCCTTACTCAATCATCAAGGGAAAATTCAACGGTGGTCATGTTTATGTGACAATGGTGAGGCGTGTTCGCGTGAAGGCGATGTTCAGGTGTCTCTGCTACAATCTTTTCACCCTGATGAACCTGAAAAAACATGGGAAGATAGCGGCAGCTATCTAAAATGAGCGGGAAAGAAGGAAAAAACTAAACAATTTTCAGAGGAATCTGCCCATTCAGTGACAAGATCAGATCAGAAATCCTAGTTTCGCGTTGTTTTGTCAGGAGACCAGTAAGATTATAGAAAAGGTCTATAGTAATTGACATTGCATTAGTATGGCGAGAAAAAAACGCTCGTTTTGAACACGCTCGTTAGCGAAATAGATTTAACCCGGAGGATCAAGAAAGAGAAGAACCATGCAAAGATCATTCCAAGGCTCATATTCATCAAACTTCTTTATGGCGAGAAGAGCAAGGTCCAGGCCTCAAAGGACGTCAGTGTTGCGAAGAGGGTTGGAACAAATCCGGCTATGATGGCCTTATACCGAGGTACGCAGGGGGTAAGCTCCCGAGACTCACAGATGATCAGAAGAGAGAACTTAAGACACTGCTTGAAACAAAGGATCTCTGGTATCTTGGCGTTCTCATAAAGACGAATTTTAGGGTGGAATATTCAGAGAGACAGGTTCACAGGATTCTCAAAGGCATGGGTATGAAGCATGCAAAACCATACCAGGTGGATTACAGGAAACCGGATGATGCAGAGGAAAAACTAAAAAAACAGTGTTTTCAAAACCAACATACATTTCCTCCGGAGCCCCATTTTTTCCTGCCCATTTTATAGCCAGATTAAGAAAAAATTAAATCTGATACGTCCATTAGGCTTATTTTTTCAGATCTAAGTTCACTCTTGTCTGTTACAAAAAGAACTCGCTTTTCCGCAATTAATGACAGGAGGTTAGTCTCAATTTTACCAATGTCTCTTACCTTGTTTCTCCATTTTACTTCAAGGGCTATTTGTGGCTTCTTAAACCGAAGAAGGTACCCGTCAACATCATAATCACTATCCTCAATTATGGTCTCAACCAGATTCTCCTGAAGTGATATGACTTCTCGCACATTATCCTCCACGATTCGTGGTAACAAAATAGATAAGATTTCATCAATTT